>DATEXU010000027.1:0-6541 GCA_035256645.1 Thermodesulfobacteriota bacterium | reverse complement strand
TTCCCCCTTGGATTAACATCTTTATTCCCAGCCCGTCCTTGACATTGAATGATTTGGATTCTCCTCCTCTATCGGAATAAATTATTGCTCCATCGGTCAAAACTCCATCAATGTCTAAAATTAACAGACGGATTTTTTTGGCTTTCTCATACCAAGTCGCCTTCATTTGCATAGCTTTGTTGTCTCCTCGTCATACTCCTCGACGTACTAAAACGTACGCCTGCGTCGATTCCTCGTCGTCGCCTCGATCTGCTTTTGAATGCAACTTGGTATCAATCATCTTAGACAATTCCTGCTTTGAGCAAATCGTGCAAATGGATAACCCCAACCACTCGGTTTGGTTTTTTCCCTTTATAGACAAAAAAGGCGGTAATGGCATACTCTTCCATCATTTCGAGGGCAATGACAGCCAGTGCGTCCTCTGAGATCCATTTCGGGTTGGTGGTCATGATTTCTAAGGCTTTTTTGTTGAGTAAATCGCTATGTTTTTCCAAAGCTCGGCGCAGGTCTCCATCAGTAATCACCCCGACCAAGATTTTATTTTTATTCACCACTCCCGTTAACCCAAGCCGCTTGGAGGTCATTTCTAATAAAGCATCTTTCATGATGGTATTTTCTCGTACCAAAGGAACAGAGCTTCCGCGGTGCATAAGATCCGTAACCTTTAAAAAAAGCCTTTTTCCTAACGTTCCTCCGGGATGAAGGATGGCAAAATCTTCTTGTTTGAAGCCCTTTTTTTTCAGGACGGCGATCGCCAAGGCATCTCCCATAGCTAAGGCAGCAGTGGTAGAAGAGGTAGGAACGAACCCCCAGGGACACGCTTCTTCCTTGACACTGGTATTGATGATGATATCTCCCCGCGAGGCTAGGGTGGAATGTGCATTACCGGTAAAGACAATTATCTTTAAGTTCATGTGCTTAAGGAGTGGGATCAATTGAAGGACTTCATCAGTTTCGCCGCTATTGGAAATAACGATTACCACATCCTTGGGAGAAAGCATCCCCATATCGCCGTGAACACCCTCAGCCGGGTGGAGAAAAAAAGCCGGGGTTCCGGTGCTTGCCAAGGTAGAGGCAATTTTTCTGCTGATAAACCCGGATTTTCCGATCCCGGTCAGGACCACTTTGCCTTTGCATGTGGAGATGAGATCAACAGCACGAACAAAATTGTTGTTGATTTTATCAATTAGGTTCAAGATTGACTCAGCTTCAATTTTTAAAACCCGCTTGGCAGTTTTCAAGATCATGTTCTACCTTTTTTCACTGGTGGTGGATATTTTTTTTATTTTCTTAAGCAAAGGCGCAAGTTCAGAAATCTTTAAGGAATTGGGGCCATCACAAAGCGCTTCTTCGGGATCATCATGGACCTCTAAGTATACTCCATCAACACCTACTGCGGTTGCGGCCATTGTCAGATAAGGGATAAATTCCCGTTCCCCACCGGAAACAGTGCTTTCTCCTCCGGGGAGCTGGACGCTGTGGGTGGCATCAAAGATTATGGGAAACCCGAATCTTCGCATGATCACCAATGATCGCATATCAACGACTAAGTTGTTGTAACCAAAAGATGTCCCTCGTTCAGTTAAAAGGATATGGGGATTATTACAGGTGGTTATTTTTTTGGTGATCGGCCCGATTTCATAGGGGGAAAGGAATTGCCCTTTTTTTATATTGATTGGTTTCCCGGTACGTGCAGCTTTAACGATAAGGTCAGTTTGACGGCATAAGAAGGCAGGGATTTGGATAATATCCAAAACTTTTTCTGCTTGGTTGATTTCTGAGAGTTGATGCACATCCGAGAGGATAGGGACGCCCAAATTTTTTTTCACCTTTGCCAAGATTCTCAACCCTTCCTTTAACCCAGGTCCCCGGTAAGAATTGATCGAGGTGCGGTTAGCCTTATCATAAGAAGATTTAAAGATAAAGGGGATCTTCAGTTTTTCGGTAATTGTCTTAAGCTCCTGAGCGAGCCATAGGGTTTTCTTTTCGGTTTCGATTACACAGGGACCGGCAATTAACACGAGAGGATTCCCCCCTCCGATTTTAACATGGTTGTTTATGGTTACTTCGGCGGTCATGATTTATACCTTAAAGATGCACGAATAAATTCTCGAAACAAGGGGTGGGGGTCTTTTGGTCTGGATTTAAATTCCGGATGGAACTGGCATCCCAAAAACCAAGGGTGGTCAGAGATCTCGATTATTTCCACCAACTTTCCATCTGGTGAAGTTCCCCCAAGTTTAAGACCATTATTAACCAGGATTTCTTGATACTTTTGGTTGAATTCATACCGATGGCGGTGACGCTCATGGATGAGTTCTTTTTGATAAGCTTGGTAGGTGAAGGTGTCTTTTTGAACTTTGCAAGGATATTCACCGAGCCGCATGGTCCCACCCAAATAAGAAGTTTCATCCCGCTTTTGCACTACATTATTTTTATAATCAATCCATTCTTTTAAAAGAAAAATGACCGGATAAGGGGTATCCGGAACAAATTCCGCGCTATGGGCTTCCTTTAACCCACAGACAGTCCGGGCAAATTCAATCACCGCAAGCTGCATCCCGAGACAGATTCCAAAAAAAGGTATTTTGTTTTCCCGGGCATAACGGATAGCTTCAATTTTTCCCTCAATCCCCCGGTTTCCAAACCCCCCGGGTACTAGAATACCCTGAACATCAGAAAGTAAATCTTTTGCTCCTTTTTTTTCAATCTCTTCCGAGTCGACGAATTTAAGGTTAACCCGGCAGTTATTGGCAATGCCGCCGTGGAGGAGAGCTTCATTGAGGCTTTTATATGAGTCAATTAAATTGACATATTTCCCTATTACCGCTATGGCGGTTGATGACTCAGGATGATTAATTCTTCTTACAATTTCTTCCCACGTGCTCAAATTGGGCATACCAGTCCAGATATTGAGGAATTCAACTATCTTTTCGTCGATCCCTTCCTGATGAAAGACTAAAGGCACTTCATAAATGTGTCCCACATCTAATGCTGTTATTACCGCGCTTTTATCAATGTTGCAGAAAAGGGCAATTTTTGACTTAACATCATCCGGAAGTAACCGGTCGGTTCGGCATATGAGGATATCGGGCTGAATCCCGATCTCCAGGAGCTCTTTCACGCTATGCTGAGTGGGTTTGGTTTTAAGTTGTCCGGCGGTCCCGATATAAGGGACGAGGGTGAGGTGCACGTACAAGACATTTTCTTTTCCAAGATCGGTTTTAAGCTGTCGTATTGCTTCCAGGAAAGGGAGAGATTCAATATCGCCCACCGTGCCACCGATCTCAACAAGAGCAATATCAGCTCCTCCGCCTACTGCCCTGATCTTTTGTTTAATTTCATCGGTTATATGGGGGATAACTTGGACGGTGCCCCCTAAATACTCCCCTCTTCTTTCTTTATTGATTACTGCATCGTAAATTTGGCCGGTGGTAAAATTATTTTTTTTCCCCATCCGAGTCGAGGTGTATCGTTCATAGTGGCCTAAATCCAAATCAGTTTCGGCACCATCATCAGTTACAAAAACTTCGCCATGCTGAAAAGGGCTCATAGTTCCAGGGTCAACATTGATATAGGGGTCAAGTTTCAAAAAAGTAACCGTAAGGCCCCGCGCTTCCAAAAGGGCACCGATCGAAGCAGCTGATACTCCCTTACCAAGCGATGAGAGAACTCCACCAGTAATAAAAATATATTTGGGCTTAATCACCTCTGTCTCCTATGGAACATTAAAGGATAACCCCTGCTGTTTAATCAGGGTCCTAACTCGTTGCAGATCATCAGGGTGGTCGACCCCGAGGGAATCTTTTTCGGTTATCCCAACTTTTATTTTATAGCCATGTTCTAAGGCGCGCAGTTGTTCTAAGTGTTCGATTTTTTCTAATGGGGTTGGCTTCAAGCTCGCAAAATGGAGAAGAAAATCCCTCGTATAACCATATAACCCAATATGTTTAAAAATAGGATAAGATAAGGGTATGTGCTCAATTTCTTGAATAGTATTCCAAAGGGTTCGCAAAAAAGGAAGAGGAGAACGTGAAAAATAAAGGGCATATCCTTCGTTATCGGTAACGACCTTTACCACATTTGGGTTTAAGACTTCATTAGTAGTTTTTATTTCTCGCTTCAATGTACCCATATAAACCGAAGGGTTATTTTTAAAGCATAAAATTACTTCATCAATCATATCCGGATCAATGAGTGGTTCATCTCCCTGGACATTGATCACCAAATCCCAATCCATGTGCCGGGCTATTTCGGCGATTCGGTCGGTTCCGGACTGGTGTTCGGATGAAGTCATCCGCGCATTGCCGCCAAAACTTTTTACTGCCTTATCTATCCGCTCGTCATCCGTTGCCACCCAAACTTCATCTATAAATTGAGCTTTTCGAGCGCGTTCGTACACCCACCGAATCATTGGCTCTCCGGCTATTTCGGCAAGAGGTTTGCCTGGGAGACGGGTTGACTGATAACGTGCAGGAATTACTGCGACAATTTTCATTGCTATAGGACAGGGTTTTTGTTTAAAAAATTATAATATAAAGCCAACAAAGTCAACAGGTAAAATCTCAAATTGGAATATTTTATGCAAGCATTTTTCGTGCTTGAGCTAAAGCTATCAAAAAAATATTTTGTTTACCCCGTTAGAAATGCCTCGCTTTCCCTGTTAGATATCAAATATCTAACAGGGTGAAGAAGCACGGGGTAAATCCCATTAGAAAATTTTCTAAGGGATGAATGTCCCGTGTGAAATCCTTCTAACGGGAGTTCCTTTGGGTTTTTTGAATGCTCCCGCAAAGCACCTGACAAGAAGCACTAGTTTTGTCTAAGGATTTTTATATATTCGCTTCAAGCTGGGTTGGTGAAAAAAGTTTTTTCTGGTTTATAAAAAAATTTTTTACGTTGTCTAACTTTTTTTCTAACTTCTTTCCTGTTGACAACATTAAAAATTTTCGATATTTAAATTCTTTATGGTCCTCATTACCAAATTTTTTCTTAAAGGATTATGACATGAAATGTCCTTTTTGCCGTCATTTGGAAAACAAAGTAATTGACTCCCGGATGAGTAAGGATGGAAGCGTGATTCGCCGGCGCAGAGAGTGTCTTGCGTGTCAACGGAGATTCACTACTCACGAACGGATCGAAGAGATTATGCCCATGGTGATTAAAAAGGATGGGGGCCGAGAACCGTTTGACCGGAACAAGATTTTGGGGGGGATTCAAAAAGCCTGTCAGAAAAGACCGATCAGCGCAGAGGATATGGAAGCTACCGTTTCAAGGATTGAGGAATTTCTACAGGAAAAAGGAGAAAAAGAACTACCCTCCTCGGTTATTGGCGAAAAAATTATGCAGGAATTACATGCGTTGGACGAAGTTGCGTATGTCCGTTTTGCTTCGGTCTACCGGTCTTTTAAAGATCTCACTGATTTTATGAGTGAAGTTAAGGAATTACTCGGAACCCGTGAGAAAGAAAAAAAGTCTTAACCAATCTACTCGCTTGCAAAACCTTGTCCTTAAAAAAACTCCTGAAGAATACATGTGGTTGGCCATTAAACTGGCTTCAAAGGCACAAGGCCAAACCAGCCCAAACCCTTTAGTTGGGGCTTTGATCGTTAAAAGTGGCAAAATTGTGGGACAAGGGTTTCATCGCCGATCCGGAACCCCTCATGCTGAAATAAATGCACTCAAAAAATCAGGAGATCAAGCTCAAGGAGCGGAACTCTATTTGAATTTAGAGCCGTGCAGCCATTTTGGGAGGACCCCCCCGTGTGTGGATGCTATTATCCAAAAAAAAATAATGAAAGTATTTATGGGAATGGTGGATCCTAACCCTTTAGTGCGTGGGAAGGGGATAAGAAGACTAAAAGAAGCGGGAATTGAGGTTGCGACCGGAATTCTGGAAAAAGAATGCCGCAAACTGAATGAGGTGTTTATCAAATACATTACCACCAAGCGCCCCTTTGTTATTCTGAAGACAGCCGCCAGTCTCGATGGGAGAATCGCGGCGGAGACCGGTGATTCACAATGGATTACGAATGAAAAATCCCGTGAGTATGTTCACCAGTTACGGAGTGCGGTTGACGCAGTGCTGGTAGGGATTGGGACAGTCAAAAAAGACGACCCTCAACTTACCTGCCGGTTAAAGAATCGTAAAGGAAGAGATCCGATTCGCATAGTGGTTGACTCAACTCTCAGCATTTCCCCCAAAGCTAAAGTTTTAAACCCCCACTCTCCAGCGCCGACAATTATTGCCACCACTCCGAAAGCCTCTCTGAAAAAGCGCGCACTGCTCGAAAAGAAAGGAGCACGGATTTTAGTAATCCCCTCTCAGGGTTGGGTTGACCTCTGTCTGCTCATGGAGGCCCTGGGCAAAGAGGAGATTACCAGCGTGTTGATTGAAGGGGGAAGTGAGATCAATACCTCGGCGCTTCAGTCGGGGATCGTTGATAAAGTTTTATTTTTTTATGCCCCCAAAATAATCGGCGGGAAACAGGCGCCGTTGATGGTAGGGGGCAAAGGAATCGCCAGAGTGAAAGATGCTCTC
>DATEXU010000026.1:0-29828 GCA_035256645.1 Thermodesulfobacteriota bacterium | reverse complement strand
GCAAGGATACAGAATAAAAAGTAGTAGATGATGTTTGAGACATGATAGCCAACGGTGCTTTTGCCGAACAGTACCGTATCGAGGTAGAAAGAAAAGAGGCGGACCGGTCGAATAAAGGTTTCCGTGCTGGAAGTGAAGTAGGAAATCAGGCTTGAAAAATTTTCTATGAAAGGATTATCGCGGACTAAAAATGTATCATCAATAAGAAAGGCACCCGAAATTGAATTGGCATAAAGGGTGGAAATTAGTAAAAAGAAAATAATGGGCAATCTACATTTACTCATATCAATTAAAAAGTCTTTGCTTTAAAAAGACCATTTCGCTATATAATAGCGCTTCAAAAAAAATGTTTTTTCAAATTCAGGAGTTCCAAGGTAATATTTTAAAACTTTTGGAGTAATTGCCCAAAGGTGTTCTTTTTCCCAGAAAAGCAATCTAAAGAATGAAAAGAATGGTTCGTTGGGTATTGAAATAATGAGGTCTTTTTTGGTTACTCTTTGCAGTTCTTTTATTGCCCTCACAGGATCATGCGTATGTTCGAGCACCTCTAGACAAAGAACCGTGTCAAATATTTTGTCACCAAAACTTAAGAATTCAATATGTTCTTTTTTTATCTTTTCATTTTTAGGATATGCATCTGCTAAGGTAATATCAAAAGATCCTTTGAGTTTATTATAGGAAGAAAAATCTTGACATCCAATGTCCAAAATATTTTTGCTTTCTTTATTAATAATTTTTGTGACAATAAGCAGGCGATAGATTCTTATTATTTTGTATATTCTGTTGGTTATTTTGAGCAACATTTTTTATAGTAGGTAGTGTAGTGATTAATAATTATTAGTTTGAGTCCCGAAGAGTGAAACACGGTAAAGGAGAAGGTTGCTCTCGCCAGGCATAATTGGTAATTATGGCTCATAACTGACGTTATTTTTTTGATACTGCTGCCAAATGTCTTCTCCCAGAGTACCTTCAAATACCAGGCATGTATCTCCTTCCAAATACACGTGAGAAAAGGGAAGTTCATTGTTTTTTTGAAAATAGATGGTAAGGGTTTCATTTCCCCGGGTTTTGACTTCCACCGGGGATGTAACCTGGTTTAAAGCAGCAGTAATGAGAGCGGAAGCAACTGAACCGGTTCCACACGCCAAAGTTTCATCTTCCACACCTCGTTCATAGGTTCGGATATTTAAATGAGAGCCATCGATGAGGTGAACAAAATTAACATTGGTCCCCGCTGGTTGAAATGCCGGGTGAAACCTAATTTTTCGGCCCACGTCAATTACTGGAGCATAATCTGTATCCTCAACCAATAAAACCGCATGAGGAACACCAATATTGATGCTTCCCATAATATAGTTCCTGTCATCGACAGAAATTTCTTGATTTAATTTTAAGTCTGTCGGCGACGGTAGCTGGAGCTTAACTCTCTGGCTGGTGACTTCAGCCTGAATAACCCCCGCCATAGTTTCAAAAGCAAGCTTTGCTTTAGCAATACCATTTAGAAAAGCAAACCGGGCAACACAGCGGCCACCATTTCCGCACATCTCGGCTTCGCTCCCATCAGCGTTAAAGAAGCGCCACTTAAAATCTGCGATAACAGAGTTTTCTACCAAAATAAGACCATCAGCTCCAACAGCTTCCCGGCGACGGCAAAGGGTACGAGCAAGCTCAGGGAAGGAAACTCCTTTTAACAAATTAGAGCGATTATCAATAATAATGAAGTCATTTCCTGATCCGTGCATTTTGGTTATTTCAAGCTTTTTCATTTCAACCACAAGTATAAGATGTTAATAATGTTATCCCATTAGAAATGTTCTGCTTGCCTCGTTAGATAACAAATATCTAACCGGGCAGAAGGACGAGTAAACCATACATGACGACGTAATTATTTGCGCATCCGTCACCCTTCGATAAACTCAGGACAGGCCCTGTCGAACCATGTACTGGGTGTTTTCTCTCGGCAATGATAGTCATGCGCAATTATTTATGACGTTGTGTATAACGGTGTTTATTTTAAAAATTCAGCGATCATATCTTTGAGCGGTGAAAAAAAACCAGGTACTGCAAGGAGGAGCGCCCCCAAAATAGTTATCAGCACGCCAAGGGGGGCAATGATGCCCCCTAACTTTTCTAAAAAGCCCGTTCGATAATGAATCGCCCAAAAAGCAAAACTGACCATAATTAAACCGATAATAACCATTCCGAGATGAAGAAGCATTGGGATAACTCCTATAATTTAAGTAACTCAATATTCCCCCAGACCCCCATTTTTTTACCCACTATAATAACAGCTCCCTTTATCCCTGGTAGTGACTCTGCCACCTTTAGACTGAAAGGAATATCGTCTGCTTTTTTTACCCTATTACCGACTGCTGTGGCGACTGAATCAGCTAAGGCCGTTGAAGGAGACACTATGGTCACCGCATCAGCCTTGCCAAAACTCAAAGATGGCCCAACAGTGCCTGATGAGGTGCAAACACCGAGCGGCATTTCAGAAGGCAACACTTTAATACCGATTTTTTCTGAAAGAGGGGATGCGCCGGCAAATATTTTAACGATAATCTCTTCGACAGTGGATACAAATATATCACCCCCATTTTCAACAATTACCTCCGAAGAATACCTCAAAAGTGACTTTCCGACAAATTCCGCAATCGCGCCTGCTACCGCGGCCATAGGACCAACTCCCACGAGTGAAGAGGCTCGGAGCATCTCCTTTACAATCAACGGGGCATAGTCATCATAGGGTAAAGGAACTAAGTTTTTCTCAAAAGCAGGATGTGAAAGAATATAATTCTCAATGTGGCCTCTATAAAGAGAAGCCAAAGCCAATGCTTCTTTTTCTAAATTTTTCCGAGCTTTTAAATAAAGGTCTGTTTCTTTAATGCTAACCTGGAAAGGGATAAGCTTTTCATTTTCATCAAAGTTCCTATACGTTCTATGAATGTACATAAATTAAATTAGTCGAATGTCATCACCTGGCTTCCGAAGAGGTATTCAACTTCTTTAGACAAACCTTCGGAAGGATTTAAGTGAAATTCTTCCGGCAAGGAAATAATGGTCTCGGACTGTCCAGGTATGGAAAGATGAAGGAAGGTGGCGCATTTTCCAGAGTGATTCTTGAGGATATTTTTTAATTTTTCCAGTTGTGGTTTTGAGATCACTGAGACATCCAAACTAACGTGCACAGCCGACGGTAAAATTTTTGCAGCATCAGCGAGAAGGCTTATATCTTCGGCTTTTACCTTGGACTTTTGATTGTTCGCGTCAATAGTAACCTTGCCTTTTACCAAAATCGGTTGTTCGCTTTTTATAATCGGAGAGACTTTTTTATAGAGTTCAGCAAATACAATAACCTCAATTGATCCATTCAAATCTTCAAGGGTTACAAAGGCCATAATATCTCCCCGCTTGGTTTTAATTTCGTTTACTGCTACCGGTACACCTCCGATTTTTGCCTCTGCCCCATCTTTTAAGTTTTGGATTTCTTTTGTATCAGTGTTGGATACTTTTTTTAATTCTTTTTCAAAGCTTACCAGGGGATGGCTGGAAATAAAAAAACCGAGGGCTTCTTTTTCATAGGCCAGAAGTTCGCTTTCCGGCCATTCACGAATCTCCGGATACTTGCCGTTATATGAGAAAGAAGAACCATTTTCCGCTTCACCGAACAATGATTTTTGCTTGTCTCCTTTTTGCTTTTGAAGTTGTTGACCTTTCTCCATAGCTTTTTCGTAAATTGACCACAGTTGAGAACGCAGGGCGCCGGTTGAATCAAAAGCGCCGCATTTAATCAAACTTTCAATTACCTTCTTATTAACTTTTCGCAAATCAACTCGCTGGCAAAAATCGAAAATACTGTTAAAAGGCCCTTCATTGTCGCGGGCTTTAATAATTGCCTCAATAGCCGCTGTTCCCACATTTTTTACTGCCGCTAATCCAAAACGAATTTTTTTGCCGGCAACAATAAAGTCTCGTTGACTTTCATTAACATCCGGGGGTAAAACTTCGAGACCTCTTTCCCGACATTCCCCGATATGACGGATTACTTTATCCGTATTTCCCATCTCACAGGTTAATAAAGCAGCCATGAATTCAACGGGGTAGTGAGCCTTTAGATAGGCAGTCTGATAAGCAATCATGGCGTAGGCAACGCT
Source organism: Thermodesulfobacteriota bacterium (assembly GCA_035256645.1). Classification (GTDB taxonomy): domain Bacteria; phylum Desulfobacterota; class WTBG01; order JAGOGO01; family JAGOGO01. Next base: position 25,674 of record DATEXU010000026.1, on the reverse strand, counting down.
GTGAGATTTATTAAACCCATAACCGGCAAAATTTGCCATCAAATTGAAAATCTCTTCTGCTTTTTTTGGCTGAATTTTATGCTTCTGAGTACCCTGAAGAAATTTTTCCTTCTGCTCTTCCATCTCCTGAAATTTTTTCTTGCCCATAGCGCGGCGAAGGATATCAGCTTCGCCCAAAGAATATCCCGCTAAAACTTGGGCGATCTTCATCACCTGTTCTTGATAGAGGATGACACCATAGGTATCAGCGAGGGTGCTTTTCAACTGGGGAACAAGGTAAGAAATAGTGGTTTCACCCTTTCTTCTCCGTATGTAATCATCCACCATGCCCGACTGCAGTGGGCCAGGGCGATAGAGTGCTAAAAGGTCAGTAACATCATCAATATTTTCAGGCTGCATTTTGGAAATAAGCTCTTTCATCCCGGAACTTTCAAGCTGGAAGACACCCTCAGTTTCTCCTGAGGATAATAACGCATAGGTCTCTTTGTCGTCTGACGGAATTTTATTGATGTCGGGTATTTTTATTTCGTTTCGATTTATCAGTTTCAAGGTCTGGTTAATTACGGTAAGGGTTCTAAGACCCAGAAAATCAAACTTGATAAGGCCAATTTTAGCCACATCATCCATGGCATACTGGGTGGCCACTTCTCCCTTGGAGTCTTTACATAAAGGAAGATATTCTACCAGAGGTTTGTCGGAGATCACCACCCCCGCTGCATGGGTGGATTCATGTCGGGGAAGACCCTCTAAGACCCGTGAGAGGGTAATAAGTAATTTTATCTTTTCATCCTCGTCTTCCAATTTCCGTAATGCCGGTTCCAGACGAAGGGCCTCGTTAATGGTGATATTGAGTGTGTCGGGAATGAGTTTGGCAATCGTATCAACTTCTTTATAGGGCATATCGAGGGCTCTGCCCACATCTCTTACCACTGCCCGAGCCTTCATTTTCCCAAAGGTGATAATCTGCGCTACCTTGTCATTTCCGTATTTATTCCTCACATATTCAATTACCCGGTCCCGGCCATCCATACAAAAGTCAATATCAATATCGGGTGGGGAAATCCGCTCCGGATTTAAAAACCGTTCAAAAAGAAGTCCGAAAGGGATTGGGTCAACCTCGGTTATTCTCAGAGAATAGGCGACTAAGCTTCCCGCTGCTGATCCGCGGCCCGGCCCAACCGGAATATTATTTTTTTTCGCAAAATTAACAAAATCAGAAACAATGAGAAAGTAACTTGCGAATCCTTCGGAATTAATTAGTTCCAATTCATTCTCAAGCCGTTCCTGATAGTTTTTGTTTAAGGAAGTGAAATCTGGATTCAAACGGAGCGGGTGTTTTTGCAGGCGCTCTTCTAAACCTATTTGGGCAAAGTTCCGGAGGGCAGTATTAGGGGTTTCACTTTCTTCAACCGGGAAAGACGGAAATTTCAGTTCATTAAATTTTAGTTCCAAATTACAGCGCTCAGAAATTTCTATAGTATTCTTTATTGCCTCAGGAAAATCTCGGAAAATCTCCTTCATCATCTCCGGAGGTTTAAAGTAAAGTTCTTCGGTTGAAAATTTCATTCGGTCCGGGCTCGAAAGGGTCTTCCCCGTTCGGATTGCCACCAGGGCTGCATGAGCCATCACATCCTCTTTATTCAGGTAATGGCAGTCATTGGTTGCAACAATCGGGATACCGAGTTTTTTACTTATTTCGAGAATACCTCGGTTAGCAATGCTTTGCTCCTTGATCCCGTTCTCCTGGATTTCGAGAAAGAAGCGGTTATTATCAAAAATTTCTCTGTACTCAGCTGCTGTCTTTAAAGCCTGCTCTTCTTGTTTTTGGACAATGAGGTAGGGAATTTCTCCGTGGAGACAGGAGCTCATGGCAATAAGTCCTTGGTTACACTCTTTCAATAGTTCTTTATCTACCCGAGGCCGGTAGTAAAACCCTTCAAAATAAGCTTTGCTTACCAAATTGAGCAGGTTTTTATAACCAATCTGATTTTTCACTAAGAGAACTAAATGAAAGGAAGCTTCAGAAATCCCTGGGATATCTTTATCAAACCGACTCGCCGGCGCTACATAGATTTCGCAGCCAATAATCGGCTTGATTCCATATGCATAGGCGGTCTGATAGAAATCAATAGCACCAAACATATTTCCATGATCAGTAATAGCAAGAGCCGGAAGGTTGTATTCTTTTGCTCGTTCAAAAAGTTCCTTTGGTCGAATAGCGCCGTCAAGCAAGCTATATTGGGTATGAAGATGTAGGTGTACAAAATCCGCGTGTTTCATAAATAACAATCTAATTAAATAATATTTTTTGGTTATAACGGCCGATTAGTAATCATATACCATAACGCCGATTTCCTTACAATGAAATCTGCACCGCGCAAACCAAAACTAAGCAATCAGCTAAAAAACCCTTGCAAATTTTCTTTTCCCCGAAAAATAAATAATTGTTTTAAGAAAATGCTTTGACCTTAAATAAAAAGAATACGATGAGGCTATTTTTGAGAGTTTTTTTATACTGGTATGATTATCACGTGATAAAAAATTGCAAAAAAACTTTCAAAGAAATATCTTATACCTAAATTGAGCGATTCTTGTTTGCTAAGGTGCCCAAACCACGGTAGGACAGCCGTCCCGGCTGTCCGGTCATTTCACCCCTCAGGACAGGCGAGACGCCTGTCCTACTTGTTTTGTAATGAAAATCGCTCAATTTAGGTTATAGGTAATAGGAAAAAAGGAAACAGAAATGCCGTTTATAAAATTACCCGGAATTGAAGGTTGGGTTTATGAACCCGAAATAAAACCCGGAAGTCAAAAGAAGCATAATTGTCCGGATTGTTTTTATTGCCAAATGTGTAGTGATACGCGATGCCAATCGTGTCGAAAAGAAAAAGTGAAAGAAAGGGAGAAAAATACCGAAAACAACAAAAAAGATTGAAAAGGATTTTTTGCGGTTAAAATATTCTTATTCCCATTCGATCGTGCTGGGTGGCTTAGAGGAAACGTCATAGACAACACGGTTTACCCCAGTTACTTCGTTGATAATCCGGTTGGCGATGTGGCCAAGCAGATCATAAGGGAGTTTAACCCAGTCGGCAGTCATACCGTCTTTACTTTCAACTACCCGAATGGCGATCACATTTTCATAGGTTCTTTCATCCCCCATGACACCGACGGTTTTTACCGGCAGAAGAACCGCAAAAGACTGCCAGACTTTCCCATACCAACCGTTTTTCTTCATCTCAGTTACCACAATATCATCTGCCTCTCGCAGTATATGGAGACGCTCAGAAGTAACCTCTCCTAAAATTCTAATTGCGAGACCAGGGCCGGGAAAAGGCTGTCGCCACAGCAGGTCATGGTCAATCCCTAATTCTTTCCCCAGTTCTCTTACTTCATCTTTAAATAATTCCCGCAAGGGCTCAATTAATTTGAGATTCATCTTTTTCGGCAGGCCGCCGACATTGTGGTGGGACTTAATGGTTGCAGAGGGTCCTTTGAATGATACGCTTTCAATCACATCAGGATAAAGTGTTCCCTGCGCCAAAAAATCTATTCCTCTTAATTGCCGAGCGTGATCTTCAAAGACATAAATGAATTCATTGCCGATGATCTTCCTTTTTTCTTCCGGGTCAGTAACATTTTTAAGTTTTTCCAAAAACCGCATTTCCTCATTTACATAAGAAAGATTAATTTTGAAATTATTTTTAAAGACACTGACTACTTTCTCTGCTTCCCCTTTTCTCAAAACCCCATTATTGACAAAAACACACTTAAGCCGTTCATTAATCGCATGATGGATGAGGACGGCAGTAACGGTAGAATCAACTCCCCCGCTTACCGCACAAATAACCTGGTTATTCTTGACCAGCGAGCGGATTTCATTAATGGTAGTTTCAATGAATGACTTCATCGTCCAAAGCCCCTGGCATTTACAGATCAGGAAAGCAAAGTTTCTCAGAATGTCGGTTCCCTTTGGGGTATGAATAACTTCAGGATGAAACTGGACACCGTAAAAGGGTTTTTTAGAGTGCTGGATTGCAGCATGAGGGGAATTGTCACTATAGGCGATCGTGATGAAACCCTCAGGCAGCTTTTCAATCCTGTCGCCATGGCTCATCCAGGCCTGTTGCTGTTGTTCCAGACCTCGAAAGAGGAGACTTTCTTTTTTTACCTTAATAACTGCTCGCCCGTACTCTTTTTTGAGGGCGTTAGTGACTACTCCTTGTAAACATTTAGTTAAGATTTGCATGCCATAGCAAATACCCAAAATAGGGATATTAAGATCCAGGACTTCCCCAGCGAGAGTGGGAGCGCCTTCATCGTAGACACTTGCAGGCCCTCCGGAGAGAATAATCCCCTGGGGGTTAAATTTTTTGATGAAGTCAATTGAGCGATTAAAAGGATGGATCTCACAATACACTCTAAGTTCCCTTACTCGTCGCGCAATCAATTGGGTATATTGCGAGCCAAAGTCGAGAATAAGCAGCTTTTCCTGATGGATATCAACTGACATAATTTTATCTCATTACCAAATGGGTTAAGACCAAAAGGCGTGTTGCCCAAATCGTTTTTTGTCACCCTGAACTTGATTCAGGGTCTCATAACCTTTGAATTTATTAGATGCTGAAACGAGTTCAGCATGACGTAATAGCCTTAATTGCTATTTTGGCAACGCGCCCCAACATCCTGATTTGAAAAAATATTATTTTATAATGTTTACACGCTATTAAAAATGAGTCAATAAAAGTTTGCAGGATAAAATTCACCCCGTTAGAAATGCCCTGCTTACCCCGTTAGGCAGCAAACATCTAATAGGGTGAAAAAGCACGGAGTAAATGCTCCGTGTGAAATCCTTCTAACGGGGTTCACCGATCTTTTTGGGACAAATCACGGATTTTTTGAATTAGGTTTTTGGTTGCTTCTTCTAATCCTTTTTTCCCTTTTACCCCTTTCGAAAGCTCCTCATACGTTATCGGATTTCCGAAGATAACCTTTATGTCAGCCTTGCGGAAAAACTTTGCGTGTTTGGGCAGCGCCAGATAAGTACCCGAAATAAAAGCAGGAAGGATCGACACATTTGATTTTTGAGCTAATAACAAAGTCCCTGGTCGCCCGTCTTGAATGATACCGGTTTTACTAATACCTCCTTCAGGAAATATACCAATCACGTTACCATGCTTAAGAATTTCTAAACCAGTTTTTACCGGACCAATGTTGTAAACAGTGTTGTCACGAAGTGGTATAGCGCGCATCAACCTGAAAAACCAGCGCCCCCAGATGGGGTTGTAATATTTTTCGGTCATCAGGAAGTAAATCCTTCGTGGACAGGCAGCTTGAAGCACAGGGGGGTCCATAAAACTGAAGTGATTGGCGGTGATAATAAAAGCATCGGTAGGGGGTACCTGATGGATGTTGACGGCTTCAAAGGAAAAAAATGTCTTAAGCAGCCTATACCCCAAGAATTTTAGGGCCTTAAAGAAAAGATTATTAAGGAGTCCTCCAAACGACGGTTTGTCTTCCAAGTTTTCTGAATCCGATTTATGAGCTTTTGCTTTTAATAAAAGAAAGATAAAAGTAATCTTTAAAAATTATTTTAACATTACTAGGGATACACAGACAAGGGAAAATCGTTTTCGCATTCGCCCTTTTTTTTCGAGATAATAGATGGTAAAATTCAGTTTATCAATTGGCGCCTTGTTTACCCCGTTAGAAATGCCCCGCTTGCCCTGTTGGATCTCAAATATCTAACAGGGTGAAGAAGCACGGGGTAAATGCCCCGCGCGAAATTCTTCTAATGGGGTTTATTTTTCGCAGAGTCTTGTTATAAGGAGCATAGATAATGAAGGAAAAAAACAGTCAAATGATCTCCATTTTTCAAGCCATGCAGGACAATGTTTATATCATTAAAGATGATTACTCTGTTGAATTTATGAATGATAGCATGGTTAAAGATTTTGGGGAGGCAAGAGGAGAAAAATGTTATTTTGTGTTGAATCAAAGTGACGAGGTATGCCCGTGGTGCCGATCAAAAGAGGTTTTTGCCGGAGGTACTATCCGGAGGGAGATCTACCTCCCAAAGGTTGATAAAACCTATTATGTTTTGGAAATGCCCTTAAAAAACCTGGACGGGACCGTATTGAAGCTTGGTATTTGTCGTGACATTACGCAGCGAAAAAAGCGAGAGGAGAAGATCAAGACCTCAGAAGAGGATTACAAAAGATTATTTGAAAACGTGGGTTGCGGGGTATACATAAGCAGCAAAGAAGGAAAATTTCTAAATGCCAACAAAGCCCTCCTCACTATGCTGGGTTATGCAAACAAGGAGGAATTTCTTAAGATTGATATTACAAAAGATCTTTATCTCAAACCTCAGGACCGTCGCACATTCCAAGAAATGATCGAGAGGGAAGGTCAGGTAATCAATTATGAGGTTGACTTTAAACGGAAGGATGGAACCCCGATCGTTGTCCAGCTTACAAGCCTTGTTCGGTATAATCAGCAGGGGAATGTTTTGGGGTATGAAGGAATTATGGTGGACCAAACGCAAAGAATGAAAATGGAGAAGGAGCTTAAGGAAGCCCATGAATTTTTGAACAAAATTATTCAGAGTTCGCCGAATACCATCGTGGCGGCTGATTTAAAGGGGAATATTATCATCTGGAATCAGGCCGCAGAAGAAACCTACGGATATAAAGCTGAAGACGTTATTAATAAGATGCACATTGAAAAGATTTATCCCCCTGGGATGGCCAAGAAGGTCATGCAGATGATGCGGAGTCCTGAGCATGGGGGAGTTGGAAAATTGCGATCTTTGCCACGCGTGCACGTTCGACAAGATGGTTCGGTTGTGGATGGAAACCTCTCCGCGTCAATTATTTATAATGAAAAAGGAAATGAAGTTGGTTCGGTAGGCATATTTGTGGATCTTACCGAAAGGTTGGAGATGGAACGAAAGCTCAGGAGAACACAAGAGCAGTTGCTACAATCAGAAAAACTCGCCGCTATGGGGCGGTTAACCTCGCAAATCGCCCATGAGTTGAATAATCCACTTTACGGGATAATGAACACCTTGGAATTGATGAAAACCGAAATTCCTCCCGAAAATAAAAGGAGAAAAATTTTAGAGATGGCCCTCTCGGAAACCGTGCGGCTTAGTGAACTACTTCGTAAAATGCTCTCTTTTTCTAAACCTGATCAGGAAGAAAAACAATCCACTGATATCAACATCGTCCTTGATGAAATCCTCGTTCTACAGGAAAAACAATTACGAGAAAATGATATTCGCATTTCGACTGCATTAAACGAAAACATGGGGATGGTCTTCGCCTCAAAGAACCAACTGCGCCAGGTCTTTCTCAATATGTTTGCCAATGCGAAGGATGCTATGTCCGAGGGTGGAACACTGACCGTCAAAACGTGGCAAGCAGGGGATAATATTTATGCTGAGATTACTGATACCGGGACAGGCATTAAAGAAGAAAATATCAATAGAATTTTTGATACCTTTTTTACCACGAGAGATAACGTAAAAGATGTGGGACTTGGGCTTTCCGTTTGTTATGGGTTCATCAAAGATCATGGAGGCGACATCAAGGTCGAAAGCACATGGGGCATTGGAACAACTTTTACCATTATCCTTCCGGCTTATAAAAATACCGAAAAAGAAACTGCCATCGCCTAATATCAATTACCTTTAAAAATCACCGGGAAATACTTTTCTCATATTTCTGGTTACTGTTTTATTGATAAATAAGAAATTTTATGTTTATAAATTATATTAATTATAATTATTATAATTAAAAAAATATCTTGACAAACTATAATTTCTATAATAATTAAAAAAACAGAAATATAATTTAAAGGATTTAATATATGGAAGAAATACTCACTGTTTTTCAAGCGTGCAAATATTGCAAGGTTTCTTCAAAAACCATTATCAACTGGATTGAGTCCGGTCATATCAAAGCCTTCAAAACTGTCGGAGGACATCGGCGGATTAAAAAGACTGACCTTGAAGACTTCATGAAAAAACAGGGGATTCCTATTCCCGAAGAAGAATTAAAAGAAGAAAGAAAAAGAATTTTGATCGTTGATGATGATCAGATTATTGTTGAAACCCTTGTTCAGGCGTTTGAAGAGGATGAATACAATTACGAGGTAATCTCGGCTGCGGATGGTTTTGAAGCTGGTTTGCAAGTGAATTATTTTAAACCTCATCTTATGATTCTGGATATTATGATGCCGGATATCAAAGGGTACGAGGTTTGCAAAAAAATAAAAAGCGATAATGTGACGAAAGATATGAAAATTATTGTTTTGTCTGCTTATCTTGATGAAGAAAAATTCAAAAAAATGAAAGGGTTTGGCGCTGACCTTTGTTTCACCAAACCCTTGCCGTTGCCTCAGTTAAAAAAAGAGGTAGCCCGATTGTTGGGCTTAGTTGCGTAAAAAAATTGGTTTAACCCCGATAAGCAGTGTAACCAAAAATGAAGCTTAACGAAGCGCTAAAAAAAGGTAAGTTTGTAGTCACCTCTGAAATTCATTCACCCCTCAATGAGGAACCACAAGAACTTATTAAAACCTTGGAGTTGGTTCGAGGCCGGGTGGACGGTGTTACCGTGCCTGAAATTGACCTTGAGGGAATAGTCGGAGATAAGCTCCATACCTGTAATCTTCTTAAACAGAATCGTTTTGAGCCGATTTACCAAACGACTACGCGGGATAAGAACCGAATCCAATTACAAAAAGATCTCCTCCTGGCGTATGAAGGCGGAGTAGAAAACCTTCTTGTTTTTACTGAAGATTATCGGATTACCGGGGATAGTCTCCAGGAAATGATGTTTTTTCATGTGGATGTAGGAAAATTACACTCTGTTTTAGAGAACATCCGAGAAGGCCATACCGTAGAGAACAAGGAACTGCCTTTTAAGGCTGAATTCTTCTTGGGTTCCGGGGTTGAGTCAGGATGGGGCAAAAATGTTCCGGAAATGGAAATGAAAGAGATGGAAGAAATGCTTAAGGTCGGCACCGGTTATTTTCTTACAACTCCGGTTTTTGATCTCAACCTTTTTGAAAAGTTCATAAAACAGGTACAGCCATTTGGCGTTCCCATCATTGCTGAGGTAATGATTTTACGAACCGCCAGCATGGCTCAGTTCCTCAATCGGCATTTTAAATCGGGTTTGGTCCCTGAGTGGATTATAACAAAACTTATCAAGTCACCTGAAAAGCAAAAAGCCAGCATTGAGATTTTTGCGGAAACGGTATCCGGCCTTAAAGATTTATGCCAAGGAGTTCATGTAATAACCATCGGTGGTGAAGAAAAACTGCGATATTATTTAGATGCAGCCAAGCTGATTTGAGGGTGGTTGATTCATCGGAGTTAGGGAGAAAATATCCATTACCCTGAAAGGGGGTATTTTTTTGGAAACCATTGCCCTAACCATAGACGGAAAACCGGTTAGTTGTATGCCGGGAACCAGCATTTTAAATGCTGCTAAAAAGCTTGGTATAAAAATACCCACCCTTTGCCATCATCATGCACTCCTGCCTTTTGGCGCCTGCCGTCTTTGTCTGGTTGAGGATGAAAAAACCGGCCGGATCATGGCTTCCTGTGTTACTCCGGCTTTTCCGGACCTGACTATCCGGACTGACTCGACGCGGATAAAAAATCACCGGATAAACATCATCCGCCTCTTGATGGCTGAGCATCCTGAATCTTGTCTGGTTTGTAACAAAGGCAACCGTTGTAAATTGCGTGAGATTGCTGCTCAGCTGGGTATCAGCCAGACGGACCTTTATCCCATGCCGCATTATAAACCCCTTGAGCAGGCAAATCCTTTTATTGTCCGAGATTTAAATAAATGCGTCCTTTGTGGCACGTGTATTCGGGCTGACCATGAATTGGTTTTTGTGGGGGCAATTGATTATAATCATAGAGGCTTTAACTGCCGGCCAGCTACGCTCCAGGACCGTCCTTTAGAAGATTCTCAATGTACCTTTTGTGGCACCTGCGTTTCCCTTTGCCCAACCGGCGCTTTGTCTACCAGAAATACTATTTTTATCGGTTCCCCAGAACGTGAGACTCTATCTATTTGCGGCTTTTGTGGGGTGGGGTGTTGTCTTTCTTTGGGAGTTGCATTTGAGCGGGTTGTGGAGACCAATCCTTCTCACCAGGAAGGCACGGTCAATGGTTCCACGCTCTGTGTTCGAGGACATTTTGCGCATGACTTTCTGAACTCCACAGACCGGTTAACGTCTCCTTTAATTCGTCAAAACGGCACCAGGATTCCGACTTCCTGGGAGAATGCTTTGGACATTGTTGCCGATCGGTTTCTTTCCCTTAAAAATATTTATGGTCCCCAGAGTATCGCATTTTTAGGTTCTTCCAAATGTACCAATGAAGAAAATTATCTTTTTCAGAAAATTGCCCGAGTACTTTTAAAAACTAACAACATTGACAATGGAGGTTATGGATCAGGCCGATCCGTTTGGAACGATTTGGTGAGAAAGATCGGTGGCAGTCGGATCAACGCTCTTTCTGACCTTGAACATGCGGGAGCTATTTTTGTCTTGGGCGCTGATCCTACTCAATCAGCCCCGGTCGTTGGGTATTATATTAAAAAGGCGGCCAAAAACGGAATTCCCTTACTTATCACTGGCCCGAGAAAAACCGAATTAGTTTCCTCTGCCACCCTTTGGCTTCCGATTAATCCCTGCACTGATCTTGAGCTTATCAATGGGATTTCTGCTTTTCTTTGCGATCAGAATACTTATGACGCTCATTTCATCGAGCAATTTACCGAAGGGTTCAGCCTGTACCGTGAAAGCCTTGCTTCTATCAGTCTTAAAAAGATTTATCAGAGGACAGGGGTAGGTGAGGAGACATTTAAAAAGACAGCATCATTATTAAAAAACAAAAAGATCGCCTTTGTAGTGGGAGAAGGGGTAACGCTTCAGAAAAATGGATCCCAATGCCTGGAAGCTATGGTGAACCTTTCCCTGATGACCGGAAGCCTGGGAGACAAAGGGGGAGGGCTTTATTTTTTGGCCAGAGAAAACAATCAGTGTGGTGCAGGGGATCTGGGGGCAGTGCCCGACAGCCTTCCTGGACACGTATCCCTCAAAAATGACCAAGGACGAAAAGAATGGGAAGGAGCGTGGGGGACCAAGCTTTCACCTGACCCCGGACTCAATCTCGTGCGCATGATTAAAGAAGCGGAAAAGGGGAATTTAAAAGCATTATATATCATGGGAGAAAACCCTCTCCGGAGCCTTCCCCAACCGGAGAGAGTACGCAAGGCTTTAACTAACGTAGAATTTATCGTGGTGCAAGACATCCTTGATAACGAGACCGCTAAAATTGCCCATGTAATTTTACCTGGTGCTGCCCCCAGTGAAAAAGGAGGGTCGTTTACTAACCTCGAAGGGAGAATACAGGGTTTTGAGCCGGCAGTATCGCCTCCGGGGGATGCCAAACCTGACTGGCAAATTCTTGATCTGCTCGCCGTAAAGATGAAGAGTCCGAAATCTTTTGGTTCGCTTAAAAGTATAAGAAAGGAGATCGGTCACCTTATTCCCCTGTATGCTGATATAGAAAAAGAGAGGGCATGGATAAAAGAAACCAGCCAAAAGCGGCTTTTTAATTTTGGGAAGAAAGGTGATTTAATCCCCTTTTGTCCGGTCGTTTCTATTGATGTTGATAGTTCTGAAACTGATTATCCTTTTACTGCTATTTTAGGATCCCTTCGCTTTCACCTGGGGAGCGGAACAAGAACCAGCCGTTCAGAGCGCATCCGGGATTTTCCTTTTAAAGGCGATATTGAAATCTCGCCTCTTGATGCAAAAAAATTGATCCTTAACGCTGGGGATACTGTTCGAGTTATTTCTCCCTCTGGAATCGTGGTGAGGAGAATCACGATAGTAAACACTTTAAGAGAGGGGCTGATTTTTGTGCCGATGGGTTTTAATGCTAATGATGCACGCAACTTGATTGAATTGTCTTTACTGGAAGAAGCAAATTCTCCCGGCTGGAAGGAAGTTCGGGTGAGGATTGAAAAGGTGGAGGGAAATTTTTAATGGAACCAAAAACAATTGACTGGAATAAAATTGGAGCGGTGATTGATAAACACCGGGGGGAAAAATGGGCACTTATCCCCTTACTTCAGGAAATCCAGGAAGTTTGTGGATACATTCCACCGGAATCAATAGAGCCGGTAGCTGAAGCCATTCACCTATCACCAGCTCAGGTACAAGGAGTCATAACTTTTTATGCGGGCTTCACGTTAAAGCCCAAAGGCAAATATGTGCTTCGGGTTTGTCGGGGAACCGCGTGCCATGTAAAAGGGGGCCGGGGAATTTTGAGATTAATGAAAAGAGAGTTAGGGCTTCAAGAAGGTGAAACGAGTCCGGATTATCAATTCACCCTGGAAACTGTAGCCTGCCTCGGGGCATGTTTTTTAGCCCCCACCATGATGGTTAACCGGACGTATTTTGGCAAACTTTCCCCGCCAAAAGTTACCAGTGTGTTATCTCAGTACCAGAAAGATAAAGGGACCGAGTAGATGGAAAGGCTTCTTTCTATTGGACAGCTGGAATGGTTGCGCAACAAGATTCGCTCTCATACGGAGAGACAGAAAACGGTTGTTTTGGTCTGTTTGACGGGTTGTCGAGCGTATGGTTCAGCGGACGTGAAAAGCGCGCTGGAAAAGGAAGTCAAAATTCAAGGGCTTGAGGAGCAGGTGGAGGTACGGGCCACGGGTTGTCATGGACTATGCGCCAAAGCTCCGGTGATTGCCATCGAACCCTTGGGAATTCAATATCAAGAATTAAATCCTGATGACGCTGCCGAGGTTGTGGCGGCAACACTGAAAAATAATCAGTTTATTGACCGGTTAGCATACAAAGACCCTCAGACGGGAAAATCAATTTTTTATCGAAGTCAGATTCCTTTTTATATGAAACAAGAGAGAAGAGTTTTATTTAATTGTGGAAAAATTGATCCTACTAAAATCGACCACTATATCGCGGCAGGCGGATATCAGGCTTTAGTCAAAGCCCTTTCCCGGATGACTCCCGACGAGGTGATCGAGGAGGTAAGCACTGCAAAACTGAGAGGACGCGGAGGAGCCGGCTTTCCCACCGGGACGAAATGGAAGCTTGCCCGCCAGGCTCAAGGACGTCCGAAATATATCGTATGTAATGCTGACGAGGGTGACCCTGGTGCTTTTATGGACCGGGCGATTTTGGAGGGCGACCCTCATGCGGTGCTCGAGGGGATGCTGATTGGTGCTTATGCGATGGGAGCAGAACATGGATACATTTATGTACGGGAGGAATATCCGATCGCGGTTGAGCACCTTGCGGTTGCCTTAGAACAAATGAACGAACTCGGCCTGTTAGGTAAAAATATTTTGGGAACCGCTTTTAATTTTTCGCTTGCGCTTAAAATGGGAGCAGGAGCATTCGTGTGTGGTGAGGAAACAGCGCTGATGGCCTCCATTGAAGGGAAAAGAGGTATGCCGAAAGCACGTCCACCATTTCCTGCTCAATCTGGATTAGAGGGAAAACCTACCAATATAAATAACGTTGAGACCTGGGCCAATGTTCCTTTGATTATTAAAAATACCTCTGCGTGGTACCGACAGGTGGGAACAGAAAAAAGCAGTGGAACGAAGATTTTTTCCTTAGCGGGAAAAGTAAACAATACGGGTTTGGTGGAGGTGCCTATTGGGGTAACCATCAAGGAAGTGGTTTTTGATATTGGCGGGGGTATCCCGAAAGGAAGGAAATTCAAGGCGGTCCAGATGGGGGGGCCATCGGGAGGATGCGTTCCGGCGCAACACTTAAACCTTCCGATTGACTATGACACCTTACAGCGCATTGGGTCAATTATGGGTTCGGGAGGGATGGTCGTGATGGATGAAAACAACTGTATGGTTGAAATGGCTCGTTACTTTTTAAGTTTTACCCAGTCGGAATCTTGTGGAAAATGCGCACCCTGCCGCCTGGGAACGACTCAGCTTTTGGAAATCTTGACCCGCATTACCCGAGGTGATGGCCGTTTGGAGGACATCCAGACCATTCAGAGCCTGGGAAATACCATTATTGAAACGTCACTTTGCGGCCTTGGTCAAACCTGTGCTAAGCCGGCTTTAGCTACGTTAAAGTATTTTTCCAAAGAATACGAGGAGCACATTTTAGAACACCGATGCGCCGGAGCAACCTGTGATTCTATGGTGATATCCGCGTGTCAGCACGCATGTCCTGCGGGTATTGATGTCCCCAATTATGTTGCCGCTATCGCCGGCGAACACTATGAACAGGCGGTGGAAATCATCCGGGAAAGAAATCCCTTTCCCGCGGTTTGCGGCCGGATCTGTATTCATCCGTGTGAATTTAAGTGCCGACGGGGCGAACTGGATGAACCGGTGGCGATACGTTCGCTCAAACGTTTTGCGGCGGATTGGTATTTTGATTACATCGGGGCAGCAAAGGAGCCTTTCCCGATAACCAAGAGTCAAAAAGTGGCGGTAGTTGGGGCAGGGCCGGCTGGTTTAACCTGCGCCTACTTTTTAGCTAAGCTGGGTTATAAGGTCAGGGTGTTTGAAGCTAAAGATGTAGCAGGAGGTATGTTGGGGATTACGGTTCCTGATTTTCGACTTCCCCGCGAGATTATTCAAAAGGAGATTGACTATATAGAAAGCTGCGGTGTTGACATCACCTATAATGCACCGATTGATACCCGGCATACGATTAACGACCTTATAAGGGAAGGGTATAATGCCGTGTTTATTGCGGCGGGTGCCCAGGCAAGCAAAAAGATCGGAATCCCGGGCGAGGAAGAAGATCTTCAAGGACTTTATTATGGTCTTCAGTTTTTAGCGACTATTAAAGAGGGGAAAAAGATATCGCTCAAAGGTAAGTCCGTGGTTATCGGAGGAGGGAATGTTGCCATTGATGTGGCCAGATCTGCTTTAAGGTCCGGAGCGGATGATGTCCAGCTTTTTTGCCTGGAAGCGAGGGATGAAATGCCTGCCTGGGAAAAAGAGATTAAAGAAGCAATCGAAGAGGGGATCATTATCAATCCTTCCTGGGGACCCAAGCAACTTTTACAGATGAAAGAAAAAGTTGTTGGTGTGAAGTTTGTCCATTGCGCGTCAGTTTTTGACGAGCAAGGCATTTTTAATCCAACATTTGATGAATTCACCACCCAAATAGTCGAAGCAGATAGTGTTGTTATCGCGATCGGGCAAGCTCCTGATCTTTCCTTTTTGTCCGAAGACAGCCAACTGGAGAGAGCTCTTTGGGGTGCCCTCAAAATAGATGAAAATACTCTCGCCACGAACATCCCGGGTATTTTTGCCGGCGGAGATTTTACCACCGGACCAACGTATGCTATCCGGGCGATCTCTTCGGGAAGACGCGCAGCGATTGCCATTAATAAATATCTGCAGGGAGAAAAAGGCCGCATTGATATCAGTGATGAAAAAACCAAGATGGAAGTCGTAAGCGCTTTTGCTCAAGAAGAGGAAGGAACCGAGGGAAAACCAAGGATCATTGTCAAACACGAAAGACCGGAAGAAAGGATTAAAGACTTCCGAGAAGTAGAAAAAGGACTCTCTGAAAAAGAGGCGCTTTTTGAGTCCAAGCGGTGCCTTAGATGTGATCTTGAAAGGGAGAGGAAATAAACATGATCCGTTCCATTACTCAGAAAAAAACAGAGGAAGAGCTTGACCAGCTTTTAACGGGCATAGCCCGGATCTTCATCATTGGTTGCGGAACCTGTGTTACCATGACCCACACCGGAGGAACGCCCGAGGTAACTGAGATGAAGGAAAAACTGTTAAAAAAAGGAAAGCTGGTTACCGGGGATTTGGTTTTACCGGTTGCCTGTGACAATTTGACCGCAGAGGTCCTCCGAGAATATGGTTCCCAGATAAACCAGGCCGATGGGTTACTGATCATGACGTGCGCTTTTGGAGTTCAGACAATTGCCCGGCAGGTAAAAAAAATGGTTATCCCCGGCCTTGACACATTGTTTATCGGAAAGGAGACCGGTCTTGGTCAATTTGACGAAGTCTGCACCCAATGCGGGAGCTGCATTCTGGGCGAAACAGGGGGCATTTGTCCGGTTACATCCTGTCATAAAGGCTTGGTTAATGGACCCTGTGGAGGAACTAAAAATGGTAAATGTGAAATCGATGAAAAAAAAGACTGCGCCTGGACATTGATATACAACCGTTTAAAAGATTTAGACCGATTGGATTTAATGAGACGCTATCAAAAACCAAAAAATTTTCAAAAGGAACCTCGGCCTGGAAAATATTGGTTAAACCCTGCATAGAAAAAAATAAATAATATTTTATAATCGAATTCTTTTATGAGATTATTAAAGTTAATTATCATTTTTTAAGGAAAGGAGACTTAATGGTTTCCTTATTTAAAAAAGCCTTGGAATCGGGAAGGTTTGTAGTAACTTCAGAAATTGCACCACCAAAAGGTACCAATCTGGAAAAAATGACACACCATATTAAATTACTCCGGGATAAAGTAGATGGGATCAATGTAACTGACCACCAAAGTTCGGTAATGCGGTATCCTTCTTTAGGTGGAGCGCTTTTAGTCAAAGAGATGGAGGGCGAGCCAATACTTCAGATGACCTGTAGAGACCGAAACCGTCTTGCTCTTCAAGCGGATCTTCTTTTTGCCCATAGTCGAGGAATTAGCAATGTCCTGTGTTTAACAGGAGATTCAATTCTTATGGGAGATCACAAAGAAGCAAAAGGGGTGTTTGATATGGATTCAAGCCAATTACTGGCAACGATCAGGAAGTTAGAAAAGGGGAAGGACCTTGGAGGCAATGACTTGGATGGCAGCGTTTCATTTTGCGCGGGAGCAATTGTCACTCCCGAAGCGAATCCTCTGGAACCACAGCTTATAAAATTTGAAAAAAAGGTGGAAGCAGGCGCAGAGTTTGTGCAAACTCAGGCAGTTTATGATCTTAAACTTTTTAAAAATTTTATGGAGTATGCTCGACAATTTCCCATAAAAGTCCTGGCAGGGGTAATTCTTTTAACCTCAGCACAGATGGCTCGCTTTATGAACAAAAATGTTGCCGGGGTAAACGTGCCCCAAGACTTAATTGATGAGTTAGCTGCGGCGCCAAAGGGACGGGCGATAGAAAAAGGAATCGAAATCGCCGGCCGGATGATAAAGAAATTTAGAAAAGAAAAGCTGTGCGCGGGAGTGCATATCATGGCCATAGGAAGAGAAGAGCTGGTCCCAGAAATAATGTCAGCAGGCGAATTAGGATAATTGGAAAAATACGTTTTCAGTAAACCCCGTTAGAAGGCTTTAACAATTTTCCCAAAAGCTTCCCATTAAATTTCCACCTAAACTTAATGTAAAATAAAAATGCACTTTAAGAAAAGAGGCGGAAACTCGAAACAATTAAAGTTAACATAATATATCTTATCAGACATTGTTACAAGACGGAAAAAAACTTAAAGTGAATGTAACCTGTTACCTTAATTTTTTAGCTTATATTAATATAGTTTATTAACAGAAGCATATAATTACCATAAAATTAAGGAAATTTAGTGGTAGTTTAGCTAAAATAAAATCCTTAATTTTTCAAATAAATTTAATGCGGAAGATAAATTAAAAAAAAGAATTAATTGAGGAAATTAATTGGTTGGCGCGGATTTAATAGAATGCAAAGGAATTGATGTTTCTTGTTCTTGTTGGTTCGAGGTTAAAGAATCAGCGACCCTTACAATTTCATCCTTAAATACCTCTCCCATTACCGTTGTAGTCATCTGATTTGAATGGATACTTATTATATTCATTGTTCCAGAAGAACTTAGGACCGTGGTTTTTTCTTTTACCATCATATTTCCATAGGGAGTATTGACCGTGGCATTTATTTGGTGAAGAGGTTTTTGAAAAATAGAAAAGGAACTCAGACCATCAGTATAGAAAAACTGAATTGTTTTTTCCGAACCCAAAGACCTCAAAATTATATTGTTTAGATTAAAACCAGTAGGAATATAGATGGGGAAAGATATTTCATTTCCCATTTGTTTTTTTGCGTCTGCGAGAGTTAGATTAAATTTCTCCTTGACCTCAGTAAATTCTGTTTGGGGAGGAACCAGGAGATCAAGATTTTCTTTGTTTGCTGTCACCTGGAAATCTATGTCTGAAAAGGACGATACCGAAACCAGCTCATTATCTGAACCATATTTTTCTATTTTAAAAGGGATTCCGGTTTGAGAATCGATCCAGTATATTTGCTGCGGCCGGTCGTTTGTTTTAGGTTTAAAAATAATTTTATAACAGGTTCTTTTGTTGGCCTCATACTCTCCTAACATTTTTATTTCATAATTTTTTTTAACAAGGCAAAGTATTTCTTTAGGTTTATTATTTAACGGATGATTTATTTTAGTAGTTTCCTTTATTAATAAATTCTTATTAGGAAAAAATCGCCAAAGATTTTTCCCATCATCATAATCAATCTCTTTATCTATCCCATTGGTAAGAAGCTCTTCTTTGCGAAGAATATTTCCATAATTTTCTATTTTATAACGGCAAACTTCAGAAAAGGGGTTGTTTATTACAATCGTGGTCATGATTCCTTGGTATTTCATCAAGGAATTAGACTGTTGCATTTTCATTAAAATATGATTGATATTATCTTCAGATTGATTTTTATCTTGGCCGAATGCTACCCGAAATGTTCCCAGAACAAAAATCAAATAAATAACTGTTGATAATTTAGCGTATTTCATTATTGATGGTCGGTTGATGCGGTGTATGCAGTATATTTTAAGAGACTTGGTTCATTAGCTAAAGTTTCGATTGATGAAGAAGCTACGTGATGAAAGACAATTGCCTTTTTTTCATCTTCCACACTGGCAAGTTGAGCGGTCCCCTGAAGAGGTTTCTTGTCTTGTAGTTCATACACACTTAATAATGTTTTTTGTTCGTGGTGGATAATAAAATTTTCTAAAAAAACACCGGTTAGCACGCCGATTAAAATCAAAAATGAAAAAACGCCCGCGTAAAAAGGGTTCTTAATAGGGAAAAGCAGCCAGTTAATGAACTGAGAAAGATTAAAAGGAGATTTTTTTGCCTTGAGATCAGGATCCTCCTGGGTAATTTTTTCTATAACCCTTTGAGCAAAATTCAAGTCAGGTATGGGGGCAGAAGGAATTGCTCGGAGGGAAACCAATTTTTCTTTCTGTAGAATAAGGTCGGTTAAACTTTTCTTGCAGCTTTGACAAGCCTCTAAATGCACTAAGAGGCCTTTTAACTCTTCTTTCGAGAGCTCATCATCAAGATAGCCTGAAATTAACTCCTGGTATTCTAAGCAACTCATACGTTCCTTTCTACATAAAAGGTTCTAATTTTTCTTTTAAAAGACGACGGGCATGAAAAAGGCGTGAACGAACAGTGCCCACGGGGCATTGTAATATTTCCGCAATCTCCTCATAACTCATATCTTCAAATTCTCTCAAAAGAAGAATCGCTCGTAAACGTTCGGGGAGTGAATCTAACGCCTCTCTGACAACAAAAGTGGTTTCTTCAATTAAAATATTATTTTCTGGAGTGCCGAATTTATTATCGCTTAAGTTTCTGAAAAAATTATTTTCGTCAGACTCAGAATCCAGTGAAAAATGATTTCGCGCGTGCAGATAATTGATGCTGTTATTAATCGCGATCCTGCGAAGCCAGGTATAGAAAGATGAGTTCCCTTTAAATGATTTAATCGACCGAAAAGCCTTTAAAAAGGTTTCCTGGGCTAATTCGGGCACGATATCTCTTTCCTTTGTAAAATTAAAAATAAGGTTAAAAATCTGCTTTTCATATTTAATAATCAACAGTTCGAAAGATTTTTTATTTCCTTTTTTGGTCTCTTCCAGCAGAACATCATCGCTTTTTTGCAAATTTTTCTCTCTCCAACCATCAAATAATACGTTATTTTTTAGACCATTGATATGCGAAAAAGTTCATAAAAAACAATAATATCTCAATCCGAGGTATTCGTTACCCGATTTTTTAAAAATCATTATACTTCCCTTATAATTTTTTTCAAGGTTCCGGTTGATTTCAGGATAGTCCATTAAAAAGCTAACCATGATGCCTTATCAGATTAAAGGCAACAAGAAAAAAATCTTTTTACTTCCTCTCCAACCTCCCCTTCCCTTCCGAAAAAAAAATGATCTGATTGCGGCAGGATAACCTTCTTTTTTGATGAAGAAATTTTATCAAAGACGATTTCTAATTCTTTTTTGTTGCAAAAGGTATCATGGTCTCCCCCTACGAAGAGAATAGGTAAAGCATTATCGTGTAAAAAGTTAAAGTCATAGAACCCACAGGGCGGCGCGATTCCGGCTACCGCCCGGAGAGCATTAATGGTGAGCGCTGCTTGCAATCCAACCCAGGCTCCGAAAGAATAGCCAACAAGAAATACGCGGTTTCGATCTACCTTGGCGTGGGAGCTTAAAAAATTAACGCCGGCAATAACATCATCAACCTCTCCTTTACCCTCATCGTATTTACCTTCGCTTAGAGTTACCCCACGAAAATTAAAACGGAGGATTACAAATCCTTCCGTTTCTAAAGCTCCTTTTATTCCCAGGACAACGTTATTATTCATATCACCCCCATAAAGCGGGTGAGGGTGACAGATTATCACCCCGGGACACGATGAAGATTTTTGAGGATACGATAATACTCCTTCCAGGGTAATGCCGCCACTTTTAAAAAAAATATGTTCATGATTGATTTCTCTATCCATATTACGCGACCTATTCCAAATTTTCCATAACACTATGATGTATAGGCTTAATTACGAATACTCCAAAATCGCCAATTTTATTTTCCCCACAACGCTTAAAATCTTTATTTGATCACTTAAATCTCCAACCACTAACCGGATATGAGTGGCATCGGCCGGGAATTGATTAAACGTCGGATCAATTGCTACCCATCGTCCCAAGTAAATTTCCGGCCAGGCGTGATAATAAAATTTGTCTTTAAGATAAACGATCCCCACGCATACCCGGGTGGGTATTCCTAAAGAACGGGATAATGCGGTAAAAAGCGCGGTATGCTCATTACAGTCGCCGACCTTGAGATCAAGAACTTCAAGCGCATTCGGAATGCTAAAGGTGGGTTTCTTTTTTACGATGCTAAAGACCCACTGTAATAACGTGCGTGCTGCTGTTTCCGCGTCCTGGTTATCATGCGCGATGCTCTTTGCTTGTTTGATAATCCGTTCATCCGTGCTTTGAATCAAGGGCGTTGGTTGAAGATATTTTTTAAGATCACTGTTTGGGTACGGCAAGGGGAACGTATTCCAGGACCCAGGCTCTTCTTGCCGGACTTCTAAAATATCACTCTGTAAGCTTTGCCGCCCTTCAGTAAGCTCAAAGTCATTCAAAGAAAGATTAGTAATTCTAACCTTGAGAAACTTGACCGCTCGAGCATTGGTAATGGGAATATTGGCCGGAACAGCGGTGGTAACGGCGACATCCGGTTTTTCTTTTTTCATCCATTCACCGGATAACGCTTGTTCTCGAGTTTCTTTTATGAGCGTCAACCCGAGCGGACCTTCTTCTTTTAATCTATCACCTGCTTCCGAGACAAAGGCCAGTGTTTCTATTCCCGCAAATGACTCCTTCACTTTATACGCGATTATTTCCTTGCCGGAAAAAAGAATCTTTTCTTTTCCTAAAACTTCAATGGTGATGTCAGGGGAACTTAATGTGGAAGGGTCAAAAAAAGGGAGAATAAATCTTTTCCCTTCGGTTAAACCCTGTTTAAGAATATAGGGTTTTAAGGTGTTCGAGAGAAAAGGAATGTCTTTTAACGGAAGGGTGGATTGGCTTTTATTTTTTCCGGACACCATAACGAGATTAAGCGTATTACCCGTAACTTCTCCGTGGAGAGAAAACGTGGCCGGCCCTGATAATAAGGAAAAGTCAAACGACCTTAAAGAATAATCCTGGTTGACAACTGATTTTATTTTCGACTCGATTCGTTGTTTGGTTCCCAACGTATTCAGAAACATCAATGAGTCTTCAAAAATTTCATAGCTATCCCCTACCCGCTTGGTTTTGGTGGTTGAATAACCAACCTTTTCACCTTTAAGGTAGATACCCATCCACTCCTCATGGGCTTCTAAGGTATCTCCTCCGGTGGCAAAACTAAGGCGCTCGACGCGGGGCTTTAAATAATTTTTCTGGATGAGCAGAACCAGCATCACCAACCAGAAAAAAAGGATAGCAAAACGAACTAACCGGCCCTTATTAATCATTCTTTCATTTTTTTGTCGGATTGGTTTTTGGTTTTAAGAGTTCGTGCAGAAGGTTTCTTACCTCTCCGGAAGGTAATACAACATAGTCGCCTGGCTTGAGGTTCCCCAAAGAAAACGGCCCAAAGGTTACTCGCTTTAGTTTTAGCACAGGATGTCCTACCGCATCAAACATCCGTTTGATAAGTTTATTTCTTCCTTCAAAGACCGTAACCCGCACCCAGCTGTTATTTTTTGTTTTAGTAAACAGCACCACCTTGGCCGGGGATGTGATCCCGTCAGCGAGGTGAATGCCAATGCGAAGATTTTTAATCGTCATTATATCCGGCACCCCTTTAACCTTGACCAAATAGGTGCGCGGGACAGAGAAACTCGGATGCAAAAGTCTCTGGGCTAATGCGCCGTCATTGGTAAGAAGGAGCAGCCCTTCGGCGTCGAAATCAAGGCGGCCAACGGGAAACACTCGTACATGAATCCTTTTAAGGAGGTCGATGACCTTGGGCCTATCTTGAGGATCATCCAGGCTGGTTATATAGTTTTGCGGCTTATTAAGAAGAATATAAATTTTTTCTTTATTGCCCGTGATCAGTTTGCCGCTAACCCGAATCTTGTTTTTTTCTGGATCAGCAAGGGTGCCAAGTTTGGTGATCGTTCGGCCATCGACGCTTACCCTGCCCTCCTGGATAAGGTCTTCGGCTTTCCGGCGGGAGGTAATCCCTGCTTCAGCAATAATTTTCTGTAATCTTTTTTTCATCCGTTCGGCAAGATATTACTGATGATGATCATCATCAGTAACAGGTGGTCTCTCCTCATGAACAGAAGGTGGTTCCGGTTCCTCCTGAAGTTTTTGTGTGAAAAGCGGTAATATGGTTGCATCTACCTGGCTGATATCCTCTAAGGCGGGAAGATCTTTTAAGCCCTTTAAACCAAACATGGTTAAAAATTTCGGGGTTGTGCTGTAGATTAAAGGTTTGCCGGGCACATCCTTTTTTCCGATAATTTT
Organism: Thermodesulfobacteriota bacterium; assembly: GCA_035256645.1. GTDB lineage: Bacteria > Desulfobacterota > WTBG01 > JAGOGO01 > JAGOGO01. The sequence goes on along the minus strand of DATEXU010000026.1, from coordinate 2,353 downwards.
TATCAGGCTTTTTTCCAAAAGCGCGCGCAGTATTCCCCCGGCATCAACGCCCCGAACATCTTCTATTTCCGCGCGGGTGATGGGTTGTTTATAGGCGATAATCGCCATTGTTTCCAGCGTGGCCGGACTTAAACGCGCCGGACGGATTTTTTTGAATTTCTTGATCCAGGGAGAATATTCGGTCTTCGTGTAAAACTGAAAACCATTAGCAACTTCCCGGATCGCGAAACTGCGGTTGAACGTGTCATAGTCTTGTTTGAGTTCAGACATTATCTCCCGTAAATCCTTCAGAAGCGTATCCGGAAAAATTTCATTCAGTTTTTCCAGTCTCATTGGCGTCTCAGTAGAAAAAAGCAGACTTTCCAGAATAAGTTTAATTTCTGTCCGTTCCAACGATCAGACCTCCTGAAGTAAAAATGTTTGCCTAAAAAAACAATTGTTCGATAGAAAAAAGATTATAGTAAATTCCAACAAAAAACGAAACAAGAATCTCTGGGTTTTGTGGTCAAAAAGAAATGTGCTGTAATTATAGTAAACCTTTTTAGAAGGTTTTCATAGGGGGCATTCATCCCATGTGAAAAAGTGTAAAAATCTTTAATTTTATCAAGTGCTTCTTTACCCCGTTAGACATTTGATATCTAACGGGGCACCCTGGACTTTTCTAACGGGTTAAATTATAATTATTTTTTCTCAGGATAACCCCTGCGAAAAATTTACTGCGTTTCACCGATGATTACCAGTGCAAATCAAAAATCCCAGCGAAGATGATATTTTTTGATGAAAAATTTCATTTGTATTATAATTTCGAGAATCGAAAAACGGACATCCGGAAAACCTAAAGAGGGAGGAATAAGATGAGCAACTGGAAAAAGATAGACCCAGGTTGGAAGTGGGACGATAAGTTCATTTTTTCTCAAGCCATTCAGGTTGGCAACACGATTTACCTCTCCGGCCAGGTGGCACTTGATCCGGATGGTAATGTGGTGGGTATAAAGGAGACACGAAGGCCCAGACCCGCCAGGCTTGGGAGAACATAAAAGCCGTGCTTGAGGCAGCGGGAGCTTCACTCAATGACGTGGTTAAGATCACCCAATTCATCACCGACATGAGTCGAGGAAGTGCGAAAAGAATATTTAACTGATCCTGCCCCGGCCGCAACCAGCGTGGAGGTCAAATCCCCGGCATTTTTTGATCTCCTTATTGAGATCGAGGTAGTGGCAGTTAAGCCTTCATAGTTTAGGACCGACTTAGGTATTTATTTTTCTTGTGGTATAATGACGTTATGGATATTCCAAAGAGAAAACTGGGTAAAACCGGAGTGGAGGTTACGATCCTGGGTCTGGGAGGAGAAGGGGTCCTCAGAACTTACGGTTATGAAAGAGAAGCGTATGAGCTGATCAATCGGGCCATCGATCTCGGAATCAACTACTTTGAATCGGCACGGGCCTATTCAGGAAGCGAATCCTATTATGGCAGGTCATTGAGGGAGAGGAGAAAGGATATCTTTCTCACCAGTAAATCCCATGAGAGAAACAAGAAAGGGGCACTGAAGCATTTAAAGAAAACCCTCAGAAACATGAAGACCGACCACCTTGACCTGTGGCAGGTTCATGATGTGAGGACAGAGAAAGAAATGGAGGAGATCTTCGGTCCCAAGGGGGCCCTTGAAGCCTTTGTTGAAGCAAAGGACAAGGGTCTGGTCCGGTTTATCGGTGTGACCGGCCATCACAATCCTCTCATCACCAAACAATGTCTCCAGCGATTCGACTTCGATACGGTTCTGATTCCGGTTAATCCGGCTGAACCCGCTTACAAAAGCTTTTTGGCGGAAGTCATTCCTGCGGCAAAACACAAGGGGACGGGTATTGTCGGCATGAAGGTCTATTTCAGAGGATTCGCCGCTAAACTGCCGTGGTTTGAAACCATGGAGCCCTTTTTCCGTTTTGCCCTCTCTCAGTCGATAACGACTGTGGTCATTGGATGTGATGACGTGGAACAGGTTGAAGAGAATGTAAAGTTAGCAGGGTCATTCTCTCCCCTGACTGAAAAAGAAACTCAGGAACTGATCCGGAAGGTCTCACCCTTCGCGCGGGAGCTCATGTACTACAAACCCTAACCCGCCATCCTTAAAAAGAAAGAAAGACAATAGAGATGCCAGGTGGTATTACTTCGGTATGGCAATGTTTTTAAACGTCATGTTTTTCTACTTTATCTGTTCTGCATTTTCTCCTTCAGTTTTTTCTTGAGACTGTTGGTCTTGTCTCTGTTGCTCAAGTTTCATCTGCTGATCTTGTTGACCCTGGTTTTGTTGCTCTTTTCTCCGCTGCTCTAATTTCAGCTGCTGATCTTGCTG
>DATEXU010000025.1:0-12260 GCA_035256645.1 Thermodesulfobacteriota bacterium | reverse complement strand
AGAATAACGAGACTTTTCTCACTAATGATGGGAGACCCCAACCTTTGGGCTCGCGATGTTGGAGCGATTATTCTGAGATGTCTGGCCGATTCTGCCATAACTTTCGGCTACCTCGTTGTGAAAGGAACCACCGAAGACTTCAAACGTTTTGTCGAATATGGAGAAGGCCAGCAAAAACTTCTGATGCTCCATCTGCAAGATAATTATCCTGAAGGCCGATCTCTAGACGGCCTTACCGCCAAAGATTTGTCGGAAGGTCAGGGCCGATTCACCCCGGAATTGATAGACATTGAGCTTGGGCATTGGCTTAAGAAGGATGCGCGACGACTGGCAACAGAGGCGGGGATGGAAAAACTTTATCGTCTTGTTTACAATCCTGCCAGCGGAGACGTTCATGGAACATGGCTTGCACTCAAGGGATCGAATCTTGCCCACTGCGTCGAACCGCTCCATCGATTTCATCGCCTCCCCTCATATTCCGAGCCTCCCTTTTTCGTGAATGTCGCGGAATCAGCGCGTTCTCTCTATGATTATTGCGTTAACATTGGAATAGATCGGCTGGGTTATCCTAGTCGTCAACAGGAATTACGCAGTATCGATGATGCACTGAGATTGTCAGATGACCAAGGGGGTAGGGCGCAACCAAAATGAGAACAAAAGCAACCTAACCCGATGCAACGAAATGAAATTCGGGACAATAGGAATAACGGCATCAGTCCCCAATATCGAACTTAAATTTTTCGGCCTTTAGTTTTGTAGGGTGCGCAATGCGCACCTACGTGCCTTATGATGTGGTGCGGTGAATGTCGATGAAATCCAAATCATCATCCGACACACGTTGGTCTGGAAGGGTGACCAAAGAGAGCAATGCGCTGGACCTGGAGGAGGGAGTATTCACCTGGACAGATCCAAAGAGGATTGCGTTGTCGCTTAAGCAGTCGGCGGATAGCAGTACCCGCCGGAAGACACAGCCAAAACAGTCTGCGTTTCTATCTTTATACGGGTTGTATAATAAATGTTGCACACAAGTATAAGGAAGATTGACAAGACAGTTAAGCTGGGTTATACAATATAAAGGTTGTTGATGAAGGAAGCAGCAAAGGCAACATAGCTTCGAGTAACGTGAACAAATCGTGAATGAACATATCCACGAGGGTTGGCGGCCATTTGGGAAAATTGCGGTTTCCGCCGTAGTAGGCCCCAGTACCGTTGCTTCTAAAAGAGATAACTGTTCCATACGTGTAGCGCAAACTTTGCTACGCGAAACCGAGGAATAACAATTCAAAACGTCGAGGGAAATAACATGCAAAAACAACTCACTGCAATTATTGAGCGTGAAGGAAGTGTCTACGTTTCGCTATGCCCGGAACTCGATATTGCCAGCCAGGGCGATACAATCGAAGAGGCCCGCACGAACCTTCGGGAAGCACTTGAGTTATTTTTCGAAACAGCCTCACCCAAGGAAATTCAAACGCGCTTGCATGAGGAAGTATATGTGACCCAAGTGGAGGTTGCCATTGGGTAAGCTCCGTATTCTTTCCGGGAGACAAGTCTGCGCCATTCTTTCGCGCCATGGATTTGTGGAAATACGGCAACGTGGCAGCCATATCGTGATGCAGAAGCAACTTCCTGATACAACGGTCACCGTACCGGTTCCTAACCATGACGAACTCCGCATTGGAACACTGCAATCGATAATCCGACAATCCGGCATTTCAAAGAGTGAATTTGAATCATAAATGCCCAGCGCATTGAGACAATGTTTACAACACTTTTTATTTGGCAAGATAATTTGGTCAAAGCTTGAAAAGGCAATTTTATTTTAAAGTCCTTTCCAGGTGCTTTATATTGCTGAGGTGGCATTTTGTGGTCTTATACGGATCAATATAAAGATTGTTAGATTTCTGTATGGAAATAATTAATAGTCAACGAAATGTCGGACTGGGAATTCTGCTGACGTGGTGTGTGTACATCGCATTCGCGTTCTTGACAGACTGGAAAGATTACGGGCTGGTTGCTCAGCCCGAACGTTACCTGCGATGGACCATCACTCGGCTTTCGACTGTGAGCATTTGGCTTTTTGTGGCGGGTTTGCTCCTACGGTATCGCAAACATCCAGTCAATTGGCGAAGTTTTTCATATTCCTTTGTCGCCACCGGCGTTATCGCAATTGTGATCTCTCCTTCCCTTGTTTCAAGAAGTGTTAATATGACGGCAATCACCGGAACGATTGTTTTCTACGCCCTGGTGTCAGGTTTCTTATCCGTCACCGTTAAGAAGCCAACAATCGCCGCGGTTTTGGGCCTGCTTTTTTTTACCGCCCAGTTTTTTATCGATGCGATTGCACACATGTTCTCGGGCGTATTTCGCTTTCACTGAGATAAACAGCATTAGGGGTTCTTAAACGTTTTTGATTGTAAGACAAACAATCGAAAGGAGACAGGCATGAAATCACAAATCTTAGGATTGCGGGTGGCAAGCGTCATTTTCGGGCTGATAACTGTAGCCCAGGTGGTGCGCTTGGTGATACGGCCCGAGGTGCTTGTTGCCGGACACCTGATTCCACTCTGGCCAAGTGCGGTTGCGGTAGTGATATTAGGCAGCATGTGTATCTGGCTATGGAAACTTTCAGCGCTGCCGCCAAAAGAGAAAGGCCAGTCCAACAACGATTAATACGCACGCTGGAGTATAGGGACGCCGTTAACTTATAAACTTATTTAACTCAAGAAGATTGGAAGTTAAATAGTTAACAGCGTACCTATTCCCTCCTTTATTGTGGCCGCCGCCGTGAAGAGTATTACTCAGTGAGAACAGGCAATTACGAAGCTCAAAGCCCTTCGCGTTCACCAATCGTGGGCACAGTTTATTGTTTGTCAAGAGCGAGGAAATTTTTTGGCCAGTCAGTAGATTCATCGGCAACGCTCCAGCAGTTAATCAAAACCCGCAACCAAAAACTTTTAAAAAGATGGAGTAGAAAAAAAGAAATGTACCGCTGGTACCGGGAACTCAAATATATAGGTATCGAAAACTATTATCGCTTTAATGCTTTTTTCAGCAACAGGATAGGGGTTACTCAGACTAAAAGAAATCCACCGCTAATTGTAAGCCTTACAACTATTCCCGAACGAATTCATAAAGTCCATTTATGTATTGAATCGTTACTGAGGCAGTCATGTAGGCCTGATTATCTGATGCTATGGGTATCTGTCCCGGAAAATAAAATTCCGGCAAAACTTGACCGTCTTAGGAAAAGAGGACTCCAAATAAGGTTCTGTAAGGATATTGGTCCTTACAGAAAGATTATTTACACCCTCAAAGAAAATCCACACAGCATTATTGTGACTGCGGATGACGATCATTTCTATCCGAAAGACTGGCTCAAGCAGTTGTATGATGCCTATCAGAAAGAACCTCAGCACATCCATTGTCACCGGGCGCATCTGATGATAAAGGACCCTGATGGGAAATTAAAAAGATACAAGGAATGGAACTTTCTTGCTCCCGGTATTCAAGGACCTTCTTTGCTCCTTTTCCCAACGGGAGTGGGGGGAGTGCTTTATCCTCCTCATTCTTTATCTGAAGAAGTGTTTAATGAAGAAATTTTCATGCGGTTATCGCCCTATCATGATGATGCCTGGCTAAAAGCCATGTCTTTGCTTAAAGGCACGCAATGTAAAAAAATATCCCCTTTTTGTCCCCACTATATTCGTATCAGAGGAATTAGCAAAAGAAGTTTATGCAGAATCAATTTGGTAAACAGGGGAGAGAAAGGAGACGAACAAATCCAGGCAGTCTTTGAAAATTATAATTTATATAATGTTATTTAAAGCGCAACTAAGAAGTATCAAAAGAATTTTATCTGTTGTAGAACCAGTCGTCCTTGGTAATCAATATTATTTGGAGATAAATAGTTATCCTATCTTGGTCATCCCGCCCATGTAAGGCCGGAGAGCCTCAGGAACGAGTACACTTCCGTCTTGTTGCTGATAGTTTTCAATGATGGCGACTGATGTGCGGCCGATAGCTAAGCCTGATCCATTCAAGGTGTGGACAAACTGAGGTTTTGCTTTTGGTTCGGATCGATAGCGGATATTTGCCCGCCGGGCTTGGAAATCGGTAAAGTTGCTGCAGGAAGAGATCTCTTTGTAATCCTTCTGGCTGGGAAGCCAGACTTCAATATCATAGGTTTTCGCGGCAGAAAAACCCAAATCACCGGTGCAGAGGCTTACCACCCGGTAATGAAGTTTTAATCTTTTGAGCACCTCTTCGGCATTGTTAAGAAGCGCTTCAAGCTCCTGAAAGGAGGTTTCGGGGGTGGTGAATTTTACCAGCTCCACCTTATTAAATTGATGCTGGCGGATAATTCCGCGGGTATCTTTGCCGTAGGCTCCGGCTTCTTTCCGAAAACAGGGCGTATAGGCAGTGTAATAGAGAGGAAGCTTGTCTCCTTCGATAATTTCTTCCTGATGGATATTGGTGACCGGGACTTCGGCAGTGGGGATCAGAAAATATTCCGGATCAACTAATCGGAAAAGGTCTTCTTCAAACTTGGGAAGCTGTCCGGTGCCGGTCATGGAGGTACGGTTAACAAGGATAGGGGGAAAAACTTCCTGATACGTGTGCTCGCGGGTGTGAAGGTCGAGCATAAAGTTGATAAGCGCGCGTTCCATTAACGCTCCCGCGCCTTTGAGTAAGGTGAAGCGGGCGCCCGTAATTTTTGCTCCCCGCTCAAAATCGAGAATCCCGAGCTTTTCTCCGATTTCCCAATGGGGTTTGGGATCAAAGTCAAACTGGGGAGGCTCACCCCACCGCTTGACTTCAACATTATCGGATGGGTCTTTTCCTTCCTTTACTGTTTCATCAGGAATATTGGGGATCCGAAGGAGTAAATCCCGGAGAGTTGCTTCAATCTCTTCGCGCTTGGTATCAAGTTCTTTAATTTTCTGCGAAACCTCCCTCATCCGGGAGATCTCGGTGGAAGCATCTTTTTTTTCTTTTTTTGCTGCGGCAATTATTTCCGAGACCGTGTTCCGTTCATTGCGCCGAGTTTCAACCTCCTGAATAATCTCCCGCCGTTTTTGATCGATTTCGATAATGTGATCAAGGTCGATTTCGAGGTTCCGCTGGGAAAGTTTGTTTTTTACAACCTCAAGGTTTTCCCGGATAAATTTTAGATCTAACATGTAACCTCCAGAATTCAGAAGGCAGGAGTCAGAAAGGGAAGGTCAGTTCTCAGTGGTCCGTAGTCCGTTGTTTTATACCATACAACTGACAACTACTTGCGGACTATAGACATCTTAAATTGCCGATTGTCAATTGCATACTGAATACTGTTTTCTGGCTACTGACTTCAATTTAAAAATGCTAAAGCAGACAATAAGCCGAGTTCTGTTCCCTGAAGTTTCCTTCAGGGCAATGGTCATTCCTCTAGAGAAGCGGTTACCCGCTCCTTCAAGCGACCTACCCGGGAGCTACGGGCGGACCACCCTACTCATGCTCCCTTATTTGGTCTTGCTCCGGGCGGGGTTTACCAAGCACCTGATGTCACCATCAGGCCTGGTGAGCTCTTACCTCACCGTTTCACCCTTGCCTCGCGTGTTGACCGGGAAAAACCCGGTCAGGAGGCGGTCTATTTTCTGTGGCACTTTCCTTCCCGTCACCGGGACTGGGTGTTACCCAGCGCCCTGTCCTGTGGAGCTCGGACTTTCCTCCCGTCCCGATAAATCGGGACCAGCGACCATTTTGTCTGCTTTAGCAGATCTGTTTACCCCGTTAGAAATGCCCCGCTTGTCCCGTTAACTACCGAATATCTAACGGGGTGAAAAAGCACGGAATAAATTTTAAAATTATTACACTGTGTAAATCTCATTAGAAAATTTTCTAACGGGGTTTATACAGTATCCCCAACTTTATGCTCCTCAAAATAAACGATCCGGTTGCAGAATGGACATTGCATGATAGCATGATTGCTTTTGCGGATCTCTAAAATTTTTTGAGGAGGAATATTGATATTGCAGCCGGTACAAAGCCCGTCTTGAATAGACACAACTGCAAGACCCTGCCTTCGCTCTTTGATCATCTCAAACTTTTTGATCAGATCAGGCTCAATATTTTCAAGGATTGTATTGCGGAGCGCTTGTTGGTTTTGGAGTTCCTGGTTTGATTTTTCCAACTCCGCGTTCAGGGTCTCTTTTGTCTTTTCGAATTCCTGAAACCATTTCTGGTATTCACCTTCTTCCTGGTTCACCTTTTTTGCCAGGGTATCGGTTTTTTCCATGAAAAGGAGAATCTCGGTCTCAATATCGCTATTGTGCTGTTTAATGTCATCGATTTCTTTCAGGGCTGCCTGATATTCCTTGTTGGTTTTTACCAACGCAAGTTTATCCTGGGATTTTTGCAGTCGTTCGAGTTCCCGGCTCAGGTCCTGTTCTTTTTTGCGTCTTTCTTTTTGAGCCTCCTCGAAAGAAGTTTTTCCCTTTTCGAGTGATTGCTTCTTTTTTTCAAACTCTTTTTCCAACTGATTTATCCTTTTGGGAAAGTCGAGCTTAGCTTTTTCGAGATTCTTGAGAGCGCTATCAATCGCTTGAAGTTGTTTTATAAGTTCCAGTTGATCTTGCAAGGTCTGTGTCCTTCAAAGGGGGTTAATCTTGACGGCTTCGTAAAAAGTCCATCTGCGGCGTTGCGCTGCATCCTTAGTCATTGCGGCGTACAGGTAAGTACGCCTCATTCCGTCGGATTTGCGCGCCTTGCATCTGAAGCTTTTTACTGTGCCGTCTGATTTTTGACTTTTTACGGCTTCATCAATCTTATCATAGAGCGCAAATAAAAATGCACCCCTCAGGAGTGCATTTTTCGCATAGTTTTTTGCCAATAATTTGGTAATAAGCTAATGGTTCACCTTTTAGCAGTCTCATCAACATGTGCATCACTCACCTGCCTGTTTGTTGCCGATAAACTTTGTTTAATAATCAGCACAATGGCGCTGGTTATGGGCCCACCTGGGTTCGAACCAGGGACCGACCGGTTATGAGCCGGTAGCTCTTCCAGCTGAGCTATGGGCCCTCATCCACCTTATTTCTCAATGAAATTTTTTAAATTTTTACTGCGAGTAGGATGCCGCAGCTTCCTTAAGGCCTTTACTTCTATTTGCCTGATTCTTTCTCGGGTCACATCAAAATCCTGTCCGACTTCTTCTAAGGTATGGTCCGCTCTTTCTCCGATTCCAAAACGCATTCTTAAAACTTTTTCCTCTCGGGGGGTTAACGTAGCCAACACTCTTCGGATGATATCAGAGAGATTGGTATTTACCACCGACTCCCCCGGAGAGAGGAAGCTTTTATCTTCAATAAAATCTCCTAAGTGGCTATCTTCTTCTTCTCCAATAGGGGTCTCCAAAGAAATTGGTTCTTTGGCGATTTTAAGAACCTTTCTCACTTTGTCAAGGGGAAGTTCCATCTTTTCCGCAATTTCTTCAGGGGTGGGTTCACGTCCGATTTCTTGAACCAAGAGCCGGGACGTTCGGATCAGTTTATTGATTGTTTCAATCATATGGACGGGGATTCTGATGGTTCGCGCTTGGTCGGCGATTGCGCGGGTGATGGCCTGCCGGATCCACCAGGTCGCATAGGTGCTGAACTTATAACCCCGTTGATATTCAAATTTATCAACCGCCTTAATTAATCCGATATTTCCTTCTTGAATAAGATCTAAAAACTGGAGGCCACGGTTGGTATATTTTTTAGCGAGGCTTACCACTAATCGTAAATTCGCCCTTACCAGTTCTTCCTTGGCTGATTTGGTCTTGTTTTCCGCGCGCACTAAGGTTCTGTGAGTTTTCCGAAGCTCACCGGCGCAAAGTTCGGATTCTTGTTCAATGCGCTTATATTTCTTGGTAAAATTATTATACATCCGCTCCAATTCTTCGGCCTGTTCTAAATTGAAACCTGCTTTAGCAAGGATGCGGTTTTTTCTTTTAGGATATTTTTTTATTTCCGCCAATATTTTTTCGAGCTCTTTTTTCGCTATCTTCGTTGACTCAATATATTTTTTCCATTCCTTTTCAGTAGCCTCGATCTGGCAAAAAAATGATTTTAACTTATCACCAATCCGCTCAACCTGGCGAGGATTAAGGAGGGCATCTCGAGAATAATTTAGGGCTAAAAGTTTTTTTCGAGTGAGTTTGTCTTTGATTGCTTTTGCTTTATCTTCATCTTTTCCCGCTTTCGCTAACTGAGATTGTAACTGTCGCACCTGTTTTTCGATTGCCCGGATTTTCCCAACTAAGTCTAAAAATCTTTGGGTTTGAAATTCCTTATCCTGGATCGGAACTTCGTCATCATCACTAATAATTTCCTGAATCGTGATCTTCTTGTTGATAAGTTTTTCTTCGAGGCTATAGAGCTTTTTTAAGGCGAGCGGGGTATTAAGAATTACATCAAAAGTTTCTTGTTTTGCCTTTTCGATCCGTTTGGAAATTTTTACCTCTTCTTCGCGGGTCAAGAGGGAATGGGCTCCCATCTCTTTGAGATACAATCTCACGGGATCAGCTGCCACTCCGGCAACACTTGCGGTTAAAACCTTTTCATCGGCTTCGCTTTCTTCAATCGGCTCTTCTTCGGAAGATTTGATGACATCTTTCTCAGAAATCATTACTTTATGGATGTCATCGACGATTTCAACATCCATCTCGCCAAACATGCCCATTAAATCATCAATCTGATCTGGCGAAATGATGTCTGCAGGTAAAACAGTGTTTACTTCATCATAGGTGACGAAGCCTTTTTCTTTAGTCAGATTAATTAATTGTTTTATTCGATCAACTTTTGGTTTTTTTGCCATCAAACTCTCCCGTACTTTGAAATTACAAGTTCAAAAGAGCGCCTATGGTAGTAGGTAAGTTTTTTTCCTGAAGGATGAGTTTAACTTTTTGCTCATTAAGTTCTCGGATTGTAGCCTCATCTCGACTGTCTTGGGCTTTCTTAATCTTTATGGTTAACTGAGTCTTCATTTTTTTAAATTTGTTTTTTTTGATTTGTAAAATGCAGTCCTTTAAACTTTCGTTAATATCGGCAAAGTTTTCTTCTTTAAGGCTTAAGCGCGTGGTGAGCTTCCCTTTTTCTTCTCCTAATTGGTCAATTAATGTGGTGATTTCCACTTCCCCCTCTTTGTGATACAGGGAGATAACCGTTTTAGCTATTTCTTGTAAAAGATGACTATCAAGATCTTCCACAACCTTGACTGTGTCCACAGCGGGGATCAGTTCCGGTTTTTGAAGCATGAGGGTAAGGAGAAACTCTTCCCGCCGAGTCTCATCTACGGGTGAAGAGAGTTCTTTGGCGCGATGAGGCGCAGACGATAGTCCTAAACTACGGATCCGATCTTCTCTCACCCCTAATCTTTCGGAAAGTTTTCTAATACACTCATCTTGAATGATTGGCTCTCGTATGTGACAGATAATGGGCATTACCTCTTTAACGACTTCAACCTTTCCCTCGGGGAGGGAAATATTTTTTTTCTCAATGGCTCTCTCAATGAAATGTTCGATCAGCAAAGGAGCGGTTTCCATTTTTTTTCGAAAATTTTCTGCGCCCTTTTGCCGAATAAATTCATCGGGGTCAGAGCCAGAGGGGAGAATTACCACCCGGGGAGAGAGCCCTTCGTTTAAAAACATCTCCAAACTTCTCAGCGCTGCTTTATCTCCTGCTTCATCCGCATCGAAAACAATATAAAAACGCGAGGTGAAACGTTTTAAGGTTTGAATATGTCCCCCGGTAAGGGCAGTGCCCAAAGGAGAGACGACCGAGCAAATTCCTGCCTGAAAAAGGCTTAAGAGATCAAAATATCCTTCTACAATTAAAACCTGGTCTTCCTTAGCAATAGAATTTCTGGTTATGGGGAGCCCAAACAGACTTGAGCTTTTTTTATAAATCATTGAATCAGAAGAGTTGAGATATTTAGGGGTCCCGCTCCCTATTGCTCGACCTCCAAATCCAATAGTCATTCCGTTTAAATTGAAAATGGGAAAAATAATTCTTCCGCGGAAACAGTCAAAGAATCCCCCTTTTTCCCTGGGGGCGATCAATCCCAATTGTTTCGCCAAGGGTAAAGGGATGTTGTCCTTATTAAGAAAGGTTGCTAAACCATCCCAGGTATCGAGGGCATAACCAAGCTTAAATGTTTCCCATATTTTTTGATCAATACCCCGTTTCTTAAGATATTTTCTCCCAACTTCTCCTTCGGGTCTCTGCATTAAAACGTGATGGAAAAAATGCACAGCTTTTTCGTTTATTTCCAGGAACGTTTCTTGGTCGGTTGCTTTTTCTTTCCTATACGAAGAAGGGGGAGGGAGTGAGAGCCCATATCTATGCGCTAATTGACTAACTGCTTCAACAAAGGAGAGGTTATTGATCTCTCTCAAAAACGTAATGACATCACCTCCCTTTTGGCATCCGAAACAATAAAAAATCTGTTTTTCCTCATTTACATGAAAGGAGGGGGTTTTTTCGGAATGGAAGGGGCAAAGAGCCAGGTAGTTTTTACCTGATTTTTTAAAGGTTACGTATTCGGAGATGATATCAACAATATTAGCTCGACTTCTAATTTCTGCCAATTTTTCTCTTGGGAAAAAAAAGGCCAACGTCCTTATCCCACTGGAAAAGAGGGTTAGGGTAAAAAAATAACTCTGTTAGTCAAGAGGAAATCATGGAGTAATCGGAAAAGAAATGTTTTTTAATAATTATTAAATAATTTTCGACCAAACCTATGCGCCCGTTTTTTGGCTGCCAAAGATTTTTTCTTTTTTCTTACGCTCGGCTTTTCATAATATTGACGTTTTCTAACTTCCGAAATAATTCCCGCTTTTTCACACGATTTTTTAAAACGTCTTAAGGCAATCTCAAATGGTTCATTTTCATTTACTGTAATTCCGGACATTCATTCTCACCTTCCTCATCATTATTTTGGAGATTGTTAAATTGCAAAAATCTATTTTAATTAAAGCTAAATGTCAAGAATATTTTTTAGGCCCAACAAAAAAAAGTGCTTTTTCTTGTTTTTATTAAAAGTTACAAATAACCACTATTTTTTTGGCTGGGTCTTTACAGGGGGCAAACCGAAGTTTTTAGCCCAATGGTTCTCATCTCGAAAATAATTTTTCCTCTATATATTAAACATGAAATTTATCGAATTTACAAGAAAACTTGATAGTTTTAGGACGTGATTAACCAAAATTTTATTTTACAAAGAGAAAGGGAAAATTAAAAATTAAGATGGGGATCAAGATAATCTCTTAAAGAATCACCGAGGATATTAAAAGAAAAGGTAGTAATTGCAATAGCAAGCCCAGGAAAAATTACCATCCAGGGCGCAGAATTAATATAAATTCGGTTAAGACTAATCATAGAACCCCAGGTGGGGGTTGGGGGTTGAACTCCTAAGCCTAAAAAACTCAAAGCAGATTCAGCCAAGATAAAGCCCCCTATTTTCAAGGAAAAAGCTACCAAGATAGGGGAAAGGACGTTAGGAAGGATGTGCCGCACGATTATCCGTTGAGTTGAACACCCGATTGAACGAGAAGCTTCCACGAACAACGATTCTTTTTGTGCTATGGTTAATCCTCGAATCAGCCGGGCAAAGGATGCCCAGCCCACCAGGGCTAACGCAACGATTACCGTAGAAAGGCCCGGGGGAAGGACTACGGTTATGCCAATCGCCAGAAGAAGACTGGGAAACGCAAGGGTGAGATCAATGATCATGGTTATGAAGGTATCGAGCCTTCCTCCAAAATAGCCGGAAATGAGTCCAAAAAAAAGACCTATCAAGATTGATACGAGAGCCGCGCTTAAACTGATAGAAAGGGAGATGCGCGCACCCCATAAAATTCGACTGAAGGTATCTCTCCCCTTGCTGTCAGTGCCGCAGGGGTGTTTTAAGCTCGGCGAAAGCTTGATGCTTCCAAGGTCAATGGAGGTGGAACTTATTGGATACACCATCGGTCCAACAATAGCCCCGAGGCTCATGAATAAGACAACCGCAAGGGCGGTAAAGGCAAGTTTATTTTTTTTTAGATAAGGCAATAATGGTTTTCGCACGTTATACCAATTAGCTATCAAATAATAAAAGATTGATTGACCGGGCATAATACCAAGTAAGCTTTCAAAAATTCATATTATATTTTTTGAAAGCAACTTGGTATTATTTTTCCTTTGATCCCGAGCCGTTCACCCTGATTTGAGGGTTAAAGAAAGCGTAAGAAAAATCAA
>DATEXU010000024.1:0-2315 GCA_035256645.1 Thermodesulfobacteriota bacterium | reverse complement strand
GGTCTCGAAGCTATTACGCTCTCTGTCCCACCCACCCCGGGCAGGTCAATCGTGAAACGTCCGGACAATGAAAACATGTTTTCCTGGGGTTTTCTCATGAAGGAAAGAGGCTATGATGTAAAATTTATTTACAGCGGATATGGATATTTTGATAACATGAACTACTTCTTCAGCCATAATGGATTTGAGACCGTCGACAGAAATAACTTTTCTAAAAATGAGATCGTGTTTGAGAATGCCTGGGGCGTCTGCGATGAGGATTTATTTAATAAATGCATGAAAGAGTTTGATAAGTCTTTTAAAAAGAACACACCCTTTTTCGCACTGATCCTGACCACCTCCAACCACAGACCCTTTACCTATCCCAATGGCAGAATAGATATCCCCTCTCATTCAGGGAGAGGTGGGGCGGTGAAATATACGGATTATGCCATCGGAAAGTTTATCAGAGATGCAAAAGAAAAGCCCTGGTTTGAAGATACCCTTTTTGTGATTGTGGCAGATCATTGCGCAAGTTCGGCGGGAAAAACGAAACTTCCCGTCAAAAAATACGAGATTCCCCTTTTGATATACTCTCCAGGACATGTCACACCTCAAAAGATCGATAAACTGACCAGCCAGATCGATATAGCCCCCACGGTTCTGGAACTTTTGAATTTTAATTATAAGAGTAAATTCTTTGGGAAAGACATTTTAAAAATGGAGCCTGACCAGGAAAGGGCATTCATTGGAACTTACGAAAAACTCGGATATGTGAAAAAAGATAGACTGGTTATCCTCGATATCAAGAAAGAAACCAACCTTTACCAATTTAACAGAAAAACAGGGGAGACAACAACGATACCTCTTAACCAGACGTTTATCGATGAAGCCATCAGTTATTACCAGGGAGCGGATTATGTGAATCAACATCATCTCAACAAATGGGATCTCAACAAGAGTAGAGAAAGTAATTTTTGAAACGGTGGATCATGAATGATCATCATGCCCAAGGCAAAGAGATGTCTGCCTTCAATGGTTCGGTGACGGAGTCCAAACACCTATTCGGGTTCTGGCATATTTGCTTCCCTGGGATCCTCCTTTTATTATTGGTCTTAATATTTGAATTCACGGATCTCGACCTTTGGTGCTCCGACATTTTTTATGACTTTAACAATGGAAGATTTTACTGGAGGGATACTTGGTAAGAAATCTACTGCTTAGAGTTCACAATTCTTCATTGCTGATGCACTTGCTTCTTCCTCGAGTTGTTATTTCCAAATCTTATTTACAGATAAAACGCTTAAGTAAGATAAAATTATGGGGGAAAACACTTCACATTTATTTGTTGATTTAAATATGATTCAGGCCTAAAATAAAAAATATGCACCGGTACGTAGTATGTAGGAACTTGCGGTGTCAATGGATCTGGGGCGATGACATTAACCACACACCTAATGAAGGGAGAAATCAAATGACCAAGAAATCTTTTTCAATTTTGAGTATGCTCATCATCTTAGCATTGATAGCTACCATTTCAATAGTTTTCGCACAGACATCACCTGACGGTTTCAGGAACGAGCCCGACAAGAGCATGGCGAAAGCCCATGAGTCATTCGTCAAGGGAGAAATGAACAAGGCATCCGAGTCCATCGCCAAGGCAGCAACTTACGTGAAGAAGGAGGCGGACGAAGTTGCCAAAGACACCAAAGAGGGCCTCAAGAAGGCTGGTGACGATCTGACCAAGCTCGGGCAAGACGTCAAGAAGGGGGCCGTGAAGTCGGGCGACGAGCTAAAGAAAACCTTTGCGAAAGTGGACCACGAGCGTGCTAAGGCCTGGCACAAGACCGCGGACGAGGCGAAGAAAACGGGGAAGGATGCGAGCAATGCGCTCAATAAAGCCGGTACGGGACTCGAGGGTGCAGCCGAGTGGTCGGGCAACAAGCTGAAAGAGGGTGCTCAGGCGTCCGTCGAAGCCGTCAAGAAGGTCGGTAAAGGAGCAGCGAAAGGCGCAAAGGCGGGTGCCGAAGAAGTCGATAAGTTTTTTAAGAGCATCGGTGAAGGCATCGAAGATTTAGGCCGTAAGCTATAAGGGGGCAGAATACCGAAACGTGCTCCAATGTAAAAAAACCCTATTTTCTAATTAAAATGGAGGGGAAAAAATGAAGAAGTTACTTTTTGGAACAATCTTTTTAGCGTTGGTGATTGTCGTTCCTATTCCAACGATGGCAAGGGTAGATGTACACGTTAGTTTTCCTCTGCCGCCGCCCATCGTTTTTGCCGCACCACCCGAGGTGATAGTAATACCTGAGACGTATGTCTATGTTGTCCCTGAC
>DATEXU010000023.1:0-7130 GCA_035256645.1 Thermodesulfobacteriota bacterium | reverse complement strand
ATTTTTTCTGAGAAGACAGGTTGTTTGGGAATAATGTTTACAAGTGACAAAGTAATGGTTGAGAACGGCACTTTATAGCGCCACGCCCGGGAAATTTCTTTTTTAAGGAAAAAGAGCATATTGCTCCGGTTAAAGGTTCCTTTGGGGTAGGCTTTTTTTTCGGGTTCCTTTTCCTGCTTCTGCGAACGTTTAGCGATTTCGTCAGCAATAATTTTAAGTTTATCTTCCTCAAACCCCCGTGCCCGAAGGGAGAAAATGATTTTTTCCAAAATCATCTGAACTTCTTTTTCATCATCAATGCTTTCTTCGATCAGCTTAAGGAGGACAGGAAGTTCCATGCTTACGTCAGCAGAGGAAGAAATTTTTCGCATGACCCAGGTTGACTTTAGCTGCTTCAGGACTTCCTCTAAACGATCATCAATTTTTTTCTCCAGCACGCTAAATAACTGGGAATCTATTTTTCCTCTGAGACGCGAAAGCAACTCGGATTCGACCTGGGAGATTATTTGTTTGAGATGTTTTCCTCCATCTTCTCCTTTTTGTTCGGCAGCATCCAGCGCGAACTCACTTCCGATCCGCTCTACATAGGTTGCCAGTAATTCGCAAAATACTTTTTCATCTCCAGAGCCTCGCCTAATTTCAGCAGCAAGAAAGATTAGCTCCGCGGCTCCCGTAGGATCACGCTTGAGTTCTTTGATCAGATCATCGCCCGATAATCCAAGGTTTTCAGCGCTTTCTTTTATCACCTGAACCAACCCTTCACTTTCCAGTTCCTTGCCAAGTTCCTGAATCAGTCGAAGAAATTCAACCAGAGACATGCCTTCAGCCAGCAGAGCCTCTTTCAAAAGGGGAAGGAGGCGTTTGATTTCTCCCGGCTCAGGTAACAGTCGCCGAATTATCTGGGCAAGCCGGGGAATAGAAATTTCTCCTTGGTTGTATTCTTCTTTTACGATGCGGATAATAACTTGATCAGTGAGCGCATTAATTTCATTACGGATAGCCTCTTCATTGGCAAAAATTACCCCCAATGCTTTCTGAGCTTCAAGCCCCTTAAGCAAATCATTTCTCATAGCAAAGACCGCATCTGCTAATTTTTGGGGGTCTACGGCTTCCACCTCTGGTTTGGCTTTTTTTATTTCTTCCCTGAGCCGTTGAAGCTGCTGAGTAATCGGTGAGTCGGTTCCCGGCTTACCGGAGTTAAGATCGCGTGAACTGGAAATATCAGCGTCAATCATGGTCCTAGAAAATGTGGCGGGATCCTCAATAAGCTTTTGGAGGGAGAGAGATTCTTCGATCCCTTCCACGATGATTTGTTCTGCCAGCAGTTTTTTTAACGTCTCGGTATCTATTCCGCGAGCAGTTTTTGATAGGGTGAATAAATCTTCGGGCATGTTTTCTCGGTAAATTACCGCGTCGTCTTCAGTCATCTTCTGTAAGAAGGTATGGTTGACCTTGAGATGAACAATTTCCAATGTACTCAGGGCGGTTTTGATGGACTCCGCGGTAGAGTGGGTTTTAAGGTCAGAAAAAACTTTCAGAAACCCCCTCAGCTCGTTTTCACTTAACCCCTTTTCAAAAGATAACGACTGGATCTGGGTCTTTTTAAAATGTGGAAGCATTTTTGATGTGTTGATCCGAGAGTCAAGCGGTTCCTCTTCAAGAAAGAATTTATCTTGCATCATAATGAAAGATAGTGAAGATACGAAGCTAAAACCTTCCCTTAGCGCTTTCAAAAACTCCTCTATGGCTTGGATGGTAGCCGGATGATCAAGATGATACATAGAAATGCGGTTAAAAAGGAGGTTAAAAGTTCTGCCAATATTGTAGGACGTTGGTTTTGGCAGTAGAGATTTTTGCATGGCGCAAGCTCCCTTTTTATTTTAAATAATTTTCTTGGTATTTTTCCAACCTTTTCAGAAAATCCCGGCAGGTAGGATATCGATCATCCGGCTCATAAGCGATCGCCCTTGAAACAATTTCATCCATCTCTCTATGGAGATTCGGGTTAAGGTCAGAAGGATTTTTTAGAAAGACCCCCTTTTTATCATACGCCTTTCGCTTCAGGAAGGATTCGGTCGTTTCATTTTCCAAAACAGGTAATTCCGGTACAAGCATCTCGAAAAGCACTACCCCAACCCCGTAAATATCTGCCCGTCCGTCAGCTTTTAACCCTAAAATTTGCTCAGGAGCCATATACGCTGGAGTTCCCCGAATTAGAAAATCCAAATTGTCGCCTCGTAGAACCTTGGCTAATCCAAAATCAGAAATGAGGGGTCTTTTGGTGTGTTTTTCCATGAGAATGTTTTCGGGTTTAATGTCACGGTGGATGATCTCTTCGTTATGGGCATAATCGAGAGCGTCGAGCAGTTGCGAGATGATTCGGGTGGTTGCTTTTATGGGCAGGATGCGCCGGGAAGGCAAAAAATGACTTTGGACTTTTTCTAAAATGAGTCCAAGCGAGTCCCCTTTAACCAGTTGCATCGTAAAAAAAAGGAATTCTTCGGTTTCCCCAATCTCGTAGATCGGGACTATATTAGGATGGGAAAGGATGGCAGCTGCCTCAGCTTCATGGTGAAATCGCTCAGTCACCTGTGATTTAAAATAGCTTTTGGGGATTAGTTTTAAAGCTATCTGCCTTTTTAATGTTTGTTGATAGGCAATAAAAACGATGCCCATACCTCCTCGAGCCAATTCTTTGAGGATCGTGCATGTTCCCAACCGCTTTCCAATCAAGGGATCAGAATTGAAATCATCAATTGAAGCCATAATAATCTTATAATATAAAAGAAAAATGAGGTCAATCAAAACGGAGCGTTTCCTTTGGCCTTGACATATTAACCTGCCTGTAATATTTTAGCATGGACTAATTCATAAAGGGAATCACTATCCACCCTAAGCGTGGGAAGGTAATGATTATTTAATTGCGCGGCGAGTTGTTTTTTTGTTTTTCCCTGATCAATCAACGAATTTTGCAACCTTTTTTCAAAGGAGCACGGTGTGGACTTGAAAGTGTCCCAAAGGAAGGTTTCCCTCACCATAACCTTGGCAGGGAATGATAGTGAATTTTGATCAGATTCGCGGTCACCAAAAAATTCTTGAACTTTTGACCCGGGTTGTGCACACCAAACGGTTAGCACACGCCTATGTTTTCTCCGGCCTTGAAGGCATCGGCAAACGCCTTACAGCAGTTGCCTTGGCAAAGAATCTGTTGTGTTCTTTGGCCGGAGGAAAAAGTTGCGGAACCTGCTCAGCCTGTATCCAGGTCGACCGGGGTAGCCATCCAGACCTTACGATGATTGAGCCTGAAAAAGGCGTAATTACCATTGATAGCATCCGTAACCTCAAACGGGAATTAAGCCGGAAGAGCTTTTCCGGAGGATATAAAGTTTGTCTTATTGATGATGCGGATAAGATGAATCTGCAAGCTGAAAACGCGCTTTTAAAAACCCTGGAGGAGCCAACTCCCGATACGGTAATTATCCTGATAACCGGAAAGCCTTACCGTCTTTTACCGACCGTGCTTTCGCGGTGTCAACACCTTAAATTTCAGCCGCTGGCGCTTTTTGATGCTTCGGAATTGATCATGGCAGGGGTGGCGGGAGTAGAGAGAGATGACGCTTTATTGATGGCTTCACTCACGGGAGGAAGCCCGGGAAAAGCTTTTACCCTCAAGGTGGGGCAGCTTAAGGGATTAAGAGACTCATGGATTAACCAATCGAGGTTTTGTGCAAAAGCTGAAGATGAGAAGTTTTTTGTTGGAGAAGAAAATTTTTTAAGCGACAAGGAGAACCTGGATTTAAAACTCAACCTTTTGCGTCTCTGGTATAGAGATCTTGTTTTATATAAAATCTATGGGAATGCTGATTGTGTTTTAAATAAAGATAAAACAGAAGAAATTGCTTCGCAAAGCAGTGTCTTGAGTCTCGAAAGGCTCTTAAACGCTTTACTCGGGACCGAGAAATACAGCACGTCGCTTGAGTACAATGCCAACCCTCAATTAACGCTGGAAGCCATTCTCATGACGTTAAACCCCAGGAGCGAATTTTTTTTGGAGTAAGAAATTTTAATGATAAAGATTAATAGAAAAGACTGATTATGCGAGTAGCACAGGTAAAATTAGAAAAACGACATATTGTATTGAGATGCGATACAAAAGAGGAGAACTTTAACCTTGGAGACCTGGTTGTGGTAGAAACCAAGGAAGGCCCGCGGATGGGCAGGGTTATTTCTGAACCCCAGGATCTCAACACCGAAATTTTTTCTAAGCCCACCCCTCCGGTTATCCGTTTAGCGACAGATGAGGACCGCAAAAAGCAAGAAGAGGAAGAAAAAAAGGCGGCAGAAGCCATGAAAAAATGCAAGGAAAAAGCTGAACAGCTTGCGCTTCCCATGAAGGTTGTGGGTGTGGATTTTCAATCGGGCGGAGAAAAGGTCACCTTTTTTTTTACTGCGGAGACCAGAATCAATTTCCGCGAATTGGTTAAACAATTAGCTTCAGAGTTTCATGCCCGGATAGAAATGAGGCAGATTGGCGCTCGCAATGAAGCCAAAATGATGGGTGGCGTTGGTTGCTGCGGGTTGCCTCTTTGCTGTGTCTCCTTTCTTCCGGATTTTGAGCCTGTTACCATTCGGATGGCTAAAGACCAAGGACTTTCCTTGGATCCCACAAAAATCTCCGGATTATGCGGACGGCTGTTGTGTTGTTTAGAGTATGAAGCAAGCACCTATAGTGAATTTCTCAAGGATCTTCCAAAATGTGGATGCCGAATAGCGACATCGTCTGGAGAAGGCAAGGTCATTAAACAGAATGTCCTCGCAAAAACATTGTTAGTAGATTTTGATGATGGCCAGCTGCTCACGATAAAGGCGGAAGAAATTAAAAAAAAGGCACCATAACAAGGGACGTTTCGATGACAAAGACTTTTTACATTACTACTCCCATATATTATGTCAACGATGTGCCCCATATCGGTCATGCGTATACTACTATTGCAGCGGATATAGTGGCTCGGTATAAACGGTTAACCGGGTATGATGTTTTCTTTTTGACCGGGACCGATGAACATGGCCAGAAAGTTGAAAAATCAGCAGAAGCCTTTGGTGAAAAACCAATCGAGTTGGCTAACCGAGTGGTAAAAAGGTTCCGGGATCTATGGATAAGACTCACTATCAGCAACAATGACTTTATTAGAACCACCGAGGAGCGGCATAAACAGGTAGTGCAATCCCTTTTCAAAAAAGCACTGGATAAGGGAGATATCTACTTGGGTTACTATGAAGATTGGTATTGCACGCCCTGTGAAACGTTCTGGACGCAAAACCAGTTACATGAGGGGAAATGCCCTGATTGTGGTCGGGAGGTGGAAAAATTAAAAGAAGAGAGTTATTTCTTCCGCATGTCCAAGTATCAAAAGGACCTCTTAACCCACATCCAAAATCACCCGGAGTTTATCCAGCCCGAAAGCAGACGAAATGAAATAATCAGTTTTATTAAAGAAGGGTTAAGGGATTTAAGCGTGAGCCGCACGTCATTTCAATGGGGCGTGCCAGTACCAGGAAATGACCGGCATGTTATCTATGTCTGGATTGATGCGCTGGTTAATTATATCTCCGGCGCCGGATGTCTGAATGATCCGGATAAATTTGCCCGCTACTGGCCGGCAGATGTGCACCTCATTGGAAAAGATATACTCCGTCATCACACTATTTACTGGCCTACTTTTCTTATGTCGGTGGGCATTCCTTTGTTTAAAAAGGCTTTTGCCCACGGCTGGTGGACCCATGAAGGGAAAAAGATGTCTAAGTCCCTGGGAAATTTTATCGAGCCCGTAAAATTAATTGATGACTATGGAGTTGACCAGGTTCGATACTTTCTCATGCGGGAGGTCCCGTTTGGCCTGGATGCGGATTTTTCTCATAAAGCCATGATTAATCGGATAAACAGCGACTTGGCCAATGACCTTGGAAACTTGTTTAACCGAAGCCTCGTTATGGCGAGCAAGTATTTTGGAGGGATAGTTCCTGCTCGCGGCCAGGGAAATGACCGGCTGAGGGATATCCAGGAAAAAACCTTTATTCAGGTTGAAAACGCTCTCAATGAGCTTGCCTTTCAGAAAGCGCTTATTGCTATCGGGGAGCTGGTATCTGCGGTAAATAAGTATATTGCCGAGACTGCTCCTTTTACCTTAGCAAAAGACGAAGGGAAAAAAGGTGAGTTGAGCATGGTTATCTACAATATTCTTGATGCCCTGCGGGTCATTGCCCTTTTCGTTTTCCCTTTTATGCCTGCCACGGCAGAAAAAATGTGGGATGCGCTGGGGATAAAAGAAAAAATTACTCATCAAGACTTATCCCAAAAATATAGGTGGGGTGATCTTTCTTCTGGAACAGAGCTTAAACAAATCCCTCCCCTTTTTCCCCGGATCCTTTGATACTGTGTCGTAATACATATTTTGGTAGCCGCAAGCTTTAGCTTGCGTTTCTTGGATTATATTACGCAGCCTAAAGGCTGCGGCTACCAACTGTTTTCTGATTGCGGCGCAGTCTTTTTTGAAGGCGGAAGCGTTGAGCCCCGCTCTCAATCCTCAATTCCGTACCGCGCTGGAATTCCTTGAGTATAATAATGCTTAATTTCCTTCATCTCAGTTACCAGGTCAGCGGCCTCAATCAGTCGAGGGTCAGCTTTTCGGCCCGTGATGACTAATTCTACGTGTGCTGGTTTCTTTTTGATCAAATCAAGAAGATCGTCAACCGAGATAAGGTTAAACCAGACAGCAATGTTTGCTTCATCCAGAATGACAAGGTCATACCTTCCGGACATAATTGCCTGGCGGGATTCAGCGAGTCCGTGCTGTGCTGAAGCCTTATCTTCTTCGGTTGGTGTTTCCTTGATCAAACAGTCCCTTCCATATTGAGCGAATGTAATTGAATCGCTTAATTTTGCTAAGGGGATAAATTCGCTCGAGGGTTTACCTTTAAGAAATTGAGCGATAAATACTTTCATGCCTGCTCCGGCTGCCCGCAAAGCAAGACCGATAGCAGCCGTGGTCTTTCCCTTGCCATCGCCGGTATAAATATGGACATATCCTTTGTCAAGTTTCATCAAACCTCCGGTTTCAAGGAGTGTATGT
>DATEXU010000022.1:0-3167 GCA_035256645.1 Thermodesulfobacteriota bacterium | reverse complement strand
AACAAAGAACAAAAGGTAATGCTTAACCCTTATGAAGAATGGGTGTTTGAATTTGATCATGCTTCGCGGCTCCTGAAGGAACAATTTAACCTTGTCTCGTTGGAAGGTTTGGGATTGGAAGGATATTCTGCGGGTATTTCTGCTGCCGGAGCAATTATCTATTTTCTTAAAGACAACCTCCACAGCTCTCTCAAGCATCTCAAACGGCCCAGCCCGTATTCTTCCAGTGAATTTATGATCCTGGACCGAAAGACCCAGAGAAATTTGGAAATAGGCGAATCACTTTCCGGACAGAAAGGGGAGATTACTCTTTTTAAGGTTTTAAATAAAACGGTGACTCCCCTGGGAGCCCGTTTACTGAGACGCTGGATAAGTAAACCCCTGGTGGTCCCTTCATTGATCAATTCCCGCCTGGAGTCAGGAGAGGAGATGTTACGCTTTCGCCCCGCGCTTTCAGATTTACGGGAAGCAATGAAAGAGGTCGGTGACCTGGAGCGGATTTTAGGACGCTTAAGCTGTGGAGTAGGGTCAGCCCGAGACGTGGTCGCATTGAGAGAATCCCTCGAGAAGGTGCCGGGGTTAAAGAGCCGGCTATCGAATTTTACCAGTCCCCTGATTAATGAGCAGAAGAAAAATCTCCATGAGATGAATACGCTGGTTGATCTGGTCAAGCGTGCGATTGTTGATTGTCCGCCGTTGAGTACCAAAGAAGGAGGGATGATCAGGTCAGGATATAATCAAGAGCTTGATGAGCTTTACCAGATCTCCCGCCACGGGAAGAACTTTCTTGCTGAGCTTCAGCAACGAGAGGTTGCCCGGACAGGGATTAAGTCTCTGAAAGTCCGCTTTAACAAAGTCTTTGGCTATTATATTGAAATAACCAAGGCTAATCTCAATCAGGTTCCTGATTATTATATCCGGCGTCAGACATTGGTAAACGCGGAGCGTTTTATTATTCCCGAATTAAAGGAATATGAAGAAAAAATTCTCGGCGCCGAAGAACGGGCTTTTCACATAGAATTGGAAATTTTTGACGCAATAAAAAATCAGATCCTGAATTATACCGTTGAGATTCAGGAAATTGCGGAGGCAGTGGCTACGCTGGATGTGCTCTCTACCTTTGCTTTCCTTGCTTCGCACCATAATTATGTCCGGCCGATTATTGACAGTGGGTCTGAGATCTGCATCACCAATGGCCGACATCCGGTGGTGGAAAGAGTGCTGGAAGAAGGCGCGTTTGTTGAAAATGATACCTATGTAAACCAAGACGATCATCAACTCCTTATCATTACCGGCCCTAATATGGCGGGAAAATCGACCTATCTCAGGCAGGTGGCTCTGATTGTGCTTATGGCTCAAATCGGAAGTTTTGTTCCGGCTACATCCGCCCGTATCGGTGTGGTGGATAAAATTTTTACGCGCATCGGGGCCTCGGACAACCTGGCGCGAGGAGAAAGCACCTTTATGGTGGAGATGATTGAAACCGCCCATATCCTTAATAACGCCACGGAGCGAAGCCTGGTGATTCTTGATGAAATTGGTCGGGGAACCTCCACCTATGACGGGGTAAGCATCGCCTGGGCAGTGTGCGAGTACCTTGGAAGACTCACGGGCCCTCGGCCGAAGACTTTCTTTGCCACCCATTACCACGAACTGACCGCTCTTGAGGACACGATCCCGGGTGTTAAAAATTATAATGTCATGGTAAAAGAGTATAAGGACGAGATCGTGTTCATCCGCAAGATTGGTGCCGGAGGAGCGGACCGGAGCTATGGTATCCATGTCGGCAAGTTGGCGGGACTGCCGGAAGAGGTGATTTTATCCGCCCAGAAAATTCTCACGGAGTTAGAGAATGGACATGACGATGCTGGGGGTGAGGTAAAACAGAGAAAGGTGACGTTTTCGGTGGTTCCTTCTCCTGAAAACATGAAGGAGAAGAAAACTCACGATCTCGATGGGTTGCCTCTTTTTGGTTCTTTGAGACCCGAACATCCGCTGCTTCAAGAGATCAAAGACCTTGACATTCAAAATCTGACACCGTTGGAAGCGCTCAATCGCTTGAATCAGCTCAAAGAAAAAGCCAAAGCGTCTGTTTCTCTTCCTCAGCCGATTTCGCTTCAGCAGTATAATAAAGGAAAACGACCATGGGAAAAATAAAAGTTCTCCCTGAGATGCTGATTAATAAAATTGCCGCCGGCGAGGTAGTTGAAAAGCCGGCTTCAGTGGTAAAGGAGCTGGTTGAAAATAGTTTAGATGCCAACGCGAAAAATATTTCTGTTACAGTTAAACACGGCGGCAAACAACTTATCCGGGTAACCGACAACGGCGAAGGCATGGGCCCTGAGGATGCGATTTCTTCTTTGCAAAGACACGCGACCAGTAAAATTGAAAATTTAGAGGATATCTTTCGCATCCAAAGCTTTGGCTTTCGGGGAGAGGCCTTGCCGAGCATTGCCGCGGTTTCGCGTCTTACGCTTTCAACCAGACCTTCGGAGGCGGAATCAGGCACGGAGATTCATGTAACCGGAGGCGAGATTGAATCAGTTCGAGAAGCGGGAACAGGGTCGGGCACGACAATCGAAGCCGCTGACCTTTTTTTTAATATCCCCGCCCGGAAAAAATTTCTTCGCTCCGAACGATCAGAGTTTGTTGCCGTCCTTGATACGCTCACTGTTTTTGCCCTGGGGAACCCTGCGGTTGACTTCAGGCTTTATAAAGATAATAAGCCGGCAGCGGAGTTTCCTTCTTGTGTAAGCCTCCGGGAAAGGATCGCTCAAATCCATGATGACGATGTGGCGGAGGCCTTGATTCCTCTTCAGGTGAACACTCCCGAGATAAAGATTTCGGGCTTTATTACTGCTCCGGAAGTAAATCGCGTTAACCGGACCGGGCAGTATTTTTTCATTAATGGTCGTCCCATTAAAAGTCCGGCGTTAAGTTTTTCTCTCCTTCACGGGTATGAGGAGATGCTTCCCCGAGGACGCTATCCCTTAGCGGTTCTCTTTTTCAGCATAGCGTTATCCCGCGTGGATGTGAATGTGCATCCCAATAAAAAGGAGGTGCGGATAGAAAATGAGCGGGAGGTCCAAACGCTTTTAATTGAGACTGTCCAGCAAGCGCTCCACACAAAAAATAAATTCCCCACCGTTCAGGTAACGGGAGCTCGC
>DATEXU010000021.1:0-5215 GCA_035256645.1 Thermodesulfobacteriota bacterium | reverse complement strand
AACTCTGCCTTGCCCTTTAACGACAAATACTTCGTGATCGCTGAGGTCAACGTCGTCTTCCCATGGTCTACATGCCCTATCGTCCCTACATTGACATGCGGCTTCGTCCGCTCAAATTTCTGCTTCGCCATGATTACTCCTTATTACTAAGAGGTTACTAAAAGGAGCCCACGACCGGGATTGAACCGGTGAACCCCTTCCTTACCAAGGAAGTGCTCTACCAACTGAGCTACGTGGGCAATATGGAGCGGGAAACGGGATTCGAACCCGCGACCCTCAACTTGGAAGGCTGATGCTCTACCAGCTGAGCTATTCCCGCCAACTATAAAATGGTGGAGAGGGGAGGATTCGAACCTCCGAAGGCATTAGCCGACAGATTTACAGTCTGTTCCCTTTGGCCGCTCGGGAACCTCTCCTCATCCTTTCCTTGGAAGTTTTTTGATTATAATAACTTAAAATAATTATACTTTTCAATGGAGCTGGCGATGGGAATCGAACCCGCAACCTGCTGATTACAAATCAGCTGCTCTACCGTTGAGCTACGCCAGCAGATAAATTTGTAGAATAAATATATTTTTTATTAAAATCAAGGAAAAACTGTTTTAGCCTTTAAAAAATTTGAAGATTTTAAATAAAAAAAGAAAAAATTATTTTTTTGTCTAACCCCCATTTGCAACCTATTTTCACGGTAACGAAGGTAATAGAAATTTTTTAAATACATTTAATCATCTTGGGTAAAATTTTAGGCTCAAGACGGACTAACAGAGTTTTTTCCAAAAAACGCCATTTTTGCTGCTAACTTAATGGCATTAATAAGACTTTTTGGGCTTGCCTTGCCGGATCCAGCAATGTCATAAGCAGTTCCATGGTCAACCGAAGTCCTAATGATTGGGATCCCGAGTGTTACATTAACCGCATCTTCAAAGTGCAGAAGTTTTAAGGGAATGAGACCTTGATCATGGTACATACAAATTACCGCATCATAATGCCCTTTAACAGCAAAATAAAACAAAGTATCCGGAGGAAAGGGGCCCAAAACATTAATTCCTTCCTCTCGCGCTTTTTTGATCATCGGGTCAATAATTTTTTCTTCCTCTTCCCCGAAAAGTCCTCCCTCTCCCGCATGAGGGTTTAGGGCAGCAACTGCCAACCTCGGTTTCTTGATCCCAAAAAATTCCTTCAAGTAGTTATGAGTCAGATAAATACAAGAAAATACTTTCTCAGACGATAAAACTTCAGGTACCCTCCTCAAAGGAAGGTGAATGGTGGCTAAAACAACTTTCAGCCTTTTCCCGGCAAGCATCATAGCGTATTCTTTAGTCTTAGTCTCTTTTGCCAAAAGCTCAGTGTGGCCAGGGTAGGTATATCCGGCTAACGCCATAGCTGCTTTATTTATTGGGCAGGTCACCATTCCGTCAATTTTCTTTTCTAAAGCCAAGTGGATTGCCTTTTTGATATAACCTACCATAGCATCACCAGTATCTCTGTTTGGTTTCCCAAAAGAAACCTGGTCGGGATTTAATTTTGATAAAGCAAGTAAGTTTATTACCTTTTCTTTTTTATTATCTTTCTTAATCTCTTTGACCGAGCGTAACCTTAAAGCAGAATCAAGCAAATTCAACGTCTTATCCATTACTTCCCAGTCGCCTAAGACAAAAGGTAAACAAACATCCCACACTGAGTTTTCTTCTAATGCCTTAACAATAATCTCAGGCCCAATTCCAACCGGATCGCCCATCGTAATCCCAATGGTTGGTTTTTGGGTGGAATTTTTCATAAAAAACTTTTCCTATTTTCCGATACAAAACTCAGCAAAAATCTGGTCTAAAATCTCCTCCGTAGTGGTTTCACCCACTATTTCCCCAAGGGCATCAAGCGAACACTTTAAATCAACCGCAATAAACTCCTGAGACATGCCTGCTTTTAGACTTTTTATCGCCTGACTAATCCCTCCAGCTGCTTTTTCAAGGCCAATCTTATGGTGCAGTCGGTTAATAAAAACCGGTGGAGAAGAGATTTCTTTCCGCTCAATAATTAAGCCATGGATAACTTTTTTAAGCTCCTCAAGACCCTGGTGATATTTAGCTGAAACCGAAACCACCGAATTATTATTTAATGCCGAAGGAAATGAAAAAGGATTGAGTGCTGCTGGTAGATCAGCTTTATTAAGCACGATAACCATCTTTTTTCGCTGAAACTCTTTAAAAATTGCCTGATCATTTTCCGTAAAGGGAGAACTTTGATCAAGAACGAATAAGACCAAGTCAGCTTGAGAAGCTTTGTCACGGGTCCGGTTGGTCCCTTTCTCTTCAATCGGGTCAGTTATGGTATAAGACGGCAGTCCCGCAGTATC
The DNA here is from genome assembly GCA_035256645.1 of Thermodesulfobacteriota bacterium. GTDB lineage: Bacteria > Desulfobacterota > WTBG01 > JAGOGO01 > JAGOGO01. The sequence goes on along the minus strand of DATEXU010000021.1, from coordinate 2,862 downwards.
GATAATGGTTAATGGTATTCCAAAAATATTTATATTTTCTTCAATCGTATCCCGAGTGGTTCCTGGCAAATGACTAATAATGGCTCTTTCTTCTCCCAGAAACGCATTAAGAAGACTCGACTTTCCCACATTTGGCCGTCCAATAATAGCAGTCTTAACCCCTTCGCGAAAAAGCTTTCCTTCTTCATACGTTGAAAGGAGCTCCCTTAGCTCGTCCTTCAAACCTTTTAACCTCCCCAACACTTCCTCGATTGCGAAAATTTCAATTTCTTCCTCCGGAAAATCAATCGCTGATTCAATATGGCTGATCAATGAGATTAAGCTTTTTTTTAACCCGTAAATTTTTTCTGTTAGCATGCCTCCCAATTGCGACGCTGCCTGCATCAGAGCTGATCCTGTCCTGGCTTGAATAAGGTCGACAATGGCTTCGACTTGGGTTAAGTCAATCCGTCCATTGAGAAATGCCCGGCGGGTAAACTCTCCCGGCTCAGCCAAACGAACCCCTGGGTGGCTTAAAACTAAATTAAGAATCTTTTCCAAAATTAAATACCCGCTATGGCACTGAATCTCCACTACATCCTCTCGAGTATAAGAGGCTGGGGCAGGCATGTACGTGAGGAGAACTTCATCAATCACTTCTTGAGAGGAAGGATTTATTACCTCACCCAAATAAAGGCGGTAAGGTTTCAATAACAGGTTGATCTTATTTTTTTTTTGGAAGATTCGCTCTGCTACTTTTCGTGAAAAAGGACCACTTATTTTTATTATCCCGATTCCTCCAATCCCCACGGGAGTGGCCAAAGCCGCTATGGTATCGTGGTGGGTATCCATAAAGTCTGGCTTTACAGCTTTATGATCTATTGGCGAGGTTCCGGGGGGAAATGATCACCTTTTTTAACTTCCCTTCCCCCTCGCTTTTTGCCGTAAGGTCAGGATGATTTTGGAGGGTAAGGTAGATCACACGCCGTTCCTGAGGATTTAAAAGTTCAGTAGCGACTGATTTTTTCTGTCGTTTTGCTTGACTCCCCAATTTTTGGGCTATAATTACTAATTTGGCTTCTCGTCGGTGCCGATAATTTTCAGTATCCACAATAATAGGGATTCGGTCTTCTGGTTTTTGGTTAACCATTTTACTAATTAAATATTGGAGAGCATCTAATGTCTGACCTTTTTTCCCAATAAGGAGTCCACTCCCGTCTCCCTTGATAGTTAAAAAAACTTTTTTATCAATTAATTCTGCCCGTACCGAACCTGGTATTTTTGCCAGCCGCAGGATTTCTGTTAAAAATTTTTGAGCTTTTTCCTTTTTTTCTTCCTCGGGGTCTTGCATGAGACCAGCCTTAATTTTAGCTTTCTTTGACCCAATCAGTCCAAATAAACCTTGAGAACCATCTGACGTAACGTCAATACTAAGCCTTTCCTTGGGGGAATTAAAAAACTGAACCGCTTTTTCTATAGCTTCATCAACGGTTTTACCTTCAAATTCAATCGCTTCCATCGTAACCTCCTAAGAGACGCGTTTATCAATATAAAGTTGTTGAAAGATTTGGAGAATATTATTTACCAGCCAATAAATAACCAGGCCCGAAGGAAATTTAAGAAACATAAAGGTAAAAACAATGGGCATGGCGAGCATCATTTTAGCTTGAGTTGGGTCACCCGTGGTCGGTGTCATCTTTTGCGTGATGAACATCGAAGCCCCCATCAACACCGGGGTGATATACGACGGATCATACGCTGAAAGGTCTTTAATCCAAAAAATAAAGGGGGCATGTCTTAATTCAATAGACCCTAAGAGCACCCAGTAAAAAGCAATAAAAATAGGAAACTGCACTACCATCGGGAGACACCCGCCCAAGGGATTCACCTTATAAGTTCGATAAAGATTGAGTAATTCTCGGTTAAGTTGTTCCTTGTCATTTCCGTATTTTTTCTTTAAGGCTGTCATCTGGGGCTGAAGGTCTTTGAGAGCCTTCATTGACTTGTAACTTTTGTGGGTAAGAGGAAAGAAGATAACCTTTAAGATTATCGTAAGCAGAATGATGGCCCAGCCATAGTTATGGGTAACCTTATTAAAATATTTTAATATATAGAGGAGGGGCTTGGCAATAACGTCAAACATTCCGAAATTAATAACTTTTTCAAGGTCTTTCCCCAAAGATCTCAGCATATCAATATCCTTCGGGCCACAATAAAACCCAAAAGAAAAAAGTTTTCTTCCTTTTTGCGAAGAAGATTTTAGTTTTTCAGAGCAATGAATAAGAACCGATTCTTTATCGGTTTTAATGACCTCCGCAGAAAGTAAGGCTTGATTGTTGGGCAAAAATGCAGCTAAAAAATATTTATCTTCGAATCCAACCCAACGAACCCCGGAGGGGAAGGATTTGCCGCCTTCAGTGAGTTTTTTTATTTTTATTTCATTAACCTTTCCATCCGCATAAGCCGCAGGACCGATAAAGCCAAGACTTGAATTATAATCTTTTTTAGGATCAAGCTGTTCCACCCAGGTCATTACTGCGCCCTGAGGTAAAAAAAGGGAGGACGGGGAAGTAACATCAACGATAATTTCAATTAAATAGTTTTTTGGGGAAAAAACGAAAGTCTTTTTAACGAGCACCCCTTCCGAAGTTTTTCCCAAAAAAATTATCGCACCCTTATCTTGATCACCTGTAAGGCTTAAAGTTTCTCGGTCAGGCTCAAATGGAATATCAAGAGCCTCAGTCCCCTTTTCCCAGACAAGTGAAAGGCCCAAAGGGTACTCGCCGCTTTTTTTACCGGTAACCATTTCGATGGGCTTACCTTTTTCTCCCAGTTGGTCAAAATATTTTTTTAAAGACAAACGCTTTAACGTGGCGCCCTGAG
>DATEXU010000020.1:0-3275 GCA_035256645.1 Thermodesulfobacteriota bacterium | reverse complement strand
TTTATGTTCGCAATAACTTTTTTTGCCATGAGAAATCACCTGATCTGAAAATTTTTTAAAGGCTTTGTGCCTCTTTATAACTTATACTTGCGTTACCTGAATGAAGTCCAATTCTACCGGTGTCGGCCGTCCGAAGATACTAACGATAACTCTCAGCTTACCTTTTTCCGGTTTGACTTCGTCAATAACTCCATCAAAATTGGTAAACGGCCCGTCGATTATTCTTACATGATCGCCGACATCGAATTTAAACTTAGGTTTCGGCTTTAAAGTTCCCTCGTCAATTCGAACTTTTAAATTTTCTACGTCTTTGTCCAAGATAGGCGAAGGTTTATCCTTACTGCCGATGAAACCGGTCACCTTGGGTGTGTTTTTCACAATGTGCCAGGTCTCATCGCTCATTTCCATGCGCACAAGAATGTAGCCGGGAAAAAACTTTCGCTTGGAAGTTTTCTTTTCTCCCGAAATCAATTCCACAACATCTTCCTCCGGAATAAGAATATCCGAAAAAAACTCCTGCGCACCGGCGATCTCAATTCTTTCCTGCAGGCTCATTTTTACTTTGTTTTCGTATCCCGAATATGTGTGAACAACGTACCATTTAAAAGCCATTTTACTAACCTAAAATCCATTTAACGATTCTAGCAAGAATGTAATCAATTATGCCCAGGTAAATCGCTACAATAAAAACGATAATAATTACTACCGAAGTCGAAGCTAATGTTTGTTTTTTGTTCGGCCAGGTAACTCTCTTTAGCTCCGCTTTAGCGCCGTTCAAGAATTGGATTATTTTTTGAAATATTTCCTTGATTTTTTCCATATTTTAAAATTCCTTTTAACAGAAAAAGATGGCAGGCCAGGAGGGACTTGAACCCCCAGCATCCGGATTTGGAGTCCGGCGCTCTATCCATTAGAGCTACTGGCCTATGCCAATATCAGCTATTTGGTCTCCCTGTGCAGTTTGTGCCCCCGGCAAAACTTGCAATATTTTTTCATTTCCAGGCGGTTTTGCGTGGTACGTTTATTTTTCGTCGTGGTGTAATTTCTTTGCTTGCATTCCGTGCAAGCCAAAATAATATTATTCCGCATAATTCTCCCTTTACTGGAGCCCACGACCAGGATTGAACTGGTGACCTCATCCTTACCAAGGATGTGCTCTACCAACTGAGCTACGTGGGCGCAATCTCTTAGACTTTTTGCCCTATATTATTAAATACTTGGAGCGGGAAACGGGATTCGAACCCGCGACCCTCAGCTTGGAAGGCTGACGCTCTAGCCACTGAGCTACTCCCGCTTATCCAGCTTCAAAAAAATCCTTGGTGGAGGGGGGAGGATTTGAACCTCCGTAGGCTACGCCGGCAGATTTACAGTCTGCTCCCTTTGGCCGCTCGGGAACCCCTCCAGCATATAATACCCGAACTGGAGCTGGCGATGGGACTCGAACCCGCAACCTGCTGATTACAAATCAGCTGCTCTACCGATTGAGCTACGCCAGCAAATCCCACCTTAATTATCTTTAAATATTAAGCCCTTATGCCTTTAAACACAAAAAGACACAACTACGCCCTTAAGCGAATTGCCGAATCTAATTTTTATAGCCGTTTTTGTCAAGTTAATTTTTAAAAAATCTTATAGATAGGCGTGAAATGTAGGCTGATGCATGGATGCGCCAATAATCTTTTTTGCGCACATCGCTCATAAAGCTTCACGCCAATGTGGCAATACATAAAGAAGATCAATTAAGCATTTGTATACATTCTCGGGCGGAAATGAAATATGCTCAAAATCATTTCCGACTATCCCTTTTGAAACCTCCAGAGAGCTGTCGGCCATCGCGATTAGATATTTATTTATCCCTTTTGCGTACGCCATTTCACTTATCAGCCAATCATGTTTGCCTTGGGTGAAAATGACAATAAAAATGTCTTGCGACTGAATTCTTTCAGTTACTTTGTCAGGTATTACTCTACTTTCGTATCCCATCCCATCTTTGACTTCAAAACCCAGCAACATGCAATACTTACTGATTATGCTAGCAATTTCATTCCCGCGCTCATCAAAACGATGAGCGATGAAGATGGATTTTTTTAAATTGTATCTACTTATTGATTTATCGCTTATTGGTGGATTTGAGGCTTTGAAAACTGTTTTCAATGTCTCGTGCAAACCAGTTACTCTATCAGGATCATCACTTCTCACGGAGATTAATAGATGTGATTTGAAAACAGTAACTGCAGCAGCGATCTCGATATTACCTTTTTTCTTCCAACCAAAATTGAACGATGGTAATGCGGCGGGATACTTCTCCAATAAGTCAATAAACTCTACCCAACTCTCTGCGTTCATCCTTCTATAAGGATCAACTTGCAGTGATAGCACGCAGCCCTCATTCTTCTTATTTGGTTTATAGCCAGCCTTGGATAGATATTCGCCGAATTGTTTAATTGCACCAACGATATCTAAGTTGCTAGGGTATATTTTATACTCCCTATTTTCTTCCATTGCACTCCCTTTCTAACAAAAAAGTTACATGGAGTCGGCTTTATCGGCGATTCGTTACAGCTAATGGTTATGCATTGCACTCTTCATTGAATTTCAAGATCCAAAATATCAACTCTTTCTCTTTCCGATATGTTGAGGGTCCGCTCATTTGCGGCAATTACGTGATCCGCGGGAAGAGACACTAAAGATGTCATCTTTTCCCACGGGACTGCCGCGACAGATATTTTTCGAATTTCACGTTTTGGGCTGCCGAGACGTACTGCATCACTTTCATGCGTAAAAGCCATGATAATAGCTGCTCCTGTTTTTGGAAGATGAACTTCATAATACCAATCACCGTCTCTGAACCGACTCACCTTTATACCACTCAATTTCTCCACCATTTTTCCAGAAGATACATTCAAATAGGTAATAGGTATAAAAAAATATGTTCCCCGGGCGGTTTCGGCCACAGACCGTCCGGACTCCAAAGCTTCCAACGGGCGCAGACGGCGTTTGGCACGAACTGACTGCAAGGTCTTATCTAATGTTTTCTTGGTTATCCCATACATAGCGCCAAGATCATCTGGTACTGCGGATGATGTTGTTGTTGACGGTTCCTGACTTTGAGAGGGGGTAGTAGCGGACAATGATACAGATGATGTTGACGGTTCCTGATTTTTAGTGGTGGTAGCAAGGGAAGCACTGGGGTTGTTCTTAGTGTATTGCACCAAGCCCCAAAACAGGGAAACATTACCGCCCGGTGCAGAAGTGAAATGCGCCAAACCCCACAA
>DATEXU010000019.1:0-16456 GCA_035256645.1 Thermodesulfobacteriota bacterium | reverse complement strand
GCCCTTTGCCAGGAGACCCCGGAGCAAGTGGTGGAGCTGGTGAAGAATTCTAAGCTCAGAGGGAGGGGAGGCGCCGGTTTTCCTGCGGGGATAAAGTGGGAATTCGCTCGCAAGAGTCCTGATAAGACAAAGTATGTGATCGTCAACGCCGATGAGGGAGACCCGGGGGCTTTTATGGATAGGGCTCTACTCGAGGGGAACCCTTTCTCAGTCCTTGAAGGATTGACCATCGGAGCTTATGCCATCGGCGCCAACGAGGGCTATATTTACGTTCGACAGGAATACCCATTAGCGGTAGAGAATGTGACCCTCGCGATCAAGCAGGCTGGGGCGTATGGTTTTCTTGGGAAAAATATCCTTGGCTCAGGCTTTGATTTCACTGTTAAAGTGCATCGGGGAGCCGGCGCTTTCGTTTGCGGTGAGGAAACGGCTCTCCTCGCGTCTCTGGAGGGCAAGCCGGGCGAGCCGAAACCGAGGCCGCCGTATCCGGCCGTGAAAGGGCTCCGGGGCAAGCCGACAAATATAAATAATGTGGAGACATGGTCCAATATCCCCTTGATTATTAACAAGGGGGCTGAGTATTTTACCTCAATAGGCACTGAGGGAAGCAAAGGAACCAAGATATTTTCATTGGTTGGTAAGGTGAATAATACCGGCCTCGTGGAAGTCCCCATGGGCATTACCCTGAGAGATATTATCTATGAGGTAGGCGGCGGCATCCCCAAAGGCAAGAAGTTCAAGGCCGTGCAGACGGGTGGCCCATCAGGAGGATGTATCCCTGAAGAATACCTGGATATCAAAGTCGACTTTGACGAACTGCCCAAAGTCGGCGCAATCATGGGTTCAGGCGGCATGATCGTGATGGATGAAGACACCTGTATGGTTGATGTCGCCAGGTACTTTCTTAAGTTTCTTTCTGTTGAATCGTGCGGCAAATGCTCCCCATGCCGTGAAGGCATAAGGCAGATGCTTAAGATTCTGACTAATATCACTGAAGGAAAGGGAAGAGAGAGCGACATCGAACTTTTGCAGGAGCTAGCCGAGTCAACCAAAGATGCTTCACTTTGTGCTTTAGGTGGGAGCGCTCCCAACCCGGTGCTGTCCACACTGAGATATTTTCGCCATGAATACGAAGATCACATCTTCGATAAGCGATGCGAGGCAGGAGTCTGCTCAAGCCTTTACAAGGCCAAATGCATTAATGCCTGTCCCATCGGCCAGGATATCCCGGGCTACCTCTCTCTGGTGGCCGAGGGCCGGTATGAGGAGGCTATCTCGCTCATCTATCAGACAAACCCCCTCCCGGGAGTTTGTGGCCGGGTCTGCACGCATCCATGCACAGAGGTCTGCCGCAGGGCAGAAACCGATGAAGCATTGAGCATTCCAAAGATCAAGCGATTTGCCGCTGATATGGCCAAGAAAAAGGGCTTCACCGTCAAGGTTGAAAAAGCTGAGGCAAAGAAAGAAAAGGTGGCCGTTATTGGCGGTGGACCGGGCGGGCTGGCCGCAGCCTACAATTTAGCGTTGATGGGGTATCAACCCACTATTTTTGAGGAACTCCCGCAGCTGGGCGGCATGCTTCGTTACGGGATACCCGCCTATCGTCTCCCTCGGGATATCCTGGATCAGGAGATCAACTTCATTCTAAACGTGGGTGTTGAAGTCAAAACCAATATTAGGGTGGGACGCGACATCTCCCTGGAGCAGATCCAAGGAGACTATGATGCCACCTTTGTGGCCGTCGGCGCTCACAAAAACCTCCCACTCCGCATTCCCGGGGAAGATCTGCCCAATGTCAGGGGAGGTGCTGAGTTCCTAAGAGAAGTAGAATTGGGAACTGCTCCGGATCCAGGGAAAAAGGTAGCCGTAATCGGGGGCGGCAATGTGGCTATCGACATCGCCAGAACCTGCCGCAGGCTTGGAGCAGAAGTGACCATTGCTTATAGGCGTGAAAGGAAAGACATGCCCGCCTACGAAGAGGAGATTGTGGACGCCCTTGCAGAAGACGTTGAACTTAAGGAACTTGTGGCTCCGAAGTCCATCAGTCAGGTCAACGGCAGATTGGCCCTTGTGTTGAATGCGTGCGAGCTGAATGGTTTCGACCGCAGCGGTCGCCGAAGACCGGTCCCCATTGAGGGATGCGTGATCAGCCAAGAATATGACACCATCTTTTCCGCCATTGGGCAGGCTCCGGGTATTGACTTCACCGGATCGCTCACCACTAAATGGAACACCATTGCCGTAGACCGTCGTTCCCTGCTTACCAATCTCCCCGGAGTTTTTGCAGGCGGTGATGCTGTGACCGGCCCGGCGCGGGTCGTGGATGCCCTGGCACATGGGAAACGGGCCGCGGTGGAGATAGATAAATACCTGGCCAATAAAAGGGGCGAGAGCCCTCACGCGGAACGTTTGGAAACGATCAACGTGACGATGACGGTGCCCCAGGAAGTGATCGAGCAGGCAATGGCAGAAATGCCCAAGATAGACCCCAAAGAGCGAATCAAGGACTTCACCGCAGAAGTGGAGCTTGGATTCGATGAGGAGACGGCCAAGAAGGAATGCGCACGCTGTCTCAGGTGTGATGTCAAGCTTGACTGAGGCCCGAGACAAGAGCATGGTGGTAAATCTTTAGTGCGGTAAGAAAGCTCTCCGGCGAGTCGGTTTCGCCACCTATACCTGAAGAAGAAAGCATCATAGACAGAGAGAGTAAAAAAATGAGTAAAATTCTTTTACAGATTGATGGAAGAGAAGTTGAGGCAAAAGAAGGGATGACCATTTTAGAGGCAGCAAAAAGCGTAGGGATATTTATTCCCACACTTTGTCACCACGAGAAATTAGAACCTTATGGGGCTTGCCGGATTTGCACAGTAGAAGCACAAACCGGCGGTAGAACACGTTTGGTTGCTGCCTGCGTTTACCCCGTTGAAAAAAAAATGGTAGTAAAGACCAGATCAGAGAAAGTAGATAAAACTCGCAAAATGCTTTTGGAGCAGTTTCTGGCTCATGCTCCGGATGCTCCGGTATTGCAGGATTTGGCTCAAGAGTATGGAGCACACAAAGACCGTTTTGAAAAAGAGCCCTCATTTTGCATTCTTTGTGGTCTATGTGTACGATACTGCACTGAAGTCAAGAAGAAAAACGCTGTTGGATTTGGTGACAGAGGAGTAAAACGGGAGATAAATTTCATTCCGGAGATAGCTTCTAAGGAGTGCTGGAACTGCAAAGAATGTTTTCCGCTTTGCCCTACTTCGGCACTGCAGGCAGCTTATGTTTTAACCGAAGCGCTCGCGTTTCCCACACCTTCTTCCGAACCCGCCTCAGGCTATGTGGGGAAACGCAAAGTTAAAAGATTTATGGCATCACCATAAAGAAGTAGATGCAAACATAAAAACAACCAGATCAACCCCTAAAATAAGGAGGAATTACCATGAAAGCAACTGCTGCTGTAGTACATGAGAAAGCTCAAAAGTTTCAATTGGAGGACGTAGTTATCGATGACCCGAAAGCGGGAGAAGTGCTCATTAAGATCGTCTCATCCGGAATCTGTCACACGGATATCGTGGCGCAAGAACAATTTTTCCCTGTTCCTCTGCCTGCGGTCCTCGGGCACGAAGGTGCGGGAATAATTGAAAAGGTTGGCGAAGGTGTTAAGGATATGAAACCAGGTGACCACGTTGTGATTTCCTTTGCAACGTGCGGAACCTGCCGGTATTGTCTAACGGGTCATGCGTACGCATGCGAGGGCATTTTCCCTTTGAATTTTTTAGGAAAAATGGATGATGGAACTCATCGAATTCATCAGAAGGAACAAAATCTATCGACTTTCTTCGGCCAATCATCTTTTGCGACCTATGCCGTTGCAAATGCACGTGGTGTAGTCAAAGTCGATAAAGATGTTGATTTGCGATTACTGGCGCCTCTTGGCTGCGGAATTCAAACCGGAGCAGGTGCGATTATCAATACGCTTCGGCCGCCGGCAGGATCAACCGTTGCCGTTTTCGGTACTGGTACGGTAGGAATGAGCGCTTTAATGGCTTCAAAGGTAGTTGGTTGTACGACACGAATAGCCGTTGACATCTTTGACTCACGCCTGGAGTTAGCTCAAGAGCTTGGCGCTACCCACACTATCAATGCGAAAAACGTTAACAACGTAGTTGAAGAAATAAAGAAAATAACTGGCGGTGGTGTGGATTACGCAATTGAAGCAGCAGGAATTCCAGCACTCTTAAGACAGGCAACCGATTCTCTTGCTACCATGGGAACGGTAGCGGTTGTTGGAGCACCCCCAGTGGGGACAGATGTGAACCTGCATGTTTTTGAGTTAATAGTTACTGTGAAGTCGGTTGTCGGGGTTCATCAAGGAAGCAGCATTCCCAAAATTTTTATTCCAAAGTTAATTGAGCTGTATAAGAATGGTCAATTCCCGTTCGATAAGTTAATAAAGTTATACAGTTTTAAAGATATCAATCAAGCCGCAGAAGATTCGAAAAAAGGAACGGTCATAAAAGCGATTTTGACTATGTAAATAAACAACCTTAAAATAGGAACAAGGGAGATACAGAAAAATACTATTGCCAGTATCTTGTTAGGCAAAAAAATATAAAATCTCCAGCCGGAGAAAAGGGAAAAGCCCTAGCCCCACTCTCTCTACCTTCATTGTCCCTTTATCTCTGGCGGGGATTTTATTTTTGATTGATGATTTTTTGTTAATGGAGTAAAAGAAATACGCTCGAAATGAGTTAACAGGTTAATTAAAGACGCCGTAGTCTGCAAAGCGTATCAGTGGGGAGAGGTGAGAAACTCGCCAAAAAGAAGGGGATTGATTTATCAGATGAGTAGAATTTTATAATTTGACTCCCCCTTTACTTTCCACATTGATTCAGGATCTTAGGAATGAGAAGAATAATCAGCAAAATACTGATGGCAATAAGAATTTCCTGTTAAAAATTAAAAACAAAGAAACAGTTGATCCAAAGCGGTGATGTTTTGAAATGATCCGACGGGAAAAGACGAGTAGGGGCTGAGGGGATGGAGAGGCTTTTGAAGGAGACCATCGAAGCGGCAAAGCGCAAGCGGTTGATGACGAAGCACGAGGTAGGGCGGATCACGGTGTATACCACGGTACAAGCTAAGGCGATAGCATTTTCGACCGACGTGCGGCTTTACTACAAGATGTTGCCCACATTAGTGAAAGTGGCGAAAGAAGTTGGGATAAGACTTCGGCAAGGTTACCGGCGCTTAAACAAGAAGCCATAGGTCAGAAAAGGATAAGGGTGTGTTTGATACACGAAAAGTGGTTGACGTTGCGGAAGATGGAACGCAGCGCATAGGAGGTCAGAAGCACTAACAATCACCCATGAACAAGGAGGTGTGAGATGGGCGATAGGTATCCCAAATTCAAAGCCGCAGCCGTGCAGGCTGCACCCGTATTCATGGAGCGGGAGGCGTCTGTAGACAAGGCTTGCACCTTGATCGAGACGGCCGGGAAAGAGGGAGCGAAGTTAATAGCCCTCCCCGAAGTCTACATCCCTGCCTATCCGTACTGGGTGTGGCTAATGGGTATCGAACAGGGCTTGGTATACTGCGCTGATCTGTATAAGAACTCTGTGGACGTGCCGAGCGAGGCCACGACCAGACTGGGCGCGGCAGCCCGGAAGGCCAACGCTTACGTGGTGATTGGTGTGAACGAACGGGACAACAAGAGTCTCTACAATACGCTCCTGTTCTTTGACGATGAGGGCAACCTCATGGGTAAGCACAGGAAGTTCAAAGCTACTCACGCTGAAAAGATCATCTGGGGTGATGGCGATGGCAGTACCCACAGGGTTTATGAGACAAAAATCGGCCGCCTGAGTGGCCTCATATGCGGGGAACACACCATGGCCCTGCCAGGATACACCCTCGCTGCTATGGGGGAGCAGATTCACATAGGCGCGTGGGTCGGTTTTGCTACCGCCGGGATACCCGCCTGGAAGGAAGCATTCCGCATTCTCTCCGAGACGAGCGCCAGATATCACGCTATTGCCTATAACACATACGTGATCAACGTCCAATCGGTTGTTGATCAAGAGGCCATAGATAAGCTTGGCAAACCACAGCACATGACACCAGGTGGCGGCTGGACAGCTATACTTGCTCCCGGGACTGGAGAGATCATTTCTGGGCCGCTCATCGACCAGGAGGGAATCATATACGCTGATGTCGATTTGAACATCTCCCCGTTCTACTATTTCACTCATGAGGCAACGGGACACTACTGGCCAAAACAACTGAGCGTGCTGTTCAACGACCAGCAGATGACCCCGGTCCGTTACGTAAGTCAAACCGCTGAAGGGACCCCGGCTAGTTTTCAACATTTTCAGCAGATCCAGCGCTCTGTCAAAGAGCTCGAAGAAAAGTTGCAGGCAATGGAAAAGATGCTGGGCGAAAAAAAGAAAAAGCGTTGACGGTGGGGGACAAAGGGGAGCCCCGGTCATAATCAACAAAAGAGACCAAGAAGTTAAAGACCTACCTGGACAGAGTACTGCGGGAGATAGAGTGAAAATACGAGCAGATCAACAAGAAAGTGCACCAGCTACTTGAACCGGCAAAGCGGCTTCACCGTCTAAAGCGAGACGATAAGGGAAAAGTTTACAGCATCATCCACGCGTCGGAGGTTGGGGCATCGCCAAGGGCAAAGCCCATAAGCGCTATGAGTTTGAATACAAGTTTGTCGAATTCCCTTTTTAACCAGAAAAGAATTATTAGTATGAAGAGCGGTAAATAATGATAAAATATTTAATTATTCTATTTGTTTAAGAAAAAAAATTTTTTTCTAAATTCTTCCGAGTATCTTTTGTAATCGAAGGGTTGTTTAGACGCATATCGCAGGATTCCCATCCCGGCCAAAAAAGCGAAAAGAAAAACATTAATAGTGTCTATTTGAACATCTTTCAAGCCATTTTCTTCATAAAATTTTTCCAAAATATCTTTATGAAGTTTATAGAGTTGCTCAGGGTATTGGCAGAATATTCGCCGCAAATGAACATTTCTCATACACAATGACCAGCAGTCAATAAATACCACAAAGAGTTTTTTTGTTTTGAAGAAAAACTCACCCCTCTTTTTAGTAAAGCCTCGATTTTTTTCTCTGGGGAATCTAACTTGTTAACTCCTTTTTCAACATTATGCATAAACTTCTTAAAAAGAGTCCGAATAAATTCAGTTAAAAGATTTTCTTTATTTTTAAAATAATAAAGAAGATCAGACTGATTAACTTTAGCTTCCTTGGCAATGGAACGCAAAGATAAATTCTTAATCCCATGCTCATATATGCATTTAAATGTTGCATCGAGAATTATGCCTTTTTTCTTCTCATATTTTGTAAGCCCAATATTATTCATTATATCTTTATATTCCCTTATCAAAAGTTAAATTTCAAAAAAATATATCATAGTAATCATCCAAGCCAAAAACAATTTTTTATAGAGTATTTATATCAAAAAAAAGAAATTCCATCGTTGAAAAAAACGCATGGATTATTATAATGTTAAAAATAGTCATAGGAAAAATTGTAATGTAATGCAAAAAAAATACTTGACAAGAAGGAAATGACACCCTAATCTTAAAACAAACGTTAGAATTAATTCGAACGTTCGAATTAATAACTCGGCAGGTTTAACCAGGCAATAAAAGCCCTTCTGTTTTTCTCAAAGTGTTTGGGGCAAATCTTAGGGATAGATCAAAGCACGGGGTTCTTTACTATAAATATGGTATATGTTTCAGGAGCAGGTCAGTGGGGGTAAAAAGTTCAAGTTCACCGTGGTGAAGGTGAACTAAAAAAACGCAACTTTGGGGGGGGGTTGAATAACATTTTCATGGATTTTATTCATGGTTAGGGTATTAAACACCACCTTGCATAGGGTCAATAAGACCAACTTCATGCCTGCAATGGCAGGGCTATCCTGTTATGGCCAACAGACCATACCGATTAATATTGTAAGTAAGATTGCCAAGCCCTATCTTTGTCCTGGCTCGGATAATGCCGACCGTTTTTACCATCAGGCTGCCGGCCATCATCGTCATTACTCCAAATACATGCTCAATCCGGCAGCGTATTTTTGCTCTCGTCTTATTGCCCTGCTGTTCTCTTTCGGTAAGCTTGCGGTGTTTACAGCCCTTGCGCTGCAGTCGTTCACGAAATCCCCGCTTCTCAAGCAACCCTATAGACTCCTTAGACCGATAGGCAGAATCAGCATATACATCAGCGCTCCTGTTGTTTTCCTCCAACAAGTCATCAAACGCATTGCTATCAGCATCCGTCACCGAATAGGCGCGGACAAGCTTGTGCTTCACATCCACGTTGATATGATTCTTGTAGCCGTAATAGCTCTTTGCGTTTTTTTTGCTCCACCGGGCATCGGTATTTTTTTGACGCTTTTTGGCTTTTTCCCACTCCTGGGGAATCTCTCCCTGTTTTATCCGGGCGGTTTCTTCCCGGCTGTTTCTCTGCTTTGGCGCTTGAACAATGCCGGCATCAATAATTTGCCCCTTCTTGGCTGTAAATCCGCTTTTTCCCAGGACTGTTTCAAACTGCCTGAACAACTCCTCGGCCAACCCTGCCTCGGTCAATTGTTCCCGAAACAACCAGATTGTCTTTGCATCCGGCACCTTGCTGCCAAGGCGCAGCCCCAAAAATCTCATAAACGAAAGTCGGTCAAGAACCTGATACTCAGTGGCTTCATCCGAAAGGTTGTACAGGGATTGAAGAATAAGAATTTTAAACATCACGACAACATCATAGGGCTTTGCTCCTGCAGTGCTCTTTTTTTCTCCGGCTCGGAGAGTTTCCAGAGCCGGTCGAAAACTATTCCACGGAACAACCTTATTCAATTTCACAAGAGGGTCACCGTTTTTGTCAAGTTTTTCAAAACGATTCTGCCGATCAAAAAGGCCGGGTTGCATCACGGGGATCCTTGTCTCCTGAGTATTCTTACTACCTGCTATCATCAAAACTATTATAGCAGGTGCCCATGGTGGATGCGGCTGCCAATGTCAAGGGCTCAGCCCAGTTCACAGATGATCTTTTAGTTCACTTTCACCAAGGTGAACTTGCGTTTAGAATCAATCCCACGGCTTTGCCGGAGGTCTCAGCAAGGAGGTGCGAAGAAAATGTTAAGGTAGAATAGAGTGGGACATGGTGATGCAAAGGAAAAAATAGTCGCCATCAGCTTGTTTATTAATAAACTGTTTTTTTATGGAGGAAAGGAGGAACAATGAAAAAAAAGCTTAGTTTTCTTGCTATAAAATTTCGAAAAACTAACGCAAGAATCGGTGGCCTTCTTTTATCAGGTTTAATACTGGTGCTTATCCTGATTACGACTGGTTCCACCGTGAATGCGGCTCAAATCTACAAGGATTCTGATTGGACGGTTCGGTGGGACACCAACCTAAAATACAGCCTAGGCCTGCGGGTGGCGGATCAAAGAAAGGCAGTGTACAACAACCCCTTTGTGCCGGCTTACAATACAGATGATGGAGACCGAAATTTTAAACAAGGGAATTTGACTTCAAACCGATTTGACGTATTTTCCGAGTTTGATGCCGTTTACCATAAAAATTGGGGTATCCGGCTAAGCGCTGCCGCATGGTCTGATACGGTTTATCAAAATAATAACTTCAACAATTCACCCGCTACGTTCAATGGCTTTGGTGACCATCGCAGATTCGCGGGTGATACAGTAGATGTTTGCGGACGAAATGTCGAGCTCTTGGACGCATTTTTCCACGGCAAATTCAGTCTGGGTTCTATGCCGTTTTCCTTCCGGCTTGGAAGGTTCAGCCTGTTATGGGGGGAAACCCTGTTCTTTGGCGGAAATGGAATTGCGCACGGCATGGCGCCTACTGATGCCATCAAGCTTTTGTCGGTTCCCTCATCGCAGTTTAAAGAAATCCTCATGCCGATCGCACGCGCCTTTTGGCAGTTGCAATTAAGGGATAATTTCACCCTTTCGGCCTTCACCAATTTTGAGTGGCGCCGAGATCGGATTCCGCCTGCGGGCAGCTACTTCAGCAATCTTGACATGGCGGATGCCGGCGGGCGGCGGCTCATAATGCGCCGTAATGGCGAGCCCTATCCGTGGGGGCCCGAGGCGCCTGCTCTCTGGAGAGGCAATGACAAGGGGGGCGGGGATAATACCGGCGGGTTTGGGGAAGCAAAATTCGGCTCGTGGGGTATAGCAGCCCGGTTCCGGGTTCCCAATATTGATGCAGATTGGGGCCTCTACTATCATAAATACGACGAAACAGGACCTCAACTATATGGTTATCTGGGCAAGGGTGTTAATTCCTACAACGCAGCGCGCGGCAAGGTGGGTGAGTATTTTTTGGTATACCCCAGAAATATCCATATGATCGGGGCAAGCTGTGGCACTTTGGTCGGACGGGTTAACGTATCTGGCGAGGTGAGTGTACGTATCAATACTCCGCTGGCAAGTCTGCCTCGAATTGTGAATCTTTTTGATCCAAACGCCCACGCAGACAACAACCATCATCCGGCTTACGCGGTCGGAAATACTTTTCATGCCAATCTCTCTGGCACCTTTGCATTAAATCCCGGACCCGCTCTTGGCAGTTTTCGCCTGTGGGATGGCGGATTGCTCTTGGGCGAGGTTGGCTACGTCTGTTTAATGAACATTACCAAAAATAAGAACATGCTGGTCACGCATTTGCCGGATGTTACAAGTGCCAACAATATGGTATTAAATCCGAGAAATCACGATAAACATTACGCGTTGGGATTCCGTGGAATCTGGGAGCCCGCCTACTACCAGGTTTTCCCAAGCCTTGATCTTACGGTGCCTTTTGGGTTTGGGTATAACTTTTCGGGAAAGTCGCCGGTAGATCCTGCATTCAATGGAGGCGCGGATAAAGGTGGGGACGCCAGCGTGGGCATTACGGCAACGTATAAGGCGGTGTGGAAGGCCGGCATCACCTATACAAATTACTTTGGGTCCCCAAGATGGCAAACTGCTGCTGACCGAGATTTTGTGTCTTTTAATATAAATCGAACTTTTTAGAGCAAGGAGGTCTTTAAATGAAACATAAGCAGATAATCGTATTTTTGGTGATTTTTTGGGTCGTTACACTTTTTCTCAACGCAAGCCTTGCAGCAACAGTATCCCCGGAGGAAGCAGCCAAGCTCAAAACAACGCTTACCCCAATGGGCGCTGAAAAAGCAGGCAACGCCGATGGGAGTATTCCCGCCTGGACCGGAGGTTATACAACCGTGCCAGCAGGCTTCAAGGCTGGTGATTTCCGGCCTGATCCCTTCTCTGCTGAAAAGCCGCTTTACTCAATTACCGGTCAAAATATGGACAAATATGCGGACAAGTTGATCGATTGCCAAAAGGCTTTGCTCAAAAAGTACCCGGATTATCGGATCGATGTATATCCTACCCATCGCACTTTTGCCGCGCCTCAATTTGTGTATGATAACACA
This sequence comes from Thermodesulfobacteriota bacterium, assembly GCA_035256645.1. GTDB lineage: Bacteria > Desulfobacterota > WTBG01 > JAGOGO01 > JAGOGO01. Next base: position 4,977 of record DATEXU010000019.1, on the reverse strand, counting down.
TTCAAGAATGCAACCCGGGCAAAGACCATAGGCACTAACGGAGATAATGTTGAAGGCGCTATTGGCGGCACTCCTTTCCCGATCCCCAAGACTGGCCTTGAGGCAATGTTGAACTTTTTTCTTGCCTGGCGGGGGAAAGCGTTTACTACAAGTTTTATCACGTATCTTGTTAATCCGGACGGTAGTAAAGTAATGCTTTCAACGTGCGATGAATATTCGCAGTACCCGTATTATCTAAAGGAGAAACCCGAAGATTGGAACGGTATGTGGCGCGAGAAAATTGTTATCCAGACAGGTCCTCCCTACAAGGCGGGCGAAAGCTTTTGTGTTCATGATAATTTGAACGATTTCGCCCAGGGGTTTACAACGGCTTGGCAGTATCTTCCTGGCCAGCGTAGGGTACGGCGAGCTCCATCCTTCTCTTACGATAACCCCGACTTTTCAACCTCCGGCCAGACTTACATGGATGAATGTTTCATGTGGAGCGGCCCCATGGACCAATATGAGTGGAAGTTGCTTGGCAAAAAGGAGATGTTCGTTCCTTACAATTGTAACAAGTTCTATTTTCAGAAGTGCAAAGACGTTTTGCAGAAGGGGCATGTGAATCAAGATCATCTCCGCTGGGAGCTCCACCGCGTTTGGTTGGTGGAGGCTACCCTTAAACCGGGTAAGCGGAATGTCGTAGCGAAAAGACTCTATTATCAAGACGAGGATTCTTGGGAATTGCTTGCATACAATGGCTGGGATGGGCACGGACAATTGTATAGATCCATTATAAATATTCCCATGCTTTGCATGGATATTCCTACGGTTTATGGTTGGACTCAGATTTCTACAAATATGCTAACAGGGGCCTACGTGGGGTGGGGCATGCTAAATGAACAGGATGTGCAATATAAGGAGGTTCCCCCTAAGCCTTCCAAGTGGTTCGGTCCCGAAAACCTGGCCACCGAGGGTGTGCGCTAAGGGATAATTGCATTACAATCCTCCGCTTTTTGTCATGAAAAGCGGAGGATTGTATTTGCCAAACCGCTCCGTCAATGGTTTGTATTATTCGGGTGCTAAGGAAGAAATATGAGGTAAAAAAATATGAGGAAAAACTTAAGCCGAGTAACCATTATGATTTTGCTAAGCTCGGTGATTGTGGTAATGAGCTTTGCAGGATTGTTCGCAGAAGAAGTGCGTGATCCGCTGGAGCGCCCCGCGCTGATAATGAAGCAGCCGAACAAATCAGTCCTTTTGGGTGTGACTGCCGCAGGCCAACGTCTCGTGGCAGTGGGCGAGAGAGGCATCGTTATCCTGTCGGATGATGATGGAAAAACTTGGCGTCAGGCGAAGGTGCCCGTGAGCGTCACCCTGACCGGCGTGTTCTTTGTAACACCTGAGAAAGGTTGGATAGTTGGCCACTCCGGCATCGTGCTCCACAGCGAGGATGGCGGTGAAACGTGGGTAAAACAGCTCGACGGCATCCAGGCCGCCCGGTTAGCGCTTGATGCGGCCAATGTCCAATTGCAAAAGAAGAATGATGGTGATTCCAAGATACTTGAAAAAAAGATAACCGCCGCTAAACTCCTTGTAGATGACGGCCCTGACAAGCCGTTCCTTGATCTGTACTTCAAAAATGAAAAAACAGGTTTTATTATAGGTGCCTACAACCTCATTTTCCGCACCGAGGACGGCGGGGAAACCTGGCAGCCTTGGTTGGATCACGTGGAGAACCCCGAGGGGTTAAATCTTTACTGCATTCGTCCCTCTGGAGAATATCTTTATATAGCCGGGGAGCGGGGTCTGTTCCTTCGTTCAAACGACGACGGCAACACCTTCTCTGCTTTTTCCACTCCCTACCAGGGCAGTTACTTCGGCCTGATGGCTTGGGGCGAAAAGGTAGTGTTGTTTGGCTTGCGTGGCCACGCGTTTTGCTCGGAGGACCGCGGAGGGAGCTGGCAAAAGAGCGAAACCGGAGTTCTTAATTCCATCACAGCTGGGGTGCAGTTCAAAAAAGGAACCCCTTTTTTGGTAACCCAGACCGGAGATATTCTGGTAGGTGAGGACCCTGGGCGGGGAGGCGCTTGCAGTTTTCGACCGGTTCCGCTCTGTGAGTCTCCTTCTATTTCCGGTATCACCGAATCTGGCGATGGCAGCTTGATAGTTGCTGGTCTAACGGGTGTGTCGCGGGTTGTGAACCCAATTCAACTTACGAAAGGGGATGGTAAAGGAAAATGAAAGCGGATACTTCTTTGCAGCAGCAGCCGGTCATTCCGCGTCTGGAAGATTTTGACAAAAGTTCGGGCAACCTCCTGGAAAGAATTTTTTTCAATCACAGGTTCGCCGTGATAATCGTCTGTGTTATTGTGACGCTTATCTTGGGCTATGAAGCGACCAAGCTTCGGGTCAACGCGGGCTTCGATAAGATGATACCGACAAAGCACCCTTATATTGTTAATTACTTGGCGAACAGGAAAGAACTTAAGGGGCTGGGAAACATCATCCATATCGGCGTGGAAATGCGCCGTGGGACGATTTTCGATGGGGAGTATCTTCAAACCCTTCAAAAAATAAACGATGAAGTGTTCTTTATTCCTGGCCTGCAGAGAGAAGCGATGAAGTCGCTTTGGACCCCCGCGACCCGGTGGTTGGCTGTTACTGAAGAGGGCCTGGCGGGGGGACCGGTGATACCCGGCACGTACGATGGATCAGCGCAAAGTATTCGGGAGGTACGCATAAATGTCGAAAGATCGGGTGAAATAGGTAAGTTGGTAGCTACTGACTTTCGCTCAAGTATTATTGATTTACCCCTCCTAGATTTTGATCCCACAACGGGTAAACCGCTTGATTATAGCAAGTTATCGAAAACTCTTGAGAAGGTTCGGGATAAATACAATAGCGACACCATCAAACTGCATATCACGGGTTTCGCAAAAATCGTTGGGGACTTGATTGATGGCTTGCAAGTGATGATGCTGTTTTTTCTCTTGGCAATTATAGTCGATGGCGCTTTACTGCTATGGTACATCCGATGCTTGCGGAGTGCGTTTCTGATAGTGGCCTGCTCGCTGGTGGCGGTCTTATGGCTTCTAGGGTTTCTTCCCCTTTTAGGCTTCGACCTGGACCCGTACTCGGTTCTTGTTCCTTTCCTCGTCTTCGCAATCGGGATGAGCCATGGTTCTCAGAAGATGAACGGCATTATGCAGGACATCGGGCGTGGTACTCACCGGGTGGTGGCCGCCCGCTATACCTTCCGCAGGCTTTTCACTGCGGGTCTTACGGCTCTCTTGGCCGATGCGGTGGGTTTTGGGGTCCTCATGTTGATCCGGATCAAGGTCATTCAAGACCTTGCTATCACGGCCAGTATTGGTGTAGCGATTCTCATCTTCACCAACCTGATGCTTCTGCCCATTCTGTTGAGCTACACGGGTGTTAACGCCAAGGCGGCCGCGCGCAGTCTTCGCGAGGAAAGCTCAGACAAAACGAAAAAACACTTCCTATGGAAATTCCTGGATCTCTTCACGCAGCGGAAGTGGGCTATAGTTGCCATAGTCTGTTTCATGATTCTCGGCGGAGTGGGAATTTACGGGAGGATGGGCCTTTGTATTGGCGACATAGACAAGGGCGCACCAGAGCTTCGCCCGGATTCACGGTATAACCAAGACAACGCCTTCATGGTCGCACACTATGCGGCCAGCAGCGATGTTCTGGTGGTGATTGTTAAAACGCCCCCGAATGAAGGAGTTTTGTACAAAAATCTCATGAAGATGGATGCCTTGGAAGCGGAGCTGAGGCAGTTGGAGGGTGTTGAGTCGACCGCTTCACTTGCTTCTTTGTGCAAAATGTTTATAATGGGGCTTAGTGAGGGAAACCCCAAGTGGTATGAGCTTCTGAGAAATCAAAGCATGCTGCAAGCCTACCCTTCGCGGTGCCCATTGGACCTTTTAAATGGAGACTGTAGCGTGCTTCCGATTTTAGTTTACCTGAAAGACCACAAGGCTCAAACGCTGACCAGTGTTGTTGAAAAGGTGGATGAATTTGCCCGGAACAACAACAGGAAAGATATAAATTTTCTCCTTGCAGCGGGTAATGCGGGCATCGAAGCGGCAACGAACATTTCCGTGAAGAAGGCCATGCACGACATGCTGTTTTTTATCTACGGCGCTGTGATACTGCTTTGTTTCATAGCATTTCGGTCTTGGAGAGCCGTTGTGGTATCCATCATTCCTCTCCTACTCACATCAATACTCTGCGAAGCGCTCATGGCTGTGCTTGGCATCGGGGTCAAAGTAGCTACGCTGCCCGTGATCGCTTTGGGGGTGGGCATCGGCGTGGACTATGCTCTTTACATGGTGAGTGTACTCATGGCCCGCTTGAGGGAAGGAATGGACCTTTCGAGTGCATACTATGCAGCCCTTTGCTTTACCGGCCGAATCGTCTTGTTGACCGGCCTGACTTTGGCCGTCAGCGTCGTTACCTGGTTTTTCGCTCCCATAAAGTTCCAGGCTGATATGGGCATCTTGCTTACTTTCATGTTTGTTTGGAATATGCTTGGCGCACTAATCATGATACCGGCGTTGGGATGCTTCCTTTTGAAACCGAAAAAGGTTAAGGAGCCTTTAGCAGGGGTGGGTAAATTCAGCCGTATCCTTTTATAAAACGAATTAAAAGTATAAATTTTATGCTATCAGGAGTTTTTGGTGATTAAAAAAATCGTAAGAACGGAGGATTGATATGAGCGACGCAAGAATAGAGACGCAGGTTGCGGTGATTGGGGGTGGGATCACCGGTACAGCTATTGTTCGGGAATTATCCAAGTATAAACTGGATTCTACCTTAATCGAGAAAGAAGCCGCATTCGGCTTCGGGATAACCAAGGCCTGTCAGGGGCTCTTGCACGGGGGTATTACCTATCTGGCATCGCGGGCGGTAAAGTTTCATGGGGGGATGGATTTTGAAAAATATTTGCGACAACCGTTTAAGTTGAAAGAT
>DATEXU010000018.1:0-6335 GCA_035256645.1 Thermodesulfobacteriota bacterium | reverse complement strand
ACCCGGTTCAAGGTGTAACCGAAAAAATAATAAATAAACAGCGTCAGTGCTAAGGTGGTAGGGATAGCCACGAAAACAATAAGAGAGGCCCTAAAACCTAAAAAAAGACCGATAAGGATGGTAACTGAAATTGTGGCAAGAAACAGGTGTTTTAAAAGTTCGTTTGATTTATCCTTGGCGGTTTCTCCATAGTCGCGCGTCACCGTGACGTTCACTCCCTGAGGAATGAGTCCCCCTTTCAGCGCTTCCACTTTATGGAGCACGGCCTCGGCAATGTGGGTGGCATTTTTACCTTTTCGCTTGGCAATTGACACGGTTACTGCTCGGTTGAGTCTTCCTGGTTCAGCTTTAATTCCTTTCTGTGCAGCTTGTGGACCCGTTCCAAAAAAAAGGTATGAATCAGGTTCCTCCGGACCATCGCTTATTTTCACAATATCTTTTAAATAAACAGGCCTTTCTTCCCATACTCCAACAACAATGTTCCCCAGGTCTTCCGCATTTTGAATAAAACCACCAACCTCTACCAGGAATTCTTGATTGTTTTGGGATAAGGTTCCGGCAGCCAGGGATTGATTTGCGCTTTTAATGAGCGAGACCACCTGGGGAATAGGAATATGATAGGCACGCATCCGGCTGGTATCCAGGACCACCTTAAGCTCCCTCCGCTGGCCGCCGATGACTTCGGTCAAGGAGACATCATTAATGCTTTTAATCTCTTCTTCCAGCTGTTTGGCAATCCTCCGCAACGTAAAACTATCATACTGATCACCCCAGAGGGTAAGCAAAAGAATGGGAACATCATCAATGTAGCGGGGCTTAATGATCGGCATGGATACGCCGGGAGGAATCAAGTCGAGGTGGGCATAGAGCTTATTGTAAAACTTTGCAATGCTTTTTTCCTCATCTTCCCCAACATAAAACCGGACAATCGCCATGCTCATCCCCGGCATTGACGTAGAATAGATGTACTCAACTCCGGGGATTTCCCATAAAAATTTTTCCATGGGATAGGTAACTCGCTGTTCCACTTCCGTGGGGCTGGCGCCGGGCATTTGAACAAACACATCAATCATCGGGACCACGATCTGGGGTTCTTCTTCCCGGGGAAGTGATAGTACCGCGAAAACCCCTAAAAGCATCGCACCCGCAATAATAAGCGGAGTTAACTTGGAGTCAATAAAAATCCGGATTACTTTACCAATAAACCCATCATTCATGCTTTCTTCCCCACCAGACACCCTTCCTTTACTTTAAACACATCCCGCGCCACAATCGATTCACCAGGGTTAAGGCCGCTTAAAATTTCCACTTTACCATGATACTCCTTACCTTCTCTGACAAGTCTTCTTTCCACGCGGCCTTTTTGATTTACTACCAAGAGGCTTGAAAGTTCTCCACATTCTAACAATGCTCCTTTGGGAACAAGCATCATCGTCCTTTTGCCCATGGGGAAATATGCTTTGCCAAACATGCCTGAGGTTATCTGAGGTAATAAGGGCAGATCGATCTTTACCTGAAATGTCCTGCTTACGGTATCAATATGGGGAATGACCTCGGCAACTTTTCCCTTAATTTTTCCCTCTCCCAAAGCATCCACATTCACGTCAATGTCTTGCCCGGTTTTTATCTTGCCGGATTTCGATTCATCAACAATCGCCTCTAATTGGTAATGTTGGTTGTCTTCGAGCACCACCAGCGGGGTCCCGGGAGAAGCTAAGGTTCCTTCATCGACCATTTTTTGAGAAATCAGGCCGTCAAAGGGCGCTTTAAGATGAGTATAATCATAAAACGTTTTTGCCTCATCGAGCGATGCTGCCGTTTGCTTCTTTTTAGAATAAAAAGATGCGAGTGTTTGTTCTGACCTTCTCTGTCGTGCTTTTGCCACTTCATAGGCGGCGTTTGCCTGGTCGAATTCCTGTTGAGAAACCGACTCCCGCTCGCGCAAGTCCTTAAACCGCAGAAAAGTAATCTCCGCCAGGTGTAATTGGGCGTGTGCTTCCGCTTTTGCCGCCTCGGCTTCCGCGATATTACTTTCGATTTCCGAAAGAGCATTCTTGGCCCCCTCTAAACGGGATTCCAGTTCTTTGCTTTGAAGGACAACCAAAACATCCCCCTCTTTAACCCTATCTCCTTCCTTAACTTTTACCTCTAACACATATCCCATAACCTTGCTTGATATCTGGGCAGTATTTTTCGACTTTACGGTTGCCACGCTCCGGTAAAGGTCATCGACCATCATGGGGTTTATTCTTTCTACCTGAGCGGGATCAACCATGACACCAGGCTGATGGTTTTGTTTGTCGTTCCCTGTGCCGCAGCCAAAAGAAAAACTGAGGATCAGAATGATGATCCCATGGAAAATCCGCTCCGCGAATGTCATTCCTGCCTCCCTCGTTAATTGTTCGTCAATGGAACTGTTATCTCCTGATCACCACCTGCTTCCTCACCGGCATCCGGCTTTCCGCTTTCTCCCTCCGGCGGTGGAATAATTACGCCCCGAGCAAAATCTAACTGCGCGCAGGCAACTTTTAAATCACACAGAGCGTACAGATGGTTTCTCTTTGCTTTGGTCAAGGCCACCTCGTTATCTAAAACCTCAACCATCCGGGAAAGCCCCACTTTATATCTATCTTCGACAATCCTAAGGCTTTCTTCTGCATAAGCCAGTGTTTCATTAACAACTTTCACCCTTTCATCTGCCTCTTCCCTGCGAAGAAACGCTTCCCGAACCTCAAGCTCAATGCTGCTCATCAATTCTTCCTGCTGGCTGGTAAGCTGCATTAACACAGCATTGGTCTCTTTCACTTTATAGGTAGAACTTAAGCCATCAAAAAAATTAAATTGAAAAATTCCTCCCACAGTCCAGCTTTCCCCCTCGCTTCCCCAGGCGTCATTCCGATCATTAAAATCATAGTGAGCCAAAAAATGAAAATCCGGAAGATAATTGGTTTTTGCCATTCTTACTCCTTCACGTCCATTCTTTACGTAATTATTCATTGCTAAAAGATCGGGCCGTTTTTCTAATGCCTCAACAATGAGATTATTAAGGTCACCTTCTTCGCGGGTACAGGCTAAGTCTCCCTGAATTTCAAAATTATCATTTTGATTCATCCCCATCACCTTGTTGAGTGCGGCTTGTGAAATCTTCACACCATTGCTGGCCTGGATGACCATCTCTTTAATTTCGCTCAACCTTACCTGCGCAGAAAGCACGTCCGATTTAACTGCTTGCCCGGTCTGAAAAAGGTCTTCTGCCAGTTTGACATGAGCAGCAGCCATAGCTTCTGTTTTTTGGGCCAAAGTTAAATCCTCTCGCGCTCTTATGGCCTGAGAGTAAGTTTTTATTACCTCAAAAATCACTGCTTGTTTCACCCGCATCCTCTCCTCCTGTGTGGCTTGGCTGCCTATTTTGGCCTGCCTTATCCCCACCCAGGTCTTCCCCTGATCAAAGATTGGCTGAGTGACAATAAACTGGGTGTTAAAATTATTTATCGGAGAAGGGTTGTTTAATTGTGTTAAAGCATAATCCTTTGAAGAAAATTTCTCCTGATTTAATTTACTCCCTACCGCCATCATAGGATTATTCGTCCGGGTAAACCCCTCATACAAATCGATGCGGGGTAAAAGTCCGGAGCGTGCGCCTCCTACTTTTGCTTTTGATGCTTCCACAATATAGTCCGCTGCTTTTAGGGTAGGATTTTTTTCGAGTGCTAAATCAACCGCTTGAGCAAGGGTAAGGATTTTTTCTTCTGCCTTTCCGTTTCCTAAAAAAGGGAGAAGAAAAACAATCACAAGGATAACGACCTTTAAACCCTTCATAATCTCCTCCTTAAAATATTTCAAACCTTTTTCGCTAACCTCCAATAATTATTAAAAAATTTATTACAGACCAATAAAAAAGTCAAGAAAAGAGAAAAAATATCATCGTCCGCATTGAGTTTTTTTTTAATTTATTTTATTATTTCGTTTAGTTAGATTTTTGAAAAGGTTCGGTTGAGGAAAGACAAGATTTACATGAATTAATCATCTCAAAATTTTTAGGGCCTTAGAAAAAAGGAATATCTGTTAACAAATCATCATGACAACGCACGTAGAAAAATTCACCATTGAGGTTAAAGACGAAGGGATGATTGTCAAAGGCGGAGAGGGACAACACCTGTTTTTTACCCCGATTGAAGCCTTGATGCTGCTCGATATTCTCAAAGCCGAAGAGGTGAGACTAAAAAACCTGGCTGATAAGGCATCACCGTTACCCTTTAAAATCAAAATTTGATATTTTACCCTTAATCAAACAATAGACGGGGGCAATATCTAAATAAATCTTTGCGGTTTCTAAACCTAAATTTTTACCTCAAAATGATAACGGTAATATTAAAAGGCGGATTAGGAAATATCCTTTTTCAATATGCGGTTGGAAGGCATGTAGCGATCAAAAATAATACTACCCTTCGACTGAACCTGGTCCGTTACATGAACAAACAAGATCTTTTTGCCAAGAAAATGATCCGTCCGCTTCAAAATTGCGGATTTGCAGACATGCTCTATCGTCCTCCGATCTATAAAAAAATCTTGTGGCGATATGGTTTTTATTTATCCCCCACTGATAAGAGATTTTTTTATCCAAAGAGTTGGGGGTTTGACCCAAAAGTATTAGAGCTCAATGATGGAAGGTATTTAGATGGTTATTTTCAAAGCGAAAAATATTTTAAAGATATTGAGCCAACCATAAGAAAAGAGTTGCGCTTAAACCACTTATCTTTCAACCACGAAGTGCGTGCCTATAAAGAAAAAATTGCAAACTCGAATTCAGTCGGCATTCATATTCGCAGAGGAGATTATCTAAGCTCTCCGCTCCATCATGTCTGCGACCTCACTTACTACCTCAAGGCAATCACCTCTATGCGCGAGCGATTAACTTCCCCCCAGTTTTTCGTTTTTTCCGATGACCTCTCCTGGTGCCGCCAAAATCTTCACGATGCCAACTGCGATTTTGTTGAGGTCTCAGGACAAAAAGAAATTTTTGTCCCCGATTTTTGGCTCTTGAGTTTGTGTAAGAATACCATTATTTCCAACAGCACGTTTTCCTGGTGGGCGGCCTGGCTTAATGAAAATCCGGATAAAATCGTTATTGGTCCTCACCGCTGGTTCAATGATGAAGTTTTAAATGCCCAGGCTTTACAAGACACAATGCCTGAAAATTGGGTGCGGCTCGCGTGGTAAACCCGCCATGGATAGGAATAAACCACACCCCTCCTTCGACCAAAACACACCTTATTCCGAGAGATTCAACCAGACTTTTTCCCTTAAGAATATTCCTCAAGGTATTTTTTGATATACGCTTCCACTTTTTTTGGTGTTCGAAAAATTCCGAAGTGTCCTTCACAAAGGATATCTGCTTTGAGAGAGAGAAGTTTATTCATCGAGGTTTTCCATTGACCAAGGTCAGATCCAAAGCTTTTCAAAAATGGGCCATGAATGTCCTGACCGAAAAGTATTCTCTTGCCTGCCCGGTCCAGGTAAGGAGCAATTGAACCGGGAGTATGTCCGGGAATGTGAAGGCAGTGAATCTCTTGTTTTCCAAACGTGCGTGTTACCTGATCACTCCTAAGAATAATATCTACTGCAGTAGGAGGGAAGCTCGTGCCGTAAAAAGACGCCGCCGTCAAACCAGGATCACCGGTCGCAATCGCCCCCGCATCAAGTTCATGAGCCGCCAGTTTACAATGAAACTTTTGCTTAAAGTGCGGAGCGCCGCCAATATGGTCGATATGACAGTGAGTTAAAATCAGGGTGGAAATTTTTTGAGGATCAAGCCCCAGTTCACGAATGTTCTTTTCCAGAATTTCAGCCGACCGGCCTGCTCCTGAATCAATCATAACCAGCTCGTCACCACAATCCACAACAAAAGCAGTAGCATCTTCAGGCCGGGAAATATTCGGCCCGCCGATAAGGTAAATACCGTCAAAAATTATTCGCTCGTCTTGCATAGTATCACCCTTTCTGGAATCCTCCCTCTTTCGAGACTGTGTCACAATTAGCCATTCGCCCCTCGACACGCTCAGGGTGAACGGCTAACTAATTAATTTTTTAAAATGCTGCGGGTCCGTGCGTGGTGAGCTTGTCGAACCATAAACGGACTTATGACACAGTCTCTTCGAAAAGAGGGGACATTGGGAAATTCCCGTCTCTTGCGCTTTCCATTAGCTGGTTAGGCAACGCTTTTAGCATGCTTATCTAAATAAGCCCTTAAAGCTTTTCTCGATGCTTTGTCCACCTGCGAAAACACCTTATGGAGTGTATCTTTTAAATGTGATTTTGAATGACCTTTTAATTTA
>DATEXU010000017.1:0-11870 GCA_035256645.1 Thermodesulfobacteriota bacterium | reverse complement strand
CAATTTTCCTGTTTTAGAATCCTTAATGATATTTCCTGTTTTGGGATCTCTTGCCCAAATCCAGAAGAAATCTTCAATCTCCAAAAAAAGGCATATTCTGTCGTTGTCGCTTTTGCTTCCTTTATCATTAGTCGTTGACATTATGACGTCGACATATCCGCCTTTTGCCCATTTTTTAAGCTGCCAGCGATATGGGCAGGGATTTTCGTGAATGAACCTCAACAGGTCCATAATATTTCTTAGGTCTGAAGCATTCACGAAAAGACCAGATGGATAAATGAAGCTAAGTTCCTGCATTTGCAGTGGCTGAGCTTCGCTGTTAGAGTTTATCTCCTGCGAGGGGCTGGCCTCAACAGCATTTACCGTTTGTGTTGAAGTACTCACATCAACATGAGTACCGGCTGCTGATGCTTCTTTGGCGCTACTCAGTGCCAAAAGAAAAAATAACAAGAACAAAACAAAAACTTTTTTCATGGCTACCTCCTAACGATTGGATTTCTAACGATGGGATTTTTTTGAGATATCAATTGATATAGTCGTTACACCATATTGATTGATATTGCTCGTTGAGTTCACGGAGCTCTGCTGATAACCAGTAATCATATTTACATCAATTTCTCCGGTTATTCCTTTCCCGCCAATAATGCCGGCGGTTGAACTAACCGTTTGACTGGCGATTGCTGAATTGACTGATGGCGTTACATATGCATCTGTCATCGTTTTGCCACTTGTGTTGGCAAAAGCCACTCCGCCAATATAAGGATCGCACTCTCTTACCTTAAGAGAACCTTCCAGATTAACCGATTCTTCGAGTTGTCCAAAATGAAGAGAGTAAGTATTAGGATTAACCGCTTCCTGGTAATAGCCTTGGTATTTCACTGTTGAAAGATCAACATTGAGTTCACCAGTGCCGTTAATCATTCCTATGAAGCCTTCTGTTGTTTCGCTTTTGATCAGGGAGTTCATTTGATTCCCGTCATGCTCCAAAAGGACCTTCGTCCTTTCAACGGAAAAAGCGGAAAGATCAAATTCGCCGCTTCTTCGAAGCTCTCCGGAAAGACCCATATACTGATCTACCTGTCCGCCGATGGCAGAGCTGTAGTTGTCAGTATATTGCTCCTGAAAATGCGAAACCTGCTGGCCTTGTTCCATTTGAACGGACACCTGATCCTTGCGCCCGCCGGAAATGAATCCATAGGCGTCTCCGTACTGGACCCCCTTTGTTACATCAAGGGTTACGCCGGGCACTGTTATGCTGATATTTTTCATATCCTGCATAATATTGCCATCTACTTCGCCGATTGAAATTCCGGGACCATCTGCCATAACAGGTACAACCAATAATAATGCAGTCAACATCACAACAAAACCCGATACTTTCGTTTTCATAATCACTACCTCCTTTATTTTTTGTTTTATTTTTTGAAACAAAAAAGGTCAGGTCACCTCCTCTCGTCTGAAGTATTATTTTTTTAAAAAACAAAAAAATAGCCTAATGGCTAGTTCTATCATAAATTAAAACTTTTGTCAAGCCAGATAAGGCTTTCCCCTAAAACCGTCTAATTCCGCGAAAAAGGCCACAGATGAGCCCTGATAAATAATTTTTGAACAGCAGCTTTTTTAAGCCCCCAATAGAGTCAATGATTCTTAGCTATGCTCTGTACGATGCCCAAAGCCAAAAAATGGGTAAGCAAACCGCTCCCGCCATAAGAAACAAAAGGCAAAGATATGCCGGTTATCGGTAACAGGCCCAAGGTAACGCTGATATTTATAAATACCTCGGCAAAAATCATCAGGCACACTCCGGCCGAAAATATGCGGGAAAAATTATTCTGGCTCTGCAAAGAAATTTTTATCAGGCGGAAAAAAATGACGCCATAAACACAAAGTAAAAACACCACTCCCAGAAACCCCCATTCTTCCGCATAAGCGGCGAAAATAAAATCGCTGTGTTTTTCCGGCAAAAAATCCAGGCGGCCTTGAATTCCCTGTCCCAAGCCCTGGCCAAAAATTCCTCCTTCTCCAATTGCAATCTTTGACTGGGCAAGATTGTAGCTTGCCCCGAACGGATCGCGCTGCGGATTTAAAAATGTCAAAATCCTGTCTTTTTGGTATTGTTTAAGCGCCCCAACCCAGGCAAAACCAAAAACTAAAGCCGCTATTATCAAAACCAGAATTAAATGTCTGATCTTTATTCCTGCCAAAATCACCATCCCTATCCATATTGCCCCAAGAATCATGGCTGAGCCAAGATCGGGCTGTAAAAGGATCAAAAGAGCCGGCAGAAAAACATAGACTCCCGAAGCGATAATATGACGGAATCTGTACATTTCAACGTGCCTCAAAGAAAAATATTTAGCCAGTATCAAGATGACAATAAGTTTTGCCAGCTCAACCGGTTCAAAACTTATTTCGCCAATTCTTAGCCAGCTTACTGTTCCTCTGGTTATTTTTCCAAAAATCAAGGTGGCTGCCAATAACGCCAAACCAAAAAGATATATCGCAATCAAGGATGAAGGATAGTTCTTAAAAATCCTGACATCAAGAAAACTTATCGCGGTCATCGCGGCCAACCCGAGAAAAATAAAAAAAACCTGCTTCTGAAAAAAAAGAATGCCAGGTTTTCCGTAATTGATACTGTATAGGGTTAAAAGACTGATGATACAAAGGACCAAAACCGCACCAATCAATATCCAGTCAATTTTTTTTAATTTTAAAGCGAAGTTCATTGTTCTTTTGGAACACCATAGATCTGCATGTAATTATCATCAAAGAAAAGATTAGTTTCTGCCTGGATGTCAAAAGATTTGACCTGCGAACTTATCGGATAGAACCAGCGAATGGAAAAATATCGATCTTCTGCTGCTGTTAAGGTGTTTATTTTGCTTTTGGCGGCGCCGATGGGTTCGGAGTTGCTGTCAAATAAAATAATGTTGATATCAACAGTGTCAAAACCAAAATTGGTGCCGTTTTTGACGACGCCCGAGGCTTGCGCATAATACTCTCCCTGACCGGGGGTTTCAAATTTTTTATCCTTGATATACAGTTCTGGCGCCTGATAATCTTTTAATTTTTCCCAAGTCAGCGGGTCGCCCGTGTCTATTCTGAGCTCAACAGACACTATCTGGCTCTGATTTTCAATATTGTTTTCAATAATGTATTTGCTGCTGTTGGGCAGAATGAAAGTCGATCCAGATTTTATACCGACAGACTGACCGCTTTGATTCTTCAGCTCAAATTCGTACTTGACATAAGAAGTGCCAAAATTTGGATTCGGATTTTTTATTTTTGCCGCCAGGTCATAAAGATTTGGCGCCACTGGTATTGCTTCAGCCCAAATAATCTCTATTTGTTTTAAAGTTTTAATTTCACAGGAAATACAAGAGAGGCCGCCACAATCAATTTCTTCCTCATCCTGATTTCTGATACGGTCATAACAAGTTGGCCCAGGTTTCAAAAAAGCATAATAAATTACTGTGCCAACAAATATTAAAAAAACGCCGACAATAAATAGAATCGTAACCTGTTTGCGGATTCTGTATAGCATTATTTACATTATACCGCCAAAATAAAAAACAGTAAATATTTTGTCAAACATTTTAGGTTTTTTACTGAGAACAGGCCTGCCCTCACACCAAACAAAAAAATCGTGTTCAATTATCGGGAGCTACCTACTTTCACCCGTAAAACGGATTATCATCGGCCTTGGCATATTTCACTTCTGTGTTCGGAATGGGAACAGGTGGGACAATGCCAGTATAACTCCCAATAGCTGAACGCGATTTTAGTATCTAAAAAGAATCAGTTGTTAATGGTTACAATGTTAGTCCGCCTCCGCCCCGCAAATGCGGAGCTCCGGCGTGACAAAGCAAAAATTTAGACGGATGAATGATTTATTAGTACTCCTCGGCTTAATCCGTTGCCGGACTTACACCTAGAGCCTATCAACCTTGTAGTCTTCAAGGAATCTATGATACCTAATCTTGGGGTCTGCTTCGCGCTTAGATGCTTTCAGCGCTTATCAGGTCCATACATAGCTACTCAGCAATGCACCTGGCGGTGCAGCTGATACACCAGAGGTATGTTCTTTTCGGTCCTCTCGTACTAAAAAAGACTCCCCTCAAGTATCCACGCCTGCAGCAGATAGAGACCAACCTGTCTCACGACGGTTTGAACCCAGCTCACGTACCTCTTTAATTGGCGAACAGCCAAACCCTTGGGAGCTTCTTCACCCCCAGGATGAGATGAGCCGACATCGAGGTGCCGAACAGTATCGTCGATATGGACTCTTGGATACTACCAGCCTGTTATCCCCGGAGTAGCTTTTGTCCGATGATCTTCCGCCTTCCTATGAAGAGTTAAGTACATAATAAAACATACTCAACATTGCGGTCGGTTCACTAAGTTCCGCTTTCGCGACTGCGCGACCTGTCAGTCTTGCAGTAAAGCTGGCTTATGCCTTTACACGTCCAGGCCGATTTCCATCCGGCCCAAGCCAACCTTGATAAACGCCTCCGTTACTCTTTTGGAGGCAAGCGCCCCACTTAAACTGCCTACCAGGCACTGTTCCCGTGTTTATAACACAGGTTAGAACAAAGCTTTTTAAAGATGGGTGTTTCATTGGCGGATCCATGCCGGCCGAAACCGACACTTCAAATCCTCCCCACTACGCTACGCATCAAAAAACTGAGCTCAATACCAAGCTGCAGTAAAGCTTCCGGGGTCTTTTCGTCTAGCTGCAGGTACCCGGCATCTTTACCGGGATTGCATTTTCACCGAGCTCCTCGTTGAGACAGTCCCCAAGTCGTTACGCTTTTCATGCGCGTCAGAACTTACCTGACAAGGAATTTCGCTCAAATGTGTTAATCTGTTCTATTCGCTTGCGCGATGAACAACTCTTTATATCGCTATAAAGTTCGGACTATATCTTCCCTTCGACTTCGCTCAGGGCAAGCCCCGAATTTATCGAAGAGTTTGGCGTATAGTCTCTGAGGATTCTAAAAACTTGGATGGATTCTTCCGATTAATTTTTTCTATTAATCGGGCTATCTTTTTCATTCCGCTCATTTTAAAGTGTTCTTGCGCAATCATCATTCTGACAATTTTCGCAAACATTTCAAAATCTTTTCTTTTTGCGGTTTTGAGATTATTCTTTTCAAAAAAAGGAATGATCTTTGCGTTCAAGTCTCGAATTGACCTGACGCAATAACGAAAAAGGTTCTCTATATGGTTGTTATGGCGTCGATTGACGAATATTTTTCCGCACCCAAAGAATTTCTGCATGAATTTCAATGAATTCAAGCTTTTTTCTCTTTGAGTTACTACAAATTCCGGAAAAACTTGCCAACCAAATTTTGTCCTGCTGTTGCGAATCATCGCAACAGAAAAACATCCTTCGCCATCAGCATAACCAACTATCCATCCGACTGTTTTTAGCCTTTCCTGCTGATTGTCTGGCATCCCATTCCTTTCGGGACACACTAATGAATTTTTACTTGACATAATGTTATTTTGGTTATGGTAACATTATACCATAGTATCATCAGACACTCCAGATTTTCCAGCATATAGCCAAATTTTACTAAAGCAGTTTCCTACTTTAACACGGTTATAGTTACCGCGGACGTTCACTGGCGCTTAGCACGCTCAGCATTTCCCATCTTGCGACAAAAAATACCGACATGTTTAACGTTCCAGCACTGGTCAAGCGTCAGCCCCTATACTTCCTCTTGCGAGTTTGCAGGGACCTGTGTTTTTGATAAACAGTCGCCTGGGGTCTTTTGTTGCAGCCATTCGCATCGCGCTTAGCGCGATGCTTAAATTAAAAGTTTAAATTTAAAAATTTAGGTATCGCTGTGCGACGATTATATAAATCATGCGCGAAGCGCATTCATTAATTTTTAACTTTCCACTTTTCATTTTTAACTTAGCATCACACGCAGTGTGATGCGAACGGCAGGTCATATTGCGAACTTACGACACGTTGTTTTGCCGAGTTCCTTAACGAGGATTCACTCGTTCACCTTAGGCTTCTCGCCTCGCCCACCTGTGTCGGTTTTCGGTACGGTTCCGGTCAAATTAGCTCTAGAAGTTTTTCTTGGCAGCTCCTTCGCTCGAATTGGCCGGTCGCCCGACCTATTCTCGATTTCTCGAATTATACTGACGGATTTGCCTGTCAGACATCAAAAAACCAAGAATGAAAATCCAATAATTCACTCAAGCTTCTAAACTGCGTCACTCCATTGAAATTTGACCGAAGCGCAGGAATATTAACCTGCTGTCCATCATCAGAGGCTCTCGCCTCGAGACTTAGGACCGGCTAACCCTTGGATGATCAACATTGCCAAGGAAACCTTAGGCTTTCGGTGGACCGGGCTTTCACCGGTCTTGCGGTTACTTATTCCAACATTCTCTCTTCCCAACGCTCCAGCGAACCTCACGATTCGCCTTCTCAGCAGTTGGAAATGCTCCCCTACCGCCCGCAGTGCGGGCATACACTAAACCAACTAATATTCACGAACAAAACTAAAATATTTTTGTTGACTTTAGTAAATATTAGTTTCCTTCATGTTTCTTTTATTAGTTTCCTTAGTGTATGTCCGCTTAAAGCGGACCCATATCTTCGGTACTAAGCTTAGTCCCGTTAATTTTTGGTGCGATATCTCTAGATTAGTGAGCTATTACGCACTCTTTAAAGGATGGCTGCCTCTAAGCCAACCTCCTAACTGTTAAAGAAATCTCACCTCCTTTTTTACACTTAGCTTAGTTTAGGGACCTTAGATGATGGTCTGGGTTGTTTCCCTTTTGACGATGGAGCTTAGCCCCCACCGTCTTACTCGGGCAGTCGAACATTCCGGCATTCGGAGTTTGATTAAGTCCGGTAGGAAAATCCATCCAAACCTATTCAGTGCTCTACCTCCGGAATTTATGATGCCCGGCTAGTCCTAAAACTATTTCGGGGAGAACCAGCTATTACCAAGCTCGATTAGCTTTTCACTTCTTACCACAACTCATCCCCCAGTTTTGTACGGCTGGTGGGTTCGGGCCTCCCTTCGAGTTTAATCGAAGTTCACCCTGGTCATGGCAAGCTCGCTTTGGCTTCGGGTCTTTTGCGTGCTGCATTGCATCAGTTAATCAGTTCATCAGTTTATCAGTTAATTAAAACTGATAGTTCCGCGAAGCGGAACGGAACTGAAAAACTAAAAAACTGAAGCATACGCGCTTTTAACACTCGGTTTCCCTAAATCTCCGTCCCGAAGGACTTAGATAAAGCAACACACAAGAACTCGTTGGATCGTTCTGCAAAAAGCACACCGTCACCGAAGCACATAATAAATTATGTGCTCGGCTCCGATTCGTTGTAAGTATATGGTTTCAGGGACTATTTCATCGCCCTCATCGGGCTGCTTTTCACCTTTCCCTCACGGTACTAGTTCACTATCGGTGATATTGAGTATTTAGCCTTGGCACAATAGTCGTGCCGGATTCCGACGGAGCTTTCGTTCTCCGCCGTACTTAAGAATAATAACTAGGAGCATAAAACCGTTTTCGCTTACGGGGCTATTACCCTCTTTGGCGTCCCGTTTCCACGGGACTTCTGCTAACGAAGCTTTATAATGTGATCTCCCTCTGGATTGCTCCAGAACGTTACTACCTTGCAACACCATCCCGCCGTAGGCGGGACACACTAATGAAACTAATATCTACACGAAAAAAACTAAAATATTTTTCCAGCAACTTAGCTAAAAAATCCTTAGTTAAATTTCGTGTTAATATTAGTGAATTTTAGTGTATCCTGTCTACGACAGGAAGGTTTAGGCTCTTCCCTCTTCGCTCGCCGCTACTAAGGGAATGGGTTAATAAATAGTGCAAATCCCATTAAGGAATTCGCATAATTAATTAACCTTATTTTCTTTTCCTCCGCTTACTAGAATGTTTTACTTCAGCGGGTTGACTGACGCTGCTTTGCAGCTAAATTAAAAGTTTAAAATTAAAAATTTTTCACGATTCCTAAGTTTTTAACTTTTCACTTTTCATTTTTAACTTAGCTGAAAAGCAGCGCCTGACGCTGTTTTTCAGCGCCGAGTTTCCTCATTCGGACATCCCCGGATCAAAGCTTGCTAGACAGCTCCCCGAGGCTTTTCGCAGTCACGCCACGTCCTTCATCGCCTCAATATCCCAAGGCATCCACCATATACCCTTAGTCATCCGTCTAAATTTCTGCTTACGACATTAAAGTCGTTAGATGACTAAAAAGTAACCATTAACTTTATTTTACCCCGTGAAATTTCTGAAAGAAACATTTCTACGGGGTCTGATTCTTTTTTTACCCCTTACGCAAACAACTTGCGTCGGGGTTCAATTTTTATACCTGCTTTATTCTGTTTTTAAGCTGCTATCAATTTTTTTCCGATAGTTGCCGACAAAATCAGCAATTATCGAAAAACAATTTTTTACCTGCGCTTATTAGGAGGGGCGTCAGATTTCGACGCCCTAAAATCAGTTTGGGATGCATCTTCTTAAAATTTCCATTTCAGCATCCGTAAAAATGAAAGCTCCTGAATCATCACGTATAATCATGCTTTTCGTTATACCCTCTTTTTTTAAGATTTTGCACAAAGATTCAAGATCTTCTTCCGTCCCATAGACTGCCTTTATGACTTCCGCGATATACCTATCGTGCCTTTTCAAAATACGTACATATCCTTGTTTACATGCCATGTTGCCCTCCCTTCTTTTTTCCCTCTAATAAACGCAGGTTGTGAAAGAAACAAAAATCCGCTTACGTCTTAAGCGGACTCACCCAAACATCAAGAAAAATCAGACGTTATTATCCGCTTGCTTTATTCAATGTAGTGATTATTTTATTCATATATTTCTTATTTACTATTCTATCAAATCAGGCGGCCTTGTCAAGGTCTAAGCCCTATTGTCTTGGGGATAAGTCGTTGCTATTCCCATTTTCCCTGCCTATAACTTTACTTTCAATCAGTTTCTCAATGAATTTTTCCAGTAAAATAAAGCCGCCGAAAACCAACACCATCAATATCGCAAAGACTTTGACGTCGTGTTGAAGGGCGGCCAGATTATGAGCAAAGAAATAGCCCAACGAAATAAAAGCCATCACCCAGCCGATGGAAACAAATACCTGGAATTTTAAAAACTTTCTAAAATTGAATCTGACCGTGCCAGCCGCCACTATACTTATATGATTCAAATTATACATGAACTTTGAAATAAAGATAAAAAGACCGCCATTTTTTACAATGAGCTTCTTGAGCGTTTCAAACCTGGAAGGCGTTATAAAAAACCAGCGGCCATATTTTGAAACAAAATCCTCGCCGTATCTTCTGCCCAGCTGATACCAGAGAATATCGCCCAAAAATGTACCTAGCAGCGCAAAGAAAACCGCGTCCCAAAAATCAACAATGCCAAAGCGCGCCAATGCCCCGATTATCAAAAGAAATTCCTCTCCTAAAAATATCATCAGCAAAAAAATCCCTGCGTAAATCAAGTAATATGGGTAGCTTAAAAAATGATATAAAAACCCTGACATATAATTATTCTCTAATTATAGGCGGCGGCGGCGTATTATGCAATAAACCCCGCTTTAAGCGGGGTTTATTGACTTTTGAGTACTCAAAAAATTTTTATACCGAGGATAGTGAGGAAATATACGTGCTTTCATGTATATTTCCGAACGACGCAGGTAGCAAAAAAGCATAGCTTTTTTACTTCTTGCCCAAAATTCTAAACATCTTGGTGCCGCATTTCGGGCAAATACCTGTCATTGCCCGGCGTTCAACTCCACCTTTGCCTTTCATTGAAACCTCTTTGGCGTCCTGCATTTCTCTTTTATCTTTACACTTGACACAGTAAGCCACTACTGGCTCATTTTTTTCTTCTGGCATATAAATATGTTATTTGATTATTTAAATTACACTCATTGGTCCTGTTGTCCGATAAAGCGGACGGACCATATTCGACCTCTTAAAACGCCTCCTTTAATAGTTATGTATTAATTATACACAAATATGAGAGAAATTGCAATGAATTCATCCACAGCCCCTCTTAAAAGAAAAAAGGCTGGTTTTTGATAAACCAGCCCTCATGTACTGTTTGCTCTTAAATAACCAGACGCCCTTCGAATTTTGCGACGACATCTTTAAGTGTCGCGATTACTTCTGTGATTCGGCTACTTTGGTCTTCCGTTACCTCAATTATCAGTTGTGCCTCCTCTTTTATTACCGCTTCCTTCCCTTTTGTTCTATGCCCTATTTCTCTGGTATTCCGCCCAGCTTCAACAAAAAAACCCAAATCGTCCAACTCTTCGCGTGCATCCACAGCTGCTTTACGATTTTTGAAAACCGCCGATATAGCCATTTCTCCGTCCTCCTTTCTATAAAATCCTTCCTCCCATTTGCTCAACAACTTTTCGAGCCCTTACCCCAATCGGCTTTTGCGTTAATAATTCTACCCATAAATCATACGGATCACCATGCTTTTTGGCTAAGCTTCCTGAATTTAAAAAAACTGCGTTACACCCCGCTGTCTTAAGATTTGTTATAATTTTCTCGACGTCCAGCTTAACACCTTTTTTTTCTTCAAATATTATAATTCTTACCATGCGCCTAATCCTCCTTTCAAAAATTTTATAAGAACAAGATTTTTATTTATTGAAATGTCGTTTCTTCTCAATTTTCCTGACTTCTTCTTCGCTGAATCCAAAATGATGCGCCATCTCGTGCCAAATCGTATTTTTAACAACTTCCTTTATTTCATCCCGCGATTGCGCATATTGCTCAATTGGTTTTTTAAAAATCGTGATTTTATCGGGCAAAGCAGAATAATAGGCGCTTCTTCTTATTTGCGGCACTCCTTCATATAGGCCAAAAAGGGCATGGTCTTTGCGCAGTTTTAATTTCTTTAACTGCTCCGGATTTGGCTCGTCTTCAACAACCACAGCCACATTCTTCAGTTTTTCGAGGAATTTCGGCGGAATTTCCGCTATTCCTTTATCCACTAAATCCTCAAATTCACTTAATTCCATGTTTTTTAACATAGCACGTTTTTTATTTTATGTCAACACGCAATCCTTAACGGATTGCCTCATTACGGGCTTGCATTCATCCCCGCGCTTGAAAGCGCAGGGATTTCTGCAAGATGATTTAAATCATTTTTATCTTCCATACTCACCTCTTTGTTTTTAAAAAACTATTTTTTAAAATTTATAATATTGTTTTATCTTGTCAAAATAATAAATCTATTTCTGCGGCGAGCGACGGAATTTCAAAAGTTATCACGCGCCATGACACCGTTTATATTTTTTTCCGCTCCCACACCAGCATGGATCGTTCCTGCCGATGTTTTTATTGGAAGATTGAGACACCGAAGCATTAATGCCGGCCGACCGATTTTCCTGCGCATGGCGCATCATCGGACTTTCCTGCCGAACTGGCTCTTTGGTCAGAGAAACTCTAAAAATCGTCTTGGCAACCGCCGAATCAATCGCCGCCATCAGATTCTGGAATAATCGGTGGCCTTCATTTTTATACTCCACTAACGGATCGCGCTGACCGTAGGCGCGTAATCTGACAGAATCACGCAAATGGTCCATGTTATCTAAATGCTCCATCCAAAAAATATCAATTGTCCGCAAGGTCATTAGTTTTTCTATCTGGCGCATATTTTGCTCGCCGACTTCTTTCTCTTTTGCCTGATAAGATTTTTTGGCCTCTTCAATCAGATAATCTGCTATTTGTTCTTTTTCTTTGAGCTCTGACAATTTTTGCTGAGCATCCGCAGACAGAAAGAAAATTAAATTAGCCCCATCGTATATTTCTTTCAAATTCCATTCGGGCAAATCGCCC
>DATEXU010000016.1:0-14955 GCA_035256645.1 Thermodesulfobacteriota bacterium | reverse complement strand
GGGCATTGATGATGTTGTGAAACACACTGCCTTTGCTGTTATGAAACTGCTCTTGCCCGTAAACTTTGTTCTTCTCTCCATAATGCGCGAGCGGGGCATATTCACGTTCACAGGCATTTGGCGAGCGAGCATAATCATCCTCCAAGTTCCTTTAGTTGCTTTAATCGCATACTACCACCCTGAAAAGGTAGTCGCTTTTTTAAATTATAATCTGCTGAGTCCACATTTTCTGCAATGTCCGTCAATTCCCCAGAGCGCTTTGATCGTAATCGGATTAGGATTGATCTTTTTTTTGATTCGTTTTATGTATAACCGAAAGCCCATGGAAAGCGGCTTCTTTTGGGCTCTCCTTACCGCGGTTATCGCTTTAAGTCAAACCAAGGTGGACTTCGCTACTGTTTACTTTGCCACTTCCGGCCTTATACTCGTTATTTCCCTTATTGAGACTGCTCACGCCATGGCCTACCAGGATGAATTGACAAGTCTTCCGGGAAGGCGCGCATTAAAGGAATACCTGCTTAAACTGGGTAATGAGTATACCATTGCCATGCTCGATATCGATCATTTCAAAAAATTTAACGACACGCACGGTCACGATGTGGGAGACCAGGTATTACGGATGGTAGCGTCAAAACTCGCCGCGGTTTCCGGCGGAGGGAAAGCTTTTCGGTATGGCGGGGAAGAATTTACTCTGGTATTCTCGGAAAAATCTCTTAGAGAAGCAACTCCTCTTCTGGAAGAACTCCGGGAAACGATTGTATCATCACGCTTTACCCTTCGAGGGAGCAAACGCCCCCGAAAAAAGCCAAGCACTATTATTCCCGTAGGCGGAGAGCGAAAAAAGCTCTCGGTTACCGTAAGTATTGGCGTAGCTGAGCAGAAAAATAATCAAAAGTCAGCCCAGGTAATCAAAGCTGCGGATAAAGCGCTTTATCGTGCTAAAAAATCAGGGCGTAACCAGGTGAGCACATAAAAAGACACAAAGAAGGGTCGCGCTAAACAAAAAAAGATCGTTCAAGCCTCAAAGATTCACCTGAAGATTTTTTTAAAGGTTGGCAGATGAACTACCCCGCCGCAAGCAGCGGGGTATCAAAGAATTTAAATTCTGTCATTCCGCACTTGATGCGGAATCCAGAAACTAAGATAAAGCGACTAAGCACTTTTTTATTAGTCCCTGATACTCACCCTCTGGATTCCCGTTTTCACGGGAATGACATTCACGGCTATTTAACACCACGTCTCACCCCGTCACAAGCGGACGGGGTATTAAAGTAAAATCATGAAGCCAATCGACCAAGGTAAGAAGTCAGTTGTCGCGTGTGGCAGTACCCTTAGGATTCGGTTGCGGAAGGTTTAATCGGTTTAAGTTGCTTTTTTCCTGAAACAATTCTTTATCGTGTTTCAGCACAAACTGCTGGAGTTTCTTTTGTTCCTCGGTTATGGATAAAGAGTAAGCATATTTTTCTTTGCCCACTGTGCCCTTCAAGCTACCTTCCTTAATTGCGTTTTCAATCACCTGAGCATTCAGAATAGAAATCGTCAATGATTCACCTTCCGTTGAGTATTTAATCAAGAGATATCCTTTCGGCTCATCGGCCGGCCGAACCCATTTCAAATTCAAATACTTGTTATTCCCCAATGAGGATGTGTGTCCATTAAATTCGGAAACATCTATGGTGCCATCCTTGTCATGTTCGATCATAATTACCTGAAGCAGCTTCGACTCTTTATTCAGGCCTATATGGACAAAACCCGAGTCACTTTCTTCGTTCCAAAACCAGGTTCCCAATATTGCCGCATCTATTTTTTCACAATTCGGGTCAGTAAGAGGATTATCTGAATAAGGAACACACCCTCCTAAAAAAATTACCATAAACAGTATTGTTACGTAGCGCATCTTATCTCCCTTATCTCAATGGTTATTGCTATTTCTAATACTAAGATAAAAATCGTAGGAAAAATAATCTCAATTTGTTTTTAAGTATCACAAACCTATTGGAAACACAAACAAAAAGAAAATAAAAACCAACCCTTAGAGAATTTGGGGGTGAGTTTAAAAGATATTCGAAAACCATTCTCTTTATTGACAATCGTTCGATTTTATCCCATACTACCTGAACTAATTCCGTTAAACTTCATCTATAAATCATCTATAAACCAAAAACCCATTAAGGCGCAAATAAAGATGAACCAGCTAAAGCTCATAATTTTGTTATTCCTTATTTTCTTGCTCGGGTGCTCCCTTGCATTTAGATCACCCATAGTTATTAAACGAACACCCAAGGAGGAAGAAAAAGCACCTCGTCCTAAAAAAATAGTTCCTCCTCCACCTCTTACCAGTCCTAAGGCGGCTGAGAAACCCAAGGAAACGACCACGATAAAAAAAGAACCTGCCCCAAACGAAGAACCAATGATTCCTGAGGAAGTTTCTGGAGAAACGCCGGAAGTTAGCATAGAATCAGAGACCGTGGAGACAACGGCGCCCAAAGACAAAACTTCCATTTCTTCGGCAAGAAATATCGTCATTCTTGCTTCCGAGTATCTAAAGAACACAGAGTATAAAGTTTTAGAAAAAATCATTGTGAAAGATGTTTCTCAAGCTGGATTTAATAAACAGGAAGCCAGAGAAGCCCTCCAGTTTGAGGCTTTTCGCCGTTTTGGCTCTCAAGCTAAAGGCATAACCAATATTACCTACGGCGAGAAAACCGGTTTTATTCCCGGCTCAAAAAGGGTTTCCGAAGTAAGCGGCGAAGTAATTACCTGGGAAGGAAAAACGCCTCCCCAAAAGAAAGTCATCGAAAAGGGAAAAGAGACAAAACCCGAGCCGGCAAAAGAACCAGAACCATCGCCTCCTGCTCCTGAGACCAAAACCGAACCAAAGGTATCTGCTCCTTCCCCTGACACCAAAACTGACACAAAGGCATCTACTCACGATACTGCTCTTGATGTTAAAACAAAAACAGAATCGCCTGCTCCAAATCCTCAAGCAAAACCGGAACCACCTCCTCCTTCCGCGCCTACTATTAACGAGCAGCAATTAGAACAATAACGTAGCCCAAAACTTCTCAAAGCCGACTTTTCCGGGTCGGCTTTTTAAACCCATTAAAAGTTTTCACTCATCATAACAAAACCTTCAGGGCTTTAGGAAAGCAAAACTGTGTGTAATAAATCAGAACTTCTTTTTGAAGAAGCAAAAAAATATATCCCCGGCGGAGTTAATAGTCCGGTCAGAGCTTTTAAGGCCGTGGGAGGAACTCCCCCTTTTATTACTTCAGCGTTAGGGTCAAAAATTTATGATGTTGATGGAAAAGAATACATTGACTATGTAAGTTCCTGGGGTCCTATGATTGTGGGACATCGACATCCTCAGGTAATAAAGGCTTTGCAAAAGGCGTTAACAAAAGGATTAAGCTATGGCGCGCCTACTGAGGCAGAGATCGAGCTTGCCCGGATGATTGTTGAGGCTGTTCCTTCAATCGAAATGGTTCGCATGGTAAACTCCGGCACTGAAGCGACGATGAGCGCTATTCGGCTTGCCCGCGGCTATACCGGCCGGGATAAAATAATTAAGTTTAGCGGATGTTATCATGGCCATGGAGATTTCCTTTTAGTAAAAGCCGGCTCAGGAGCAACCACGCTTGGTATCCCTGATAGCAAGGGCGTGCCTGATGATTTTGCCCGCAACACCATCACCCTGCCTTTTAATAACCTGGATGCAGTTAGAAAGGCAGTAAAGGCTGAAGCGTCTAAAATCGCCGCGATTATTGTAGAGCCGGTCCCCGGCAATATGGGAGTGGTTCTTCCTCAGGAGGGATTCTTGCGCGGGCTTCGGGACCTTTGCCATGAAACAGGTATCGTGCTTATTTTTGATGAGGTGATGAGCGGATTTCGAGTCGCGTGGGGAGGGGCCCAGTCGTTATACGGAGTCATTCCTGATATGACCTGTCTGGGAAAGGTTATCGGGGGAGGTCTGCCGGTAGGAGCTTTTGGAGGGAAAAAGGAAATCATGGAAAACCTCGCTCCCTTAGGTCCAGTTTATCAGGCAGGAACCTTATCGGGAAATCCCTTGGCAGTTACCGCAGGACTGGAAACCCTAAAAATTCTTGCCCAACCCGGAACCTATGAGACACTGGGAAAAAGCGCAGACTACCTTGTGGAAAAGGCTAAAAAACTCGCTCAAAAAACTGGCGTGAAAACGCATATCAGCCGGGTTGGTTCTATGTTTACCCTGTTCTTTGCCTCACAGGAAGTGATTGATTATGATACCGCGCTAAAAAGCGATACTGTGGCATTCAGCCGCTATTTTCATTTAATGTTAAAAGGGGGAATCTATCTTGCCCCTTCTCAGTTTGAAGCAAACTTTATCTCTTTAGCCCACTCTCAGGAAAACCTCAATAAAACCCTTGAGGTTATGGCCAAAGCTTTCAAGGAACTATAACTTTTATTTTTTCCGAAAGGCAATGCAGCGCACCTCTCCCTCTTGGTCCAACGTGGAAATTGTATAACGGCCATCTTTATCCGGTGGTCTATCCCAAAAGATTGAGCGGGTATAATCCTGGGCTTCATGCAGCAATTCAAGAATATGGAAGCACCCTCGCTCTCCTCCAACAGTCTTTAATATCCTCCGCCGGAACTGAGGATGCTGCAAAGAAAGGCCCGTGAGCTTTTCCAGGTTTTTTAGGCAGTCTAAACAATGCTCTTCCGGATGGCGCGGCATTTCGAGTTCTATCCTGACAATGGAGTACTGAGAATCTTCCACCCAGATCCGGAGAATAATGTGGTGATATTCATCCTCCATCTCAGCGGTTATCTTTTTTAATGTATCCTCATCGGTTTCAGCTAAAAACTTTTGTGTCCTCATTTTACCATCCGTAATAAAAAGTTTGATCTCAAAGTCCCCGCCTTACCCCGTTAGAAAAGCCCTGCTTGCCTTGTCAGATATCAAATATCTATCAGGGTAAAGAAGCACGGGGTAAAATTAAAGATTCTTACACTTTTTCACACAGGGTAAATGCCCCGCGTGAAAGCCTTCTAACGGGGTTTACTTGACAAGCAATAGAAATTATGACATAAAATTCACATTGCAACAAGATAAAAAATGATTACTGAGAAAATTTTAAAAAAGCGAATTTTCCTCTAACTTGTAGGTATGATTTTCAGATGACAATCAAACAAATTTTTTTTCGTATTTTTCGAAGGGCAAAAATAAAAACTCCTGGCATTTCAGTTGATCCCTCTGTTATACCCAATGAGAGGACGACAACCGGAATAGCAGACCGCCTTTATTGGCTTAATGTTTTAACGCGTTTAGTAGAACCTGTTCTAACCAGACTTGCTGAGGGTCGCCTGAAAAAAGAAATGCCGGTTGAATTTCCTCCTGAAGCGCCGCTTGATCGGCGCAACTATACACATTTTGAAGCGGCAGCCCGGGTCTTGGCAGGCATTTCACCCTGGCTGGAACTCAATAGTGATTCACCGGAAGAAAGTGCGCTTCACCAAAAATATTCCGCATTGGCGCGGCAAGCTCTAAATTCCGCTACTGATCCAAAATCACCTGACTATTTGAATTTTACCAAGGGACTGCAACCTCTGGTTGAAGCAGGGCTGCTTGCCCAGGCGATCGTCCGTGCCCCAAGCGGTTTGTGGAAAAAACTTGATTACCAGACTCAAAAAAATTTACGAATAGCTTTAATATCTACCCGAACAATTAAACCCTACTTCAGTAATTGGCTTCTCTTTAGCGCAATGGTTGAAGCAGCTTTATACCTTATTGGTGAAGATTGGGATAAGGTTCGAATTGATTATGCTCTTCGCCAGCATGAACAATGGTATAAAGGAGACGGAATATACGGTGATGGGCCAAACTTTCACTGGGATTATTATAACAGTTTTGTAATTCACCCCATGTTGGTTGATGTGTTGCGCACTATGGCAAGGGTATCACAAGATTGGGATAACATGAGTAAAAATGTAATGGAGAGAGCTCGTCGATATGCTGTAATCTTAGAACGCATGATTTCCCCGGAAGGGACCTTTCCTGCCATTGGCCGCTCACTTACATACCGTTTCGGAGTTTTTCATCTTCTTGCCCAGATGGCGTTACTGCACCAACTTCCGAAAAAAATAACCCCAGCCCAGGTAAGGTGTGCTTTGACAACAGTAATACGCAAGATAGTAGAAGCGCCGGGCACTTTTGATCCCAAGGGTTGGCTGAAGATTGGTTTTTGTGGTCACCAACCTAATATGGGCGAACCCTATATATCAACCGGAAGTCTTTATTGGTGTT
Organism: Thermodesulfobacteriota bacterium; assembly: GCA_035256645.1. Lineage (GTDB taxonomy): Bacteria > Desulfobacterota > WTBG01 > JAGOGO01 > JAGOGO01. The sequence continues at coordinate 8,669 of DATEXU010000016.1, read as the reverse complement.
CGGTTGTCCTGTTGCCTCTTGGGTTACCACCAAAGGATGAGTTCTGGGCAGCGCCACCAGAAGATTGGACCTCTCGAAAGCTTTGGTCGGGGCAAAACATGGACGCAGATCATGCAATCTAACCTGAGTATAAAAGTAATGATAGGAGTTTTTAAAAATAGGAGTAAAGAAATATTGTGAAGATTAATATCATGATTGATGTTGCCGGCTGGATCGGGGGCACTTTACTACTTATCGCTTACGCATTGGTTTCAACGCGGCGGCTTGCCGGAGATTCAACGATTTACCAATTACTTAATGTCGTAGGGAGCGTTTTGCTCATTATTAATTCGTTTTTCTATGGCGCCTATCCGTCTGTCGGCATCAATATCGCATGGATCGCTATCGCTCTCTCCGCTTTACTTTGGAAACAATATTGCGGTAGAAAAAATAGTGTCTGATATTGCGCCGCGGCAGCGGCATGACCAGGAAAATGACCTTCGGGCTTTACCCCCACAAGGGTGGCTTGCAACCCGGGGTTGATGCTGCTCTTTCTCCTTCCTCGTGCGACTATACCCCGTACGAAGGGTGGAAACTGAAGGGATGGCCGGTGCTGACCATGGTGAGAGGAAAGGTGGTTATGGAAGATGGTAAAGTTAAAGATGCCTCAGGATGGGGGAGAGCCGTGGGAGTATCCTGAGAGGTGACCTTATGTTGTCAAAAAAATTTGACCAAAAGGATTGCTCTCTTGAAGAATAGTCGAAATGGCTACGCAGAGATTGCCCTAAGAAGACGAGAGTCATTTGTTGTGCTATTTGAGACTTTTGCAAAAGTCATAAAATAGCGCGTCATGTCATGCTGAACTTGTTTCAGCATCTAATAAAATCAACGTCTTCTGAGACCCTGAAACGAGTTCAGGGTGACAGAAACATATTTTGCAAGGGTCTCCATTTGCCATGAATGGTTAAAACGCACGATAAAATTTTAATGGTGGATCGCAAAGGGATAATAGTGTTTGACACTGCATTGATTTTAGAAACAGATTCGATTACAGATCGGGGAAAAAAGGGTTCATCGAGAACGCTACATGAGGTTGGCTTGATCGAGAAACAACTCATTTTCCCTCAAGAATACTTTCTCCTGACCAAGTTTTTTTGCGATCTCAGTAATCAAAGAGGATATGGTGAAGCGCTTAGGAATTATGGTGGGACTTAATCCCGAAAAGACCGCTTCTTTAGCAGTAAGGGGACCAACGGTTGCAACTTTCAACTTGCTTACGGTCTTCTCCCACAGCTCTCCTTGCGTTAAGGTGCGAAAATTTCTTACCGAGGCAGGAGAGGTAAAGATTATAAGGTCAATGCCGGGAGAAACCAGGGCCTTCCTAAGTTCTTGAGCGTTGATTTTCTCATCTGTGATTTTGTAAGCATCAATCGTGACCACCTTATTCCCCATCTCCTGAAAAAATTCAGCCATCTGCCCTCTCGATTCTTTACAGCCTGGGATCAGTATCTTCTTTCCTTTTAACCCCTTCGCTTTGATCATCGCAAAAAAATCTTCCATCCCCGCCTGGGGTGAAGGAAGGCCAACTTTAAGCATTCGTTTGGCAAGCTCATTGATAGTATTTTCTCCGATTGCACCCAGTACAATATTAGAAAGTTCCCGGATGTCCTTATCTCTTTCTGTAAACCGATGAAAAAAATACTTAACACTGTTTATGCTGGGGAAAATTATGCAGTGATAATCATGAAGACGATCAAGGGCTGAATCCAAACCTTCCCAGGAATCAGGATGAGTAACCCGGATAGTAGGGAGCATAATAGGAACCGCTCCCAGCTCTTCTAGGTTTTTTGCCAGCTCAAAAGCTTGTTGCTTCGAGCCGGTCACCAGGATGCGAAGTCCAAAAAGAGGTTTGTTCTCAAACCATTTTAGCTTCTCCCGAAGTTTAACCACCTTACCGATAACTGCCAAAACCGGAGTTTTTATCTTCCTCTTTTTCGCTTCCTTCGCTATCCGTTTAAGGGGAGCAGTCAAAACCTCCTGATCTCCGAGAGATCCTCGGCTAATCAAGGCAACAGGGGTGTCTGGTGACCACCCCCCCTGGATAAGCTTTTCGGTAATATAGAGCAGATTAGCCAACCCCATATAAATAACCAGAGTCCCTGCATCAGGAGCAATGTTCTCCCACGTGATTCGGGAATCTGGGTGCCCCGTAAAAAAAGTGACTTGGGATACAAAATCCCGATGGGTGAGCGGGATTCCGCTATACGCCGAAACCCCAACCGCCGAAGTAACCCCAGGAACTACATCAAAAGGGATGCCTCGTTCGGCTATTTTTTGGGCCTCTTCTCCTCCCCGGCCAAAAATAAAAGGATCACCGCCTTTTAGTCGAACAACGGTCTTTCCTTGAAGAGCGTGCTCGATTAAAGCAGTGGTGATCGTTTCTTGGGGAACGTGTGCCCCCCAGCCCTTCTTTCCCATATTGATTATCTCAGCATCCTCTCGAGCCCAACCAAAAATTATCGGATTAACCAAAGAGTCGTGAACAATAACATCCGCCCGAGCGATGCATTCCTTGGCCCGGAGTGTAACCAAACCAATATCCCCCGGCCCAGCGCCCACCAAAAAAACCTTGCCCTTTTTCTTTTGGGCACGAGGGGGAAAATTGATTTGAGAGCTCTTATCTTTGCGGCGGGGTTTTGCCATGGTTAAAAAGGAACTTAAAAATTAAGTTTCTTCAACCGTAATAGCACCCTGCGCACATTCTTCTACACAACTCTCACAGCCAACGCAATCATCCATATTTTCGGGGTGGGACTTGCCGTCTTTTATTACAAAAACATCACTGGGACAAATATCGGCGCATGCACCGTCGCCATCGCACTTATCATGATCAACAGTAACCTGGAACATAATTATACTCCTTTCTAAAATTCCCTATATCAAGTCGAGCACTAAACGCAGCCGGTAGGCTTGGGAAGACCTGCGACTTTACAAGCACCTTTGGCAGGTCCGGAGGGAAACATTTCATAGATTTCTTTCAACTTTAAATCGCACTCCTTACAGAGCTTCCTTACCATCGGTGCGATTCCAAACTTCTGATAATAGTCTCGGATATAGTTTACCAGTTTCCAGTGTCTTTCACCCATCTCCTGGACACCTTCAGTCTTTGCTAAATCTATAGCGACATTTTGATCCCAAAGATCAGGTTCCTGGATAAAACCATCCTCATCAACTTCGACTTCTTTCCCGCCTAACATAATCTTTGCCATTGTCTTTTTACCTCCTGCTATACTAAAGGGTTAAAAATTGTTTTGGCTGTTAATGCCTTACGTAAAAAAAATAAACTACCGCAATAAACGGTTTGTTTCTAATTGTTTTTATAAAGTTCGGCTTTTTTTACCAGGGCGCTTGCCCACCTTTTTTCTCCCAAGGCATGAATATGCGTATACGTTGAGAGAACATTCTTATAGCAAAGGCCATCTCGTTTCCCATTAAAACCAAAGCCCCGTTCAACTTTAAAAACCAAGCTTATTTGGTCTTCCTTCCACTCCTCCACCTTTGAATAGTGAAACTCATGGCCCCGGATAACACTACCGGATTTAAAAAAGGGGTTAGGAGCATCACATTTAATAATTGTATACCCATGTCCCCATGGTTTTTTATCAACATTAAAAACAACCGGAAAGATGCCGGTCATGGGGAAAAACTTGTTTTGTACGTGTACGCTTTTCCCGAGATACATTGCTCCGCCACATTCAGCGTAGACAGGCAAGCCATCTTCAACCGCCTGTTGTAATGAGCGGCGAAAGGTTGTATTTGCCGCTAATCCTTCAATATTCGTTTCGGGAAATCCACCCCCAATATAAAGACCATCTACTGAAGGAAGTGCTTTGTCTTGAAGAGCGTTTATCTCTACAATTTCTCCCCCCTTTCTTTCCAACTCCTCCAGGTTCTCCGGATAGTAGAATTGGAAAGCTGAATCCTTAATAACCCCTATCCGAACTAAGGAGGTAAGCTTTTTTTTGCAAACCCCTTCGTTGTAACTAGAAATTTTTAAATGAGGTGCTTTTGAGGCTACCCCCCATAGACAATCAAGGTCAAGGTATTTTTCCCCAATTTCGGTGCAAAATTTAAGGGCCTCTTCTCTTTTGTGGTGTTCTGGAGGTGGAACTAAGCCCAAGTGCCTTTCCGGGAAAGGGAGATCTTTTAATCTTGGTATCTCCCCTAATACCGGAATCCGGCAGTTCTGTTCGATTGAAGAACGAATAATACTTGCATGCCGATTCCCTGCAATTTGGTTAAGGATTACCCCCTTAATTTTCAACTGAGGATCCATTTTTTGGCACCCCAGCACCAAGGCCGCTATCGTTCGAGTCGCCTTTGTACAATCAATTACTAAAATCAAAGGTATTTTTAGTAGCTTAGCAAGACTGGCAGTGCTATGACTTCCTTTTTCATCCACCCCATCATATAGCCCGCGGTTTCCCTCGATTACCGCACCAGTTTCTCCGCGGGTGCGCTGGATAAAAGATTGCACCACTGTTTTTTCAGCCATTAAAAACGTATCGAGGTTGTAACAAGAATGCCCGGAGGCCTCCTTTAACCAAGCTGAATCAATAAAGTCAGGCCCTTTCTTGAAGGCAGTAAGGGAAAAACCCTTCTTTCGCCAACCACAGATAACTGCTATGCTCGCAATAGTTTTTCCTGAGCCTCCTCGAAAAGCGCCAATAGCAATCCTTGGGATATTTAAGTGCATTTTCCCTGATAGGGTGGAACCAAAAAAGCCAAGTAGGCCAAAAAATTAACTTTATTTGAAAAAGAAAGTCTTTTTATATTAATGATGGAAATTTTTATGTCAAGAAAAAATATGGGTAAAATTTTTTTACACCAAAGGCGGATTTTTTATTTCTCTCTACTCGGTTTTATTATGATTTTCATTTTATGGGTAAATTAATTTTTTCAGAACTAAATTTTAAGATTCTGGTCTATCTTAACAAATACTAATCCTATCTCCTCCTTTCTTAGGCCGGGCCCTCTTCCCGGCCTTTTTATTTTCTATTCTATCCACCCTCCCCCCACTACCGTATCTTCATCATAAAAAACAGCAGCTTGACCGGGTGTTATCGCCATTTGGGGTTTAAAAAATGCTACTCCAACCCTTCCTTCAGATAGGGGAATTATTCGCGCTGGGCTTTCTTGGTGCTGATGCCTGACCCGAACCTTAACCTCCGCGGGTTTATCCAGTGATTTTAATGAAACCCAATTTGTCCGGGACACCATTAGTTCTTTGCGAAAAGTCTCTTGCTTGCTCCCTACTACTGCGGTATTGGTTGCTTTATCCAGAGAAACCACATAAAGCGGAAATCCCTTTGCAATCTTTAGTCCCTTTCTTTGTCCAACTGTTAAAGAAAAAATCCCCTGGTGCTCTCCCAAAATTTTTCCTTCGGTTGAAACAATTGGCCCTTTTTCATTTAAACTTGGGAAACGGCTCTTAATAAAATTTTTGTAGTTATTGTCGGGAATAAAACAAACTTCCTGACTCTCCGGTTTATCGGACACTTGAAGACCAATTTCTTTTGCTTTTTCCCTAACTTCGGTTTTAGTCATTTCCCCCAGGGGAAAAATCACTGACCCCAATTGTTCCTGGCTCAACGCAAAGAGGAAATAAGACTGATCCTTCCTTGAGTCTTTGCCTTTTTTCAATAAAAAACGACCTCTGGTGTCATCGTGAACCATCCTTGCATAATGTCCGGTGGCTAATAAATCTGCTCCCAACTCCTGCGCGCGGGTTAAAAGGGAACCAAATTTAATTTTCTGATTACACACAATACAAGGGTTGGGCGTTCGGCCTGAAAGGTATTCTTGACAGAAAAAATCCACTATTTCATGTTCAAATTCCTTTGTGAGGTCTAATACAAAATGAGGAACATCCAATTTTTGGGCTACTTCTTGAGCAAAATTGATTCCTTCCGGAGAGGTGTGGTTCGTTAAATTTAAAGTTGCACCAACAACTTCGAATCCCTCAGCCTTAAGCAAGAATGCCGCTACACTGCTATCTACTCCCCCACTCATAGCAACTAAGACTTTTTTCTTTCTCATCTTTTACCTTTATTAAACAATGGAAAAACGAGGATTTTCAATATATTCACCCCTGCATCGGGGACACCGGGAAGGCGGAGTAAAGCGGTCTCTCTTTGCGAACCTGAATCCGCAGTTTTTACAATAAGATGGTTTTATTAGAAATTTTTTTGGTTTAATCGAACTTCTTATATGCTCCAAGTGATAAGAAATTTCTTTCTCTTTGATGCCCAATTTTACGGATAACTCAAGGGTGGATAATGCCTCTTGGCCTAACATTTCTACAATGCTTTGCCGGATGGTTTTGGCCATGTTTTCCTTCAAAATAAATTTTCCGGGAATCAGAGCTGGATCAATGCGTCAAGAGATAAAGGCCTCTGTTTTTTTTCTTTTAGTTTAACCTTAAAGTTTTCACAATCCAAATTATTCTACTCAACTGCTTTTTTGTCAGCGCTCTGAAATTCTCTTTATCACATGTTCTGTTCCCCCCAATGTCCCCCGCGGGGCTTCATCGTCTCTATGCCCAGAATGCCATTCGCCAGATATAACGTCAAAAAATTCTCAGTAATTTTATACGGCCTCCCAAAGGGAGTTAACCAAATTTCGACTAATTTCTAAATATTTAAACCGAACCGAAGGGTCGTGAGAAAATACCTCTAAAGTGATTCCATCGTCATAGTCTATGGATTTCAGAGCCTTGATCGCTCCTTTCCAATCAATACTTCCTACTCCCAGGGGCATATGGTGGTCATCCGACCCACGATTATCAGAAAAGTGGATATGAGCAATTTCTTTTGGAAATTCTCGACAGAATACCATGCCATTTTCTCTTCCTATATTGCCGTGACCAAAATCGAGGTGAACTTTAAGCCCGGGGAGTTTCCTCAGAATCCTTCTGAAGGTGACAACAGAGTCAAAGGGCGCGATAAAATTTTCTACCATCAAGGTTAAACCGAAAGACTGAACTGTCTCTAAAATAGGAGATAATGCCTCGATATTAAAATCAACTAAACTCTTTTTCATGGTAATCGGACAGGAATAACAGGGATGGATGTTCATAATTTTAGCATCCAATCGAGCAAATATTTCAGCGCACCGCTTAAACTCCCCAAGGCATGCCTCCCGAATTGACTTAATAGGATAGGCATAAGGAATAATGGGGTCAGTGTGCCCGACCACTGAAAGATCATAATTTTTTAATAGTTGTTTTGCTGCCGTGACTTCGAGATGTTGAGCGTGCGGAGCTTCTATGGTTAGGTCAATAAAATCATAGCCTGCCTCACCAATCACTTTGATTTCATCAATAATTGGAATCCGCGGATTGTTCATTACCCCGATCTTCATTGGTATCTCCCTGTGGTTAATCTCTGATTTTTTTTAAAAGCTGAATAGATTGTCACTGCAAGTGGCCTTTATTTACTCAGCATTGATGAAGTCGTAAAAAGTCGAAAATCAGACGGCACAGCGGTAGGGACACGTTGCAACGTGTCCCTACATCAGATGCAAGGCACGCAAATCCGACGGAATGCGGCGTAGTTACCTCTACGCCGCAATGATCCCGCGAGGCGGGTACGCTTCAAATCATTATCCCCCGTCGTAAGGCGGGACTTTTTACGAAGCCGTCAGCGTCAGTTATTAATAATATATAAATAATCTCTTAAAGTGCAACTGAAGTTTTCCCCTTTCTCGGCGTCATACCAAGTTGCATTCAAAAGCAGATCGAGGCGACGACGAGGAATCGACGCAGGCGTACGTTTTAGTACGTCGAGGAGTATGACGAGGAGGCAACAAAGATATGCAAATGAAGGCGACTTGGTATCAAGCCCTCATAAAGCTTGGCAAGAAAAGGGAGAACCTTTAAAAGCCATCAACAAAAAGCTGCTGGTCCCCGGATTAACAAAAATATTTTTTTGTTTTAATTTATTATATTGATTTTTAAAGTTATTTTTAGGAAATTACGATTAACTTTGCCTTTTTGCTTGACTTTCTTTTCTTTTTCTTTTAGAAATTTACCAATCCCTGCCTTAACGTATTTTCTTCTTTCCAAAATATTTTTAATTTTTTCCCTATGCATTTATCAAAAGGGGAGGAAACAACAGTTCAATGTAATAAGGTGTTGTGTAAACTTTGAAAAAGCTATCAACGTAATTATCTAAATAGAAAAAGAAAGGCAACGATTCATGGTAATGAAAAAGTTTTTTAGACTTCTGCTCCTCCTTATATGTGGTCTTTGTGTTGTTTGTTCTGTTGCTTTTGCCGAGGATGGAAATAGAAAACCAAACTGTGCTTTTACGTGGACATTCTATTCTAACTATATTTGGCAAGGACTTGAGCTGAGTAAGGCAAACCCGTTTTTTCCCCCCTCAAATTCAAAAGGATATAACCAGGGTCTGAGTTTTACTCCGTGGCAAAGCTTTGACTCCGGGTATAGCAACCCTATCAATAAAGAAGAAGGAAGGAAAAACCATGGGCTTCTTACTTACCAAGACAGTTTTCCCCTCACTAACGAGACGGCCTTAAATTGGAGATTTGGGTGGCTCACCTATGATACTGATGCCGGAGAAAATGAAAAGACATTTGCCGGGGTTGGTTTAAATACTTTTCTTTCCCCT
>DATEXU010000015.1:0-9605 GCA_035256645.1 Thermodesulfobacteriota bacterium | reverse complement strand
ATTGTTGTAGAGAAGAACACACCCCTGACCCCTCTCAAGAGGGGAATTAAGAAAACCCCTGAAAGCTACCCACTCGATAAGGAGAAGAATCAATAATATTATAAATACCTGGGTTGCATTAGTCAATTGTGAGGGAATATACCCCGTTAGAAAAGCCCTGTTAGCAGGCTGTTGAAAAACTATTTTACGCAGGCTAAAGCCTGCGGCTACCAACATAACATATGGGTATTTTCGGAGTAGCCGCACCCTTTTCCAACAGCCGGTTAGATGTCAAATATCTAACCGGCTATACTTTTCAATAAAATACTTGACAAATTATTTTAAAAAGTTAGATTAAACTAAGATTATAAAATGAACCAAACATTATTATGTTAATTTTCCCAAAGGTGGTCACATGGAAAAAGCGCTCACCCCTGCAATGGAAGATTACTTGGAATTAATAGTAAAGCTTAAGCAAGAAAATAAAGTTGTCCGGGTACGTGATATTGCCAAAGGGATGAACGTAAAGATGCCGAGTGTAACCTCGATGTTAAATAGCTTAGCTAAGAAAAACCTCATTCACCACGAGCGGTATGAATATGTGGACTTTACCCCCTTGGGCCTAAAACAAGCTCAAAAAGCACTTCACAAGCATATGATTCTTTTTAATTTTTTAAAAAACGTGCTTAAGCTCGATTCTGAGCACGCTGATGACGAAGCTTGCCGGATGGAACACGCAGTAAGTTCTGCCACCCTCAAGAAGCTGGTGGAATTCATTAGGTTCATTGAATTGTGTCCCAAAGGAACTTTTGATTTTTTGGAGTATTTTAAAAGCCATTGTCGGGATGGCAGTTCAAAAGAAAAATGTGAAAAACACTTGAAGGAATCTCTGGAAAAGTTTTTTCCAAAGGGGAGAGTGCAATAGTGGTGTTAAGAGTGATGGCAAAAAATGTCTCTTGTCTTGATAAGAAAGGTAAATAAAATTTTTTAGTCAAAAGGACCTGAATGGTAAAATGAAACGCGCTCAATGGTTACAAAAAATTAAACTGAATGCTTTTGTACCCACAGAAGAAAGGGAAGGTGCTCAAGACCGGGTAAAAAAAATTGTTATTATTGGAAATCCCAATGTGGGAAAAAGTGTCTTGTTTAATAATCTCACGAATAATTATGTTACGGTTTCCAATTACCCCGGGACATCGGTCGAAGTTACCAGCGGATTTGCAGACGTCAAGGGGGAGAGATTTGAGGTCATAGATACTCCCGGGATGTATTCGCTAATTCCCATCACTGAAGAGGAGCGGGTAGGAAGAAAGATTTTAATTCAAGGGAGGCCCGACATCGTCTTACATGTTGTTGATGCTAAAAACTTAGAAAGAATGTTAGCCTTCACCCTTCAACTCATCGAAGCCGGACTTCCCGTCATTTTGGTTTTAAATATTATGGATGAAGCCCAAAAAGCCGGGATAAAAATTGACTTTACCCTTTTAGAGAAACTCCTTGGGATTCCGGTGGTGGGGACGATTTCAACCACGAAAAAGGGGATGGATATCCTTAAGGAGAGGATCGTAGGATATGCAATTCGACAAAAACCATGATGGGCCGATAGAACACTCTTTAGAAATAGCTTTGGAAACAATTGAAGGATTACTCCACGACAAGTATTCGCTATCACGTCGAGCTCTTGGTCTTTTATTGCTCCAAGAGGATCAAGAGATAAAAGACATGGTGAAGGAAAGCCAGCCGACGATTATAGACCACATTGAAAAAATCATTTCTGGAGTAAAAGCGCACTATGCTTATCCGATTGAATATGAAATTGCTCTGCGCCGCCGTGACGAAGCAGAAAGGATCATCAACCGGGTCGTAAAAATAAAGGAAAAGAAACAAGGGGTTGCTGAAAAAATAAGCGCTCTGATGATGCATCCCTTAACAGGGTTCCCCCTGCTTTTTTTGATTCTCTATTTCGGACTCTATAAGTTTGTGGGAGTCTTTGGAGCCGGGACTGTCGTAGGGTATATTGAAGAGACGATTTATGATAGCTACCTTAATCCTCTCTTGGTAAAAATATTTTCTTCCTTTATTCCCTGGAGGATCCTTCAGGACCTTATGGTGGGAGAGTACGGCATTTTAACCCTCGGGCTACGATACGCAGTAGCGCTTATTCTTCCTATCGTTACGTTCTTTTTCCTTGTCTTTTCAGTCATTGAAGATACCGGCTACCTTCCCCGCTTGGCAATGCTGATTGACCGGACCTTTAAAAAAATCGGCCTCAGCGGGAGGGCAGTCATTCCGATGGTGTTAGGATTTGGTTGCGCAACAATGGCCACGTTAGTTACCCGGACCCTTCCTACGAAGCGGGAACGGCTTATCGCTACCATGCTCTTAGCTCTGGCAGTTCCGTGCTCCGCGCAATTAGGAGTAATCTTAGCGCTGCTCGGGGGACATCCTAAAGCGATGGTGCTCTGGGCGGGAATTATTATGATGGTATTTTTGTTTATCGGATTTTTAACCGCCAAGCTTCTTCCCGGTGAAAGGCCGTCATTTTATATCGAAATCCCGCCGCTGAGGTTGCCTCATCTGGGCAATATTTTAACCAAGACCTATACGAGGGTGAAGTGGTATTTTTGGGAGATTCTGCCCTTGTTTCTCTTGGCAAGCGTTTTAATCTGGTTGGGTAAGCTGACACGTCTCTTTGATTTTTTGATTTTCTTATTTACCAAACCGGTAACGATGATTGGGCTTCCGGAGGAGGCAGCTCAGGTATTCCTTTTTGGCTTTTTCCGGCGTGACTATGGAGCAGCCGGTCTTTATGACCTCCATAAAGATGGCTTATTGACCGGAGACCAGCTTCTGGTAGCCTGCGTAGCGTTGACCTTATTTCTTCCCTGTGTTGCTCAGCTTTTGATGAACCTGAAGGAACGGGGGTGGAAGACGGGAGTGGGGATATCGCTTTTTACCTTAGTGGTTGCCTTTGCGGTTGCTTTTATGGTTAATCTGGTATTAAATAACCTTGGGATCAGCTTATAAGCAAGAGGAGATTAAGACATGTTGGAACGCAAAGAGAGGGTTGAAGAACTTTTGGAATCGCTCTGGATTATTACGGTGGAGGGGCAAAAGGATAAAAGTGACTTCAGCCTCTTAAAGGATGATGAAGCAGTAAAGGATTTAGTAAAAATGGGATATGTCTTTATTAAGGAAAACCAACTTGGGTTGACTGAAACCGGTAAAATGGAAGCCCAGAAGTGTATCAGGCGGCACCGTTTGGCGGAGAGGCTTATGACGGATGTGTTTGTTGAAAAGAGGAAATTGATTCATGAAACAAGCTGTAAATTTGAGCATCTCATTCATAGGGACCTGGAAAAAAACATCTGTACTCTCTTGGGTCATCCAAAAACCTGCCCTCATGGGAAACCGATTCCACCGGGGAGTTGCTGCCGGGGCGCTTCCAAAGAATACCTCAAAAAAATTATTATGCCTTTAACTGAACTGGAGATAAAAAAGGGGGGAAAAGTAGCATACCTGCAAACCGGAAACCGGGATATTCTTCAGAAGATGATCGCAATGGGCGTATTGCCTAAAACTGAAATCCTGCTCCTTCAGAAGTTTCCCTCGTACGTGATTCAAGTGGGAAAAAGTCAGTTTGCCATTGACAAAGAGATGGCGTCGCATATTTATGTGAGACAGGTTTAAAAGAGAAAATCCCATTAAATGAACGGAGGAAAAAATTTATGACAAAGCACAATAAAGGCCACTTTGCGCAAAAACATCCTGGTGTCACGATAGATGAAGGGATTGCTCAAGAGATTCGCGATCAGGTGCTCGAAGGGGGGCTTTTCTGCGCAATCGCTTTCAAGATTGCCGGGGATTTATCAGTTTCGCCCACTGACGTAGGCCGCAATGCGGACCTTCTGGAGCTTCCCATCTTGAAATGTCAACTCGGACTCATGGGATATACACCCCAAGGGAGAATTGTGAAACCTGCGGAGTCGGTTGCACCGGATTTAGAGAAGGCGATTCAGAAAGAACTTGTCAATGGCCGCCTTTCCTGTGCTGCAGCTTTTACATTGGCGGCAAAATTCAAAGTACCGAAGATGATGATTTCTTCGGCATGTGAAAAGATAGGGATCAAAATTAGTTCGTGCCAATTGGGGACGTTTTAAAATTTCGCTTGCCCGGGCATCTCATCGAGATGTACTCTCGAGGAAGCAGGCTAAATAAAAATTCTTTTTGACTGGATTGCTTTGCCGGGTGTTACGTTTATGGGCAGAGGAACCTTAACGAAATAATGATTCCTTTACGCGACAAAAATCCTTCTGGAAAGTTTCCTCTTATAACTGTTCTCTTGATTGTTATCAATGTGTTGGTTTTTATTTATCAGCTTTCGCTGAGGGAAAACCTGACCCCCTTTTTTCATCGCTATGCTTTAATCCCCGCCCAGATTGTTTTCTTTGGAGAAAGCCCGGGAATATCATTAAGGTCCATTTTTTTTCCTTTCTTTACCTCCATGTTTCTTCATGGGGGCTGGTTTCATGTCATCGGCAACATGTGGTACCTCTGGATTTTCGGAGATAATATCGAGGATCGTCTGGGGCATGTGCGGTTCTTTATCTTTTATTTAGTGTGCGGCATCGGCGCGGCTGTGGCCCATGTTATTCTAAACCCCAACTCTACGGTGCCCTGTGTTGGTGCAAGTGGCGCGATTGCCGGAGTATTAGGCGCTTATCTTATCTCGTTTCCGTTTGCCCGCGTGGCAACCTTGGTGCCGATCTTTTTTTATCTTACGGTGATTGAAATACCTGCGGTTATTCTCTTGGTCTTTTGGTTTGTGCTCCAGTTTTTTAGCGGAACCCTATCAATTGCGGCAACCGCGCAAACAGGGAGCGGCGGAGTAGCCTGGTGGGCCCATGTGGGTGGCTTTATTATTGGAATGATACTCATAAGCCTTATTCCCAAACGAAAGGGATTCCAAAGACGAGGGTCTTATTTTTTTAAGGACAGAGGTTTTTGAAAGTAGCCGCAATACGGGGTAAGAGCGCATTGGCCACAAAACGGTTTGCGGGCATTGCAGATATACCGGCCGTGAAAGACAAGGAGGTGGGAAAAATCGATCCACACCTTTTTCGGCACAATCTCCATTAAATCAAACTCCACCTTTACCGGGTCAGTATTTTTTGTTAAACCCAGACGTTCACTTACCCGAAGCACATGGGTGTCAACCACGATTCCGGGCACACCAAAGGCTGTACCTAAGATGACATTAGCCGTCTTCCGGCCGATTCCCGGCAGGGTGACCAAGTCTTCCAAGCGATCCGGTACCTTGCCGTCAAAGCGGGTCACCAGTTCGCGGGTGGATTCCCGGATCATTTTTGCCTTGTTGCGAAAAAAGCCGGTTGATTTAATCTCTTCTTCCAGTTCTCCGGGACCAGATTCAGCGTAGGCCTTCGCAAGGGGATATTTTTTAAATAGGTAGGGAGTAACCTGATTTACTCTTTTATCAGTACACTGGGCGGAAAGGATGGTGGCGATAAGAAGCTCCAAGGGATTGTGATGGTCAAGTTCACAATGTGCCTGAGGGTGCATCTTTTTAAGAAGCGGAATAATCTTTTTTATTTTTTCTTTGTTTGTTTCTATGGTTTCCATTTCTTTTTTGGTCATTGCATACACCTCTTGTTTTAACTTGATAATTCCCGGTAGCTTGCTACAGGGTTATCACACGTCATTCCCACGAATACCCTGAAGGGCACTGGCGTGGGAATCCAGAGGGTGGGCATCAGGAGCTAATAAAAAAGTGTTTAGTCGCTTTGCCTTACTTTCTGGATTCCGCATCAAGTGCGGAATGACAGAATTTAAATTCTTTGATACCCCGCTGCTTGCGGCGGGGTAGTTCATTTTCTCTTTTTTCGAAAAAATTATACCACCTACCAAGCTGTTGAAAAACTATTATTTTGTCACCCTGAACTTGGTTCAGGGTCTTATAACGTATTGACTTTATCGGATGCTGAAACAAGTTCAGCATGACTCTTTGCATATTTATGAGTTTTTCAATAACCTGCTAAAGAGAAATCAGTCAATTTTTTCTCCATTCCGATGGTCATCACCGACAGGTGGATTTTTTGCCATAATTTTTCACCTCCTATATTTGTAATGCTTCGGCGTAATCATAAGAGATGAGCCCTCCGAGGGGAGTTTCCTTATACCCTTTTTCCCCATGAGAGAAGTCAGTTATTTTTTTTGCGGTAAAGTTTTGGAAATGTACCTTTACTGAAGCGAGGATTTTTAACTCGCTATCAGAAAATAAGGGAAAGCCAGGCTCTTTGTTTGAAGAATAAACTTCGCCCATAACTCCATTGGAATATTCTTCCTCCTCCACTTCGATATCCCCATTTTCAACAAGCGTGGCAAGGTAGTGGCTATACTTATCTGGTGCTGGCCCAAAAGGCATGTGCGCATAACGCGCTCCGGTAATAGATATAGAGTAGTCTTTAAAGTGTTTAAAGTCAGCATAAAAAAGAAGCTTATTCAGTTTGGTTTTATAAACTCCGCCTTTACAGAAAAACAAAATAGCATTGAAAAGCTTTGCCAGATTGAGTTTTATGTAGCCGCTTAATTCATTTGTCTCATAATTGCCAAAGCGTTCCTCAAAGACCCGCTCAAGGGAACAAGTCTCTTCTTCTGCTGCTCTAAGCTCCTTGATAAGACGGTCTTTTTTTTCTGAAGAAAGGGCGTCAGGCGTTTCTTCAATCAATTTTAGAAGATTCCGTCCCTCCATAATTAAACGCAACGTCTTTTCGTGCGTCTCATCTTGCAAAGCTCCGTTTTCATAACGGCTCAAGGTTGCTCCGCCCCATCCCAAAAGGTGGCTCATCTCATTTTGGGTAAGCCCGTATTTCTTTCGAAAGTTTTTAATTTCTTCAGGCTGGCGCATGCAATGACGGCGACGGTATTCTCTATAAGCTTTGTCCAAAGGATCATCATCGGAGCGCGGGTCCTCAAACTCCTCTCCACACCCCGCGCACTTATAATAGTTCACCTCAACCTTAATAAGTTCTTTCCGGACTTCGATGTCTTCTTCTTTGCGAATCAATTTAAGTTCGTTTTCTTTTTCACAGTTAGGACAGATGCCTCTCATGTGTCATCCCTCCTTTTCTTCGCGCGATAAGGGAAACAAAGCGGATAACTTGAAGGATGGAAAGATAAACATTTGGCAATCTTTTCTTCCCCTATCTGGGCGATTTTTAATTTTATATAAATTTCTTTTCCGAATATCTGTTTTCCGAATATCCATATGTTACCTGCTCTATCCCGATCTGGTTCAGGACCTTCACAATAATCCTCAACCGATAGAGAGCCATTATTTCTTCCTTTAAATTGTTTTTGGTAAGTCCCAAGTCAGCTAAGGCTCCCATTGTTTCACGTCTGGGTATAATATCCAACCCCCGCCCCTTAACCATAATTTTTTTGAATTCCTTCAAGAATGCCCTGACATTGGTTTCTTTTTCTTCAGGCAATCAACCGATCTCCTCTTAAAAAGAAAATTATTATGTACAAATTAATAATATATCATAAGATTGTTTTATCAACAAAAATATATCAATTGATATATTTTTAATTAAAAAAATCATTTTTCCTACGGATAAAAACTTGATTATTTATTTAATTCTTATAAGGTGAGGGCTATTTTATTAAGTTTTAATCGGAGGGTTTAGTGAGTTTAGCAAAAAATGGTGATAAAGTAAAAGTACATTTCACCGGCAAGCTGAAAAGCGGCAAGGTATTTGATAGTTCAAAAGACAGCAAGCCGCTTGAATTTACCATCGGCGCCGGCGAAATGATGCCTGGTTTTGAAAAAGAAATTATTGGAATGACGAACGGGGATATAAAGACCTTTACTGTTTTGCCGGAAGAAGCCTATGGATCCAGGCGCGAGGAATTGGTCGCGACAGTAGAAAAAAATCATTTTCCTTCTGATATTACTCCAACTATCGGACAACCCTTGCAGATTACTGTGCCGGATGGAGAAGTTTTAGACTTGCTCATTACCAGCATAGATGGAGATATGGTCACTATTGATGCTAACCACCCCTTAGCCGGTGAGGCGTTGCTCTTTGAGGTTGAATTAGTGGGAATCGCTTAACCAGAAATTTTTCAGGGACTAAACAAGACCTTCCTCTTCAGGTAGTTATTATCCCCCTAATACCAAATTGCATTCAAAAGCAGATCGAGGCGGCGACAATCAAAACGTGAAAAGTGAGACGTGAAGTGTGAAGTGTTTTAACACCTTACGTTTAACTTTTTACGATTTACGAAAACTGACGAGGAGACAACAAAGATATGCAAATGAAGGCGACTTGGTATAAAAACTTTTCTTATCGTGAGCATCATAAAAAGGATGTGTAAAGGCAGGTTTATAGAATGATTAGCAAGGGCCACCCCATGAAAGGCTTAATGTTGATGGGTGGGTCAGCTGTCGCCTTTTGCGTGATGGCCAGCCTCATAAAATATGCTTCCTTTATTGATCCTTTCCTGACGGCGCTCTTTCGATTTATTATTGGCTTGGGCTTGCTGGGCATCGCTGCCTTATTTGGTAAGCTAAACCTTCACTTTGTGAACGGCTGGCTTTTGTTTTTTCGCGGCTTGACGGGTGGAGCAGGTGTCTTTTTCCTTTTTTTATCAATCATGAAGTTGGGCATAGCTAAGGGGACAATCATCAGCTATTCCTACCCCATTTTTGCCAGCATTATGAGCTTTCTTTTTCTTAAAGAAAAAATTGGCGTTTTAAAGTGGGTCGCGATTGCAATCGCTTTTATCGGCATCTATCTTCTTACCGGCGAAGGAACCGCGGGGATAACTACCTTCGGCAAATTTGGGAAATATGAAGTCTTGGCCGTGGTTGGCGCTATTTTTTCGGGAATGGCAGTAGTTTCAATCAAACGTCTCCATGAGACTGATTCTACCTATGCCATATTCTTTGCCCAATGTGTTGTTGGCATATGGCTCATGATTTTGCCCGCCAATCTTGTGTCTCGCGCGATAGGATATTCGGGGGGTGTTTTTTTACTTGGCATTGGTATTTTTGCCACGATCGGTCAGCTCCTCATGACTGAAGGGTACCGCTATCTTTCAGTAGCCCCGGGATCTCTTTTGAGTCTATTAGTGCCGGGGCTCAACTTTTGCGCGGGACTATTAATATTTAACGAGCGCCTTTCTGCAGGAGCGATTGTTGGGTCAATACTTATCCTCGGCTCCTGTATCGCAGTAACAGTTGATCAGGAAAGTTCAGGATGAGAGAAGCAGGTGTGATACCAAGTCGCCTTCATTTGCATATCTTTGTTATCTTCTCGTCAGTTTTCGTAAATCGTAAAAAGTTAAACGTAAGGTGTTAAAACACTTCACACTTCACGTCTCACTTTTCACGTTTTGATTGTCGCCGCCTCGATCTGCTTTTGAATGCAACTTGGCATCAGTAACGTTTAGAGAGAAAATTTTTCCGGTAGCTGCCACCGACCTCCTAAGGTTTCATAGTGGAGAGCCTTTGCAAGACGCTTTAAAAATCGGGAGCGGGAGATTTCGTGAGCGCCGAACCTGAGGAGGTTGGCAGTACTCACCTGACAGTCAATCATGTCAAA
>DATEXU010000014.1:0-19182 GCA_035256645.1 Thermodesulfobacteriota bacterium | reverse complement strand
CAGTTCCCAGTAACTGGAGTCGTACGGAATCATAAAAGGGAAAAATCCTCCATCAAAATATTCCCAGGGCCACACATTATTTTTGACATCAAGTTCATGGTCATTCTCCCGGAACCATTCTTTCTGTTTCTCGCTCCGGTAGGCAAATCCCAACTCTAAACCCAGGTCCATGCTCTTCAGCGGGAGGCCGTAGATAAATTTTAAGGCGTAGTTATCAAGATGGCTGCCAGTGTCAAATTTTCCGGGATAGCCTTCATAATTCGTATTTCCATCAAAATCACCTATCTGCTTATCATAGGTGAAGAAAACTCCCAGCCTCCCTTTGGCTAAAGGGAGCGCAGCCCCAATTAGGGAATTATGATCATACTGGTGGGCAGAAGAAGCATTGTTATGGTAATAATCATCGGGCACTCCTGCATCATACCAATCAAGCTTAGAGTCCCAGTGAATCAAGTCCGTGTAGATGAATTGGTAATCAAGATAATATTTTATCCCTTCCCCGGAAGCGATTTTGGCCGGGTGAATAAGAAAGTCGGATTCATCCTCTATCAGTCCCAATGGTTTCCCCATACCCTCCATCCGGCCCTGCCAGGCATAGGAAGCGCCTGCAAAAGCCACCACTACAAAAAACATCAGAACCGCTGCAAAAAACTTTTTCATGCTCTCTTCTCCTTTTCTTTTATTGACAACTTCTCTCTGACAAAAAAATAGGTTGTAAGTTTTATAAAGACAGTAGGTTGAAAAATAATTTTTGTCAACCATAAAAAAATAGTCCTATGCCCTTGGATTACACTAATAAAAAAGGGCGGGATTGCTCCCGCCCTTGGGTCTTTTTCTTATCAGTACAAAAAAAATTTATTTGCCGAACAACACGGAAAGACCGGCGCCGGTAAACCACTCCGCCTTTTTCTTGTCCAAACCGACAGAAATAGGACCAAAACTAGTTGATCCATCCGTGTCGAACACCTGGTAGCCGCCTCTGATAAAAGGCTCAAAGGTTAAACCACAAAACTTCTTGGTCGCTCCCAAGGAACCTTCAAGTCCCCAGGTTCTGCCGTCGAGCGGCAGGGAAGCTTTGCCGGAGCCAGTTACACCAAAACCTCCAAGATTAGCAACAGCGGAACCGCCATAATCATCGGACACCACCCAGCCATAGAAGAAATTCATTCCTCCGCGCACGGTGAAGTCATCACATACCACTTGCTCACCCGCGAGGTTCAGCACCAGCCGGTGTTCTTGATGATAAGGAAATTTATTAATATTAGCAGAAAGGTAGTCACCCTCGAACCTTCGGTTTTCACCCACGTATTCGCCCAAAATATCGATTTTATCGCGTGACTGGATATAATTGTAATAAAGTCCGGCTCCAACCCGGCCGCAACCCTCGCGCGCATTTTCCACTCCGCCTCCTACTTTAACATTCAGGGTCTTTGCGATATTTTTATATTTAAGATTAACATTCAAAGGATCAGGAAGCGGTGCTGTTCCATATGCGAACGGGAGTATGAGCCCATCGCCGTCCCGGTCTTTTTTGGTATACTCAACACTTACCAGGAAGGGAAGGGAAAGACTTTCATTAACGTGGTGCCGGATCCAAAGATCAGAGCCGACCCGATAGCCCCGGACATCTCCATTCATGGCGTCGCGGTATCCAAGTCCCGAATTTATGATAGAGATGTCCTCGCTTCCTTTTAAAAGGTACTGGTTTTCCGAATCCGCAGAGAGAATGCCGGCGCCGTACACACTTAAATCAATGTCGGTTTTGTTGAGTTTTTTGTTTAATCCCAGTTTTCCGGATAATTCCCAATAGCTGGAATTAAAAGGAACCATATAAGGCAGTGTGGCTCCTATACCTTCAAGACTTAATGATGCTGGGCCCCCTAGCGACAAGTTGAGAGTGTCATCTTGTTTTTCGTTCCGATAAGCCACTCCCAGCTCAGCACCGAGGTTCATGCCCTTTACCGGCTGGCCGTAAATGAATTTTAAAGCATAATTATCCAGACGGGTTGATGCATTGGAATCTAAGCCGAAATCATCGCCCAATATTTTTACATCACTGTCCATATCCCCGTTTTGCTTATCATAGCCAAAGAAAACACCCATTCTCCCTTTGGCAAAAGGGAATGAAGCGCCGACAAGGGTATTGTGCTCAGTGGTATGGCCCGAGGTGAGATTGTTGTCCAATATTGGCAATGAAAAGATGCCAGGAATCCCCACATCAATCTTCGAATCCATGTGGATCAAGCCCGTGTAGGTAAACCCATAATCAAGATAATATTTTATCCCTTCTCCGGAAGCGATCTGGGCCGGATGAATGAGAAAATCAGACTCATCCTCGATCAGACCCAAGGGTTTTCCCATACCTGACATTCTGCCCTGCCAGGCATACGAGGCACCTGCCAAAGCCACTACAACACAAAACATCACTATCGCTGCTACAAAAATCTTTTTCATACGCTCTCTCCTTTTCTTTTATTGACGAGTTCTCTTTAGACAAAAAAAAATTAAGAGGAGTAAAGTATCTTAAATTCTTTTTTTGTCAAGCTAAAAAATGTAATGTTTTTTAAAAGCTTTTTTACTTAGGATTTTTCTGTGGCTAAGGGTAAAAAAGTTTACCCCGTTAGAAAGGCCCCGCTTGCCACAGTAGATATTAAATAATCTACCGATCTAACGAGGTGAAGAAGCACCGGATAAAATTAAAGATTCTTACACTTTTTCACACGGAGTAAATTCCCCATGGGAAAGCTTTCTAACGGGGTAAACTTTTGGAAAAAAATCAGTTTTTTTTATTTCTTGACATTGGGCAAAATTATAAAATAGAATAATTTCAATTTATTAACTGTTTGATTACCCCAAGGATTGTTCCCGGGTTAGTTTTTAACTTATTTGATTTTATGTTTTTTTAGGCGCGTAGCTCAGTGGGAGAGCGCTACCTTGACACGGTAGAAGTCGGCGGTTCGAAACCGCCCGTGCCTATTTTTTAACCAGTTTTATTTTGTTATCGGGGTGGCATCATGACTGGTTTTCCATGTATGATGCCTTTTTGTTGTCACCTTGAAACCAATGGTGAAATATTTGGCGGAAAAAATTTTCATAAAATTCATTGACGGCACAGAGCAGGACTTCCCAAAAGGAATGACCCTTACCGAGATCATCGCCCTGCAAGGGAAAGCGGACCAAAAGGATATCGCCGGTAAAGTAAACGGGGAGATGCGCGACCTTTCTCTTCCGGTATCTGAAAGTGCGGAAGTAGAGTTTATCAGCATCGACTCAGAGAAAGGCCTTGATATCTTAAGACACAGCGCCTCCCACATTATGGCCCAGGCAGTTCAGGAGGTATTTAAAGGCGCCAAAGTCGCTATTGGGCCGGCGATTGAAAACGGGTTTTATTACGATTTTGACTACACTCGGCCGTTTAATATTGAAGACTTAGAAGTCATTGAAAAAAAGATGCAGGAGATCATTGACCGGGATTATCCTTTTGTCCGGGATGAAATGGATCGCGAAACTGCCATAAAATTTTTCCAGGACCGCAATGAAGGTTATAAGGTAGAGATCCTCCGCGAACTTCCCGATGAAAAGGTTTCCTTTTATCGGGACGGTGGTTTTGTTGATCTTTGCCGAGGGCCGCATCTGCCTTCTACCGGCTGGGTTAAGGCTTTTAAACTTACCGGGGTTGCTGGCGCTTATTGGCGGGGTGATGAACGAAACCCGATGCTTCAGCGGATTTACGGCACTGCTTTTCCCACTCCAAAAGGACTTGAAGAGCACCTCAATCGCCTGGAAGAAGCGAAAAAACGGGATCACCGGAAACTGGGAAAAGAGCTTGATCTTTTTAGCATTCACGATGAAGCCGGAGCCGGGTTGATCCTTTATCATCCCAACGGAGCACTGTTACGAACTCTTCTTGAAGATTTTGAAAAAAGAGAGCACTTAAAAAGAGGCTACCAGATTGTGAAAGGCCCCCAGATTCTTAAACTGGACTTATGGAAAAAATCCGGCCATTGGGATCATTACCGGGAAAATATGTATTTTACGGAAATCGAAAACCAGCAATATGGTCTAAAACCCATGAATTGTCTGGCCCACATGATGATTTATAAAACGAAAATAAGAAGTTACCGCGATTTACCTATCCGGTATTTTGAGCTGGGAACTGTTCATCGCCATGAAAAAACCGGGGTGCTCCACGGGTTGTTACGAGTGAGAGAATTTACGCAGGATGATGCCCATATCATCTGCGCCCCGGATCAGCTTAAAAATGAAATAAAAGGAATTATTGACTTTGTGCGGGATGTTATGAGAATATTTGATTTCTCTTATGAGATGGAGCTTAGTACTCGTCCCCAAAAATCTATCGGCAGCGATGAGGACTGGGAAAATGCCACCCAGGCGCTTATGGATGTGCTGAAAGAAACAGCAATTCCTTTTTCCATTGACGAAGGCGCCGGCGCTTTCTACGGGCCAAAAATTGATGTTAAACTAAAAGATAGTTTGGGACGAGCCTGGCAGTGTTCTACGATCCAATGTGATTTTACTCTTCCTGAACGCTTTGATTTAACTTATGTTGGCCCTGATGGGGAGCGTCACCGACCGGTTATGATTCATCGAGTAATCCTGGGGGCGTTGGAGCGTTTTTTAGGGGTTTTAATTGAACATTATGGAGGAGCGTTCCCCTTGTGGCTCGCTCCGGTGCAGATGGTTGTTCTTCCCATCACTGAGCGGCAGCACGCTTATGGTGAAGAGGTTTATCACTTAATCAAAGAAAAAAATTTGCGGGTAGAAAAAGATTTTCGAAATGAAAAACTGGGTTTCCGGATTAGGGAAGCGCAGCTAAAAAAAATCCCGTATATGCTGGTCATTGGCGACCGGGAAGTAGAAAACCGAGGAGTATCTCCCCGCACCCGAGAGGGTAACGATTTGAAATTTATGAGTTTAGATAATTTTCTGAATAATTTAAAAACAGAACTAATCTTTTAGGGAGGAGGTGATCGGAATAGTTACCGAGAAAAACAGAATAAATTATGAGATTCGCTGTCCAGCGATCCTTGTGATTGATATGGAGGGAAAACAGTTAGGGGTTATGCCTCCCCAAGAAGCTATGCGGCGCGCTGAGGAACAAGGTTTAGACTTGGTTGAAGTGGCGCCTAACGCCAATCCTCCGGTCTGCCGGATAATGGATTACGGAAAATTCAAATACCAGCAGCGGAAAAAAACTCAGGAGAACCGGAAAAAGAAAGTTCATTCAGTTACCACAGTCAAAGAGATTAAACTCCGACCCAGGACGGAAGAACACGACTTGTTTTTTAAGATCCGTAATCTGAAAAAATTTTTGGCTAACCGGAGTAAAATTAAAATTTCTTTACAATTTAGAGGCCGGGAAATGGCGCACATTGACTTGGGCGAAAAAATGATGGCCAAAATTGTGGAAGAAATTAAAGAAGTGGCGGTCATTGAACAAGGTCCCAAGCTGGAAGGTCGTTTTATGACGATGATGGTGGCTCCTAAGAGTTGAGTCTACCTTTCAGCAAACGAAAAAATCGAAAAAGATTATTGCTCCCACGAGTTGTTGGTGATAAAGGAACTCTTCGGAGAAAAAGAGGATTTTTTTTTATTTTAAAGGAGTAACCCTGATGCCAAAATTAAAAACTAACAAGGGTGCTGCTAAACGTTTTCGCTTGACCAGCAAGGGTAGAGTAAAACGGAAAAAAGCATATAAAAGCCACATCTTAACCAAAAAAGCGCCCAAAAGGAAACGGGCTTTGAGAAAATCGGCTTTAATCAATAAACGGGATGAAAAAAATATTCGACGACTGATTCCCTACAAGTAAGGGTTGAAAAAAGGTGTCGTTGCCGGTTGGGTTTTGTTTGTGTGGTTTAAAAACACCATACGACGCACAACGCGCAACTAACCACATACAGCTTAATAAAAAAAGAAAGGAAAAAAATGCCATGCCACGAGCAACCAACAATGTCGCCTCCCGAAAGCGAAGGAAAAGGATTCTTAAGCTTGCCAAGGGCTATCGAGGCGCACGGGGAAGCCTTCTCCGAAGCGCATCTGAGGCAGTTGATCGGGCATTAAAATTCGCCTACCGGGATCGAAGAGTTAAGAAGCGTGAATTCAGGAGTCTTTGGATTGCGAGGGTTAATGCTGCGGCTCGGATCAATAACCTCCCATACAGCAAGCTGATCATGGGGTTAAGAAAAGCACACGTGATTCTTGATCGGAAGATATTAGCTGATTTAGCGGTCAATGATCCTCAAGTATTTTCCAGTATTGCCGCTCTGGCGAAGCAACATGTTTAGCTCACGCCACATTAAACGGCACCAATCTTCCTGACTTATTTCTCATTACCCTGAATTTCAGAAATTTGATCAGCCAATAAAAATTATTGGTTTTTGATTCTATATCAAGCTTGGTTTTGATAATGTGAGCATCCGAACCGGAAAACACTAAAGTCAGAATTATCGAGTTTTATGCAAGAAAAAATTAATAGTATTAGGCTCGAGGCGGAAAAAGAATTAAAGGACGCCGGCGAAGAGGGCCAGATAGAGGATATCCGGATTCGTTACCTCGGGAAAAAGGGGAAAATAACAACTCTTCTTAAAGGTCTCAAGGACATTCCCCAAGAAGAAAGACCTTTAATCGGCGGATTAGCTAACCAGCTTAAGCAAGCTTTAGAGCAAGGGATTGCCGAGGCACTTCAACGATTCATCCGAAAACACCAGGATGAACGCCTTGCACAAGAGCGCATTGATGTCACGCTCCCGGGTCGCCTCATTCCCTTGGGGGCAAAACATCCTCTCTCCCAAATTACTGAGAGAGTGGTTGAAATCTTTACCTCCCTCGGCTTCAGCCTCGCTCAAGGCCCGGAGGTAGAGCTGGATTATTATAATTTTGAAGCCCTTAATATCCCCAAGCATCACCCTGCCCGGGACATGCATGATACTTTTTATATTTCCGACGAGGTTCTCCTTCGCACCCATACCTCACCAGTGCAGATTCGGGTCATGGAAAAACAACCTCCTCCGGTCAGGATTATCTGCCTGGGAAAAGTTTATCGTCGCGATTCTGATATTTCCCACACCCCTATGTTCCATCAGGTTGAAGGCCTTTTGGTTGATGAACAGGTTTCATTCGGAGACCTCAAAGGGGTATTAACCGCTTTTATCCACCGGATGTTTGCTCCTGATACGCTGGTCCGTTTTCGTCCCAGCTTTTTCCCCTTCACTGAACCGAGTGCCGAGGTGGACATCCAATGTGTGATGTGTAAAGGGAAAGGCTGTCGGGTTTGCTCGCAAAGCGGCTGGCTGGAAATTTTAGGCTCAGGCATGGTAAACCCAGCGGTTTTTCGGATGGTAGGATATGATCCGGAAAACGTGACCGGCTTTGCCTTTGGCATGGGCATTGAACGGATTGCCATGCTGAAGTTTGGGATAAACGACATCCGACTTTTTTTTGAAAACGACCTGAGATTTTTAAGGCAGTTTTAGCAGGTGACTGTTGTCCGTACCATGATATTTTTTGCTCCGATAACTAAAACAGCCAACAAATCATTTGTTTTGAATAATGATTAAGGGTCTCAAAATTGAATTGACATGCATATGAAAATCTCCCCCGTCCCCTCTTTACCAAGAGGCTGTGTCGCAATTAGCCATTCACCCTTTGACACGCTCAGGGTGACGGCTAACCCATTGATTTTTAACGGTCATGGTGAGCTTGTCGAACCATGAATTGACTTGTGACACAATCTCCAAAGAGGGGTGTTTTACCTCCCTTTGATAAAGGGAGGTAAGGAGGGATTTTATAAAACAATGTCATTATTATTATGAGACTGTGAATAACTTCTAAAATATACTTCTGTGTAAGGGCATCACTGTGTTAGTTAGTTATAACTGGTTAAAAGAATATGTCAATTTTGAAGCGACACCGGAAGAACTCGCGCATCGTTTAACGATGGCGGGTTTAGAGGTTTCAAGTCTCTCCTGCATCGGAGAAGAGTTTGAACATATTCGGGTAGCCGGCATTAAGGAGATTTCTCCTCATCCCAATGCAGACAAACTATCCCTCTGCCGGGTTTTTGACGGCAAAGAGGTTTTAAGTATAGTTTGTGGAGCCCACAACATGAAAGCGGGAGATACGGTAGCCCTCGCTCCGGTAGGAACCACCTTACCTAATGGAGTTAAAATCAAAGCTTCAAAGATCCGAGGGGTCTTTTCCGAGGGCATGCTTTGTTCAGAAGAAGAGCTTAAGCTTGAAGAAAAGTCTCCCGGCATCATGATCCTTTCTTCAGACCTGGAAATCGGAAAAGATTTAGCGTCAGCCTTGATGCTCAAGGACTATGTATTGGAAATTGATTTAACCCCTAATCGGGCTGACTGTTTCTCGATGATCGGGATCGCCAGAGAAGTAGCAGCTTTCTATGACACGTGCGTTACGTTACCCTCAGTTAACGTGGTTGAGGAAGAAGAAGGGGTTGCAAAGTTCATAAACGTGGCTCTTGAAGCACCCGAACTGTGCCCCCGATACACTGCCCGTTATGTCTCCAATGTTTCAATAAAACCTTCCCCTCTGTGGATGAGGCGGAGATTGGAGTTGGCAGGTATCCGATCCATAAACAATGTGGTGGATATAACCAACTATATCCTCCTTGAGTGGGGGCAACCAATGCATGCCTTTGATTATACTCTTGTGGAGCACGGGAAAATAATCGTTAAAAAGGCGGCACCCGGGGAGAAATTTTTTACCCTCGATAATAAAGAACGCCTTCTCGATGGAGACGTGCTCATGATTTGTGATTCTTCTAAGTCGGTTGCTCTTGGAGGAGTAATGGGGGGTCTTAATACGGAAGTGACCGAAAAAACCGCCACGCTTCTTTTAGAAAGTGCTTATTTCAATCCTCAAAATATTTCGAAGACCTCCAGGAAATTAGGGATTAAAACCGAGTCTTCTTTAAGATTTGAAAAAGGGGTTGATCCTGAATTCGTTGTCCCTGCTTTAAACCGAGCTGCTCAGCTTATTGCAGAATTAGCGAATGGAAAAGTTGCCCGGGGAGTCATTGATGCCTGTCCACATCCTTTTCCCAAGCCTCCGCAGGTAAGGGTTAACCCCCAGAAGGTAAACCTGATTTTAGGCACCAAGATTTCTCCTGCAACCATGACCAATTACCTTGAGCGTTTAGGCATCAAGGTTGAGTCGCACAACCAGGAAAAAATACTGGTTACGATCCCTTCTCACCGAAAAGATTTAAAAGAGGAAATTGATCTGGTTGAGGAACTCGCTCGCGTCCACGGCTACGACAAAATTCCCGAAACTCTGCCGGTTATGAACATCCCTGATGAAAAAGGGAAAGCTTCCTTTTATCAGGAAACGGAAGTCCGATCTCTATTAAGCAACAATGGCTTTTTCGAAGTTATAACCTACAGCTTCATTTCTCCGGAGATGGTTAAATCACTCCATATTCCTGACGATCATCCCTTCTGGCGCTCTATCAGTATCTCTAATCCTTTGTCTAAAGATCAATCCGTGATGAGGACCACGCTTCTCCCGGGGCTCTTGTTGACCGTCGTCACAAACCACAATCATAAAAACGTGGACCCAAAAATTTTCGAGTTGGGGAAGGTTTTTTTTCGAGAAGAAAAAAACCTTCTCCCACAGGAAAAACTCATGCTCAGTGGTTTGGTCTGCGGTCTTCGGGTTGAAGAGGCCTGGAACAACCCTCAAGAAGAGACTGATTTCTATGATTTAAAAGGTTTTTTAGAGAATATTTTTCACGTTCTTTCTTTAAAAAACGTTTATTTTCAGATAGATAAGTCTATTCCGTATTTTCATCCTGGTTTATCCTCCCGGATAGTCATTGAGGGGGATCTGATAGGGGTCATCGGTGAGGTCCATCCCCATGTTCTTGATTATTTGGAAATTTCTAAAAAAATTTTTGTTTTTGAGGTTGACTTTGGGAAAATTATCCATTATTGTGGTAAAAAAGAAAAGGGGGCGAAACCACTCCCGAAGTTTCCCTCAGTCTCACGAGATAGTGCTTTAATCGTGGATGAGGGCATTGCGTGCCAAACAATTGTGGAAGCGATTGTTAGCGCAAAGGTTAAGTATTTGCAAGATATAAAGGTATTTGATCTCTATCAAGGAGATCAAATACCGTGCGGGAAAAAAAGTTTGGCCTTTCGGATGATGTTTCAGGCCCCAGATCGAAGTTTAACTGATGAGGAAGTGAATGTGCTTTTTGAAAAGATACTTTCTCATCTAAAAAATAACATGGAGATAGAGTTAAGAAAATAAAGGAGAGGTGAAAAAAATGACTAAAGCAGATATCATTGAAAGTATTTACGAAAAAGTCGGTTTATCCAAAGAAGAATCTTCAAGAATTGTTGAACTCGTTTTGGAGACTTTAAAAGACACTTTGGAAAACGGAGAAAAAGTAAAAATTTCCGGATTCGGTAATTTTGTGGTCCGGACAAAACGCTCTCGAAGGGGAAGGAATCCCCAAACAGGAGACGAGATCCAGATAACTGCTCGCAAAGTATTAACGTTTAAATCAAGTCCGATACTGAAGAGGGCGCTCAATG
This sequence comes from Thermodesulfobacteriota bacterium, assembly GCA_035256645.1. Lineage (GTDB taxonomy): Bacteria > Desulfobacterota > WTBG01 > JAGOGO01 > JAGOGO01. The sequence continues at coordinate 8,601 of DATEXU010000014.1, read as the reverse complement.
AACGATAAGTTATTACCTCTCGAAACCTTTATAGAAAAAACCAAGGAAGAAGGGAAAATCCCGGATAAGCTCTATTTCCGAATAAGCGAGGTTGGCAAACTGACCGCCTTAGAGCCATATGTTCTACGGTATTGGGAATCAGAATTTAAACTGATCAAGCCCATCCGGACAAAATCAAGACATCGGCTGTATCGAAGGAAAGATTTAGAAATACTCTTTGAGATAAAAAAACTTCTTTACGAGGAACAATATACGATTGCGGGGGCTAAAAAACGATTAGAGGAAATAGCTCGAGAGGAAAAAAAGGATTTACAAGTAAATTCTGACGAAAGCGATTATAAAAAAATTTTACAGGCTACATTAAAAGAACTCAAAGTTCTCCGCAAATTACTTACCAAATAATTTTTATTCCTAACCAGGGTCACCCCTTATTTTTATTTCGATCCCGCGCTGATATTCTTTTTAAGGGTGATAGCAGTCTATCAACTTAGCTTTTATTTTTTGTTTCCCATATCCCCTGCGGTAACGCTTTTGCAGAAAAGAGCTGCTTTATTTTTGTGGCTAATACCAAGTCGCCTTCATTTGTATATCTTTGTTGGCTCCTCGTCATACTCCTCGACGTCGATTCCTCGTCGCCGCCTCGATCTACTTTTGAATGCAACTTGGTATAACTCTGTAAAATGTCTTATAAAAAAAACAGGTGTTTTTACTTGATTTATTGTGATAATTTTGGTTTGTTAACAATAAGAAATAGTTGACCTTTCCTCGTGCTCTTAGATGAAAAAATTTTCATGATGTTTCTACCGAGAAAATAGCTTAGGAGGTGCCGCCATGATAAATCCCCTGCGTTACAATGTTGCTGATGCGAGATTGACTTTTAACGGCCGTCATGAGTTGATTCCAATGAGTAAAGACAAGGTGTCCACCTTTAACTTACGACATCAAGAGGTGCTTTCCTTTTATGGCCTTGAGCTTATTGACGGCACAGTTTTCATGATTGACGATCACGGCAATGGGCGTTCCAACCTCGGTGTTTTTAGAAGCAAACAACTCCGTCAAGCAGTGATTTTAGCAGCGGCCCTTCCGGCAGTGGCGGTTGCTATTGACGGTTTCGGAGCTTTGAAAAATGTTCCCAAGGACCTCCAGACCCCAGCTCTTATTGAACGGTTAAAACGGCGTAACGATCGAACGGCAGCACAGATAATGAGTGAAGTGCTTCAAATAACCACTGAAAATTTTGATGTGGGAGAGGAAGTGATTGTTGAGAGTATCATCACAGAGGGGGTACGAGTAAAACCCGGAATAGAAATCGGGGGCAACCCTACCATCCCGGTGGGTGCGCTTTTTGGAAAAGATGAGCACTGCAGTCGCTATGGCCGTGGATTGAATAAAGAAGTGAGCAAACTTTCCATGGGATCGGATGTCATTGACGGCACGGGCAAGACGGTCAAAGGAGGTCACAGTTCACTTACTGCTCTTTTTATTACTGAATCGGGCTTTAAAAGACACCTGCCCGACATTTACGTGGAGCGTTGGATGACCGGCGCTATGTTTTCCGAATTTAACCCCAGGGAAACAAATCTCCAGGAGGAAGTCAAAATTATCGCTGATGCCTGCGGAAAAAAAGATTTCTCCGAAATCACTGCCTACTTTCTTGACCGGCCGCGTCATCATCCGACTATGGACAGGCTTAATGCGCTCGGGGTCGCCACTCCTTTTGACAAGGATGGTGATCTTTTTCCCGCCTTGGTTATGGGACTTGCAGGTCTTTGTTTTCCTGATGGACGTGGCTTACACAGCATGATTGGTGAGATCGGCGGGAGCGCAGAATGGGTTGTCGGATCCCTTCCTTTAGTGTGGCGTGGAGGACAAAGCCTTGGAATGCTTACAAGTCAGAGTTCACTGACCCGAAAGGATCTTGTCCCGGAAGAATTGTGGAATGAGCGGTTTCATTATACTGAGGAAGAACTCATATTACTCCAAGATGCCCGGTTTGAACAGAAACCGTTTTTTACCGTTAATGATATCATGGAAAATCCTTTTGCAGGAGGAGTCAGCGCTTTCTGCGCGATCTCGGATAATTACTTTTTCCCCCCCTTAGAGGGAGTTAAAGTTGAACGCGAGCAGGGACTTATAACAACCAATACCCTCATGATTAATTCACTTGGCAATATAGAACACTGGCAACTCACCTTCAAGTGTGTCGAAGGGTTTGATGTGACCGCTGAGAAAATGAGATCGCCTAAAGCCGAGTTGCGCGCCTTCGATAAGGCAAAAATCGAGGAGGAAGTCAAAACCATGGCGGGTGACGACGTTAAGCGTTTTCGGCTTAAGCAATTTTTTGTTAATGATTACTATCCGGCTATTATTCACACTGCCGGTAAGATGATTGTGCTTGAAAAGACCGTTGAAGCCCTGATTGCGCGTGGTGCCTTTAGTGAACTCGATCGGTACATCGTCAAAGCCACGACAAAAGCGGTCCCGGAATGGTTTACTGCTGCAGCATAATAATATCGATCTGGTTATCAACCTGTAATAAATCCTAAACCATATTCTCTCGCGGCGATCATCAATAATCTTTTTGACAGTAAGCCGCCTTTCCCTTCTCACCATTGCTCGTAAGAGTCCAAGGGGTATTTTCTGCTACCAGCGAGGTTCTTGCGCCCTTTACCATTGGCCATTATGTGGCTGGTTTTATGCGAGGTTCACACATTGGCCCTCTAATGCCGGTAGTAAAAAATTCTACCGTATCCTATTTTGACGGCCCTCCGGTTGTAAGTTGTCTTTCATTTTGGATCCATAAAAGAAGACTTACCACCCCTGCTGATGCTTTTGACCATCCCTACCGGGATTGGGTTCGAAGCCGAATCGCCGGGAAAGCCACAGAAATTCGGACTCAGGGATTTTTCGGAGCAGCCATGCTTCCTTACTCGGAACTGGAATACGGGGGGATCGTGGCGAAAATGTATAAACTCGAAAAAAATTTTACGGTGAAAAAACAGGTGTAAAAAATATCCCCCTACAAACGCTCATAGACTGCTTACTATTCTTCCTGGGGTTGGACCTCATATCACAACATTATTCAGGCGACAGTGCTTTTCACGACTAAACCCCGTTAGAAGAATTTCACACGGGGCATTTACCCCGTGCTTCTTCACTCTGTTAGATATTTGATATCTAACAGGGCAAGCGGGGCATTTCTAACGGGGTAAATTTCTTTTGTTATTATAACGGGGCTTAAAAACAGTTCTTTGTCCTCAAACAAGAAAGAAGGGGTATGTTTTTTTGCTCATCAAAGGAACATCCCTATGCAAAGAGCACTACTTCTATTCTTTGAGGGCCTTGATTTCTCCGCTGACCGGCGTTTTCTTGTGTCGAAAAAGGTTAACAATGCTGATTTTCCTTGACAGCAGCAATCGGAGAGGTTAATATTTCTGAAATTTTAAAATATTCCCCTGAGGAGGCAGCATGAAATATAACGAAATAAACAAAAGCAGCCCCTTGATAGGTTTATTCAGCGTTTTGGTGACAATCTTTTTGCTAAGCACAGGATGCGTGGTGCATGAGTCCTATGGAGATCCATATCCGTGGTCGCCTGCGCATAGTTATCGGGCAAAGCATCATTACCGTTATTATCCTTCCTTTTCTCTATATTTTGATATTGACAGAAATTTGTATTTCTATCATGAGGGAGGCAAGTGGAAACGAGGGAAGTCATATCCTCACGGGCTGCAGCAAAGAGATGGCGGCTTTGTAAGTATAGACATGGATACGGATAAACCCTACAAATGGCATTCTGATGTAGAAAAACGGTATCCCCGTGATTATCGCAGCGATCATCATGAAGGAAGAAAAAACGAGAAGGATGGGAGGAGAGAAGATAGAAGTAGAGATAGAAATTAAAGGAGAGAAAAAAGGGTTAATTTTTTAACTTTTTAAAATGGAGGAAGAAAAAGATGACAAAAGCAGAATTAATTGACAAGATGGCAAAAGACACGGGTGTTTCAAAGGCAGCCGCAGGAAAAGCTTTAACTGCTTTTACCAAAGCTGTAGCAGGAGCGCTTAAGAAAGGGGATAGAATTGCTTTGATTGGGTTTGGCACTTTTTCAGTAGCTAAACGCAAAGCCAGAAAAGGCCGGAATCCCCAAACTGGAAAAGAGATAACTATTAAAGCGAGAAAGGTCGTTAAATTTAAGGCTGGCGCTGCATTGAAGAAATCAGTATAAAGCCACATCAATGCATCCTTTGTTTTAGGTGTATAGGTTCCAAAATACCCAACCCGTTCACCTAACGATTTTCTTCTCTTAAAAAACTCCAGTGTTAAAATTAAAGGGTCTTTAAAAGCGCCGCAAGCAGCTTTTAAGGACCCTTTTTAACTTAAACTTTTTTTATCACTTAAAGCTTCTCCGACAACGAAGAGCGCCAAAAAATATCATTGAGATTATCGGTTAGTTGCATTAAAAATTCCTTCGTGGTTAATGAGTGCCCGCGTGTTTTTATAGCTAAAAATTCTTATCCTTTCTTCAAACCTTCGTCAAGCTGTTTTGTCCATTTACACAAGAAATAACAAAATAGTATCTTAAACTTTACGATGCTATAATAAAAAAATGTAGTTTTATAATTGCCCAAACTATTATGGAATGTATGAATTCGCCCCATCTTTTTCGATTGCCCGCGGAAAAAGAATCCCTCGAAAAACTAAAAAATTTAGTTATTGATGAGGCAGCCCTGGAAGAGCCAGGCAGAGAAAGTTATCTCCTGTGTCGACAATGTCACCAGATTATCACCAGCATTTCTGAAATGATCGAAGTTTTGGGATGTCACCAGCACACGTTTGCAAATCCCGAAGGCATTCTTTTTGAAATCGGTTGTTTTAGGAAAGCTATAGGCTGCTGGTACATAGGCCCTGCTACCGAAGAATTTACTTGGTTTAAGGGTTTTCAATGGAAGGTGGCGGTTTGCAGCCGTTGTTTAATCCATCTGGGGTGGCTTTATTATGGTAACGAAAGTTTTCATGGCCTGATTTTAGATCGTCTGGTGCGGTCAGCAGAAAGTGACTAAATGCGGGCGCAAAACGTTCTCGGGAAAGCGGCCGCCATATATATCGTGATCTCATAGTGTGCTTCAACTTCATTTTCTTTTCTTACTTAACATCAGTTACTACTCACTCTTATTTCCACGTTATCCGGGGTGGTTTGCGCAACGGGAGACGATGGTATGTGAATGTGGGATATCCGATCATCAGTGCCCCAAAAATACGGTGATCAGGAGGTACTCCCAAGGCCTCAAACAAAGGCGCGTATGAGTTGGCTGCCGAATAAAAATAACCTGCCCAGCAGGTTCCCAAGCCCATGACGGTGGCAAATAACTCTATATAGGTTAAGGCACTCGCGCAGTCTTCCGCACCAAAAGCCCAGTTTTTATCCGCATGAACCACGATTAAATGAGGGGCTTCCCGACAAATAGGATCTTTTCCTTTCTTCCAGGCGGCAACAACGCGATGATACGCTTTTTGCCTGGCAATCTCCGGTTTCTCTTTTATGAGCACGCGTATCCAATCCACCACCAATCCTGCCAAGCGTTTAACCTCCGTTGGATTTTGGATAACCAGCCAGTGCCACGGTTGCTCATTTTTTGCGGAAGGAGCATGGGTTGCAATCTCAAGAAGCTTATTTAATTTACCGCGGACTACCACTTCCCCTGTAAAATTGCGGATAGAACGCCGGGAGCGGAGAAACTGCTCGACGTGTTCCGTCGTGAGATTAAAATTTGTTTTAATTGGTGGACATGCTTCAGGGCTTAACCAGTCAAGACTTAACGCTTGGTGTGGACAGACCACTACGCAATGTCCGCAGGCTAAACAAAATTTTTCAAAGTCAGTTGTCGGTTCAGGATAATCGTCAGCGGATCGCTTCCTGATTACTCCCGCTGGGCAATCAGCAGCACAGATGCCATCGCGTTGGCACTTGCTGGGATCTATTGTAAACCCATTCATTATTTCATCCTCCTTCTTCTTATATAAAATCTAACACAATAGTTTTGAAAATGGCTACCAAAGAAACTTTGCGTTTTTTCTTAGCGATTAAATCGACTGAGTAATCGCACCAGTAGTCCTTTTTTAAAACGGATAGCATCGTGCGGACAAATTTCCTGACAGCAGTAACAGCGAATACATTTGTCGTAATCAAAAGTGCTCTTTTTATTTTTTATGGTCATTGCTCCTGCTGGACAAATTTTTTCGCACTGTCCGCAGTCCTCGCAAAATTTTTCTTCGTGAAAAGGTTTTGAGACCAAATAGTTTTTAGCAAACCAATGAAAAGCTCCCGGCAAAACAGCCAAAGAATCCAAAGCCGGGATCTGAAAGTCATGAATAGCGAAGGACTGAGGAGTATCTCCTTTAAACATGATCCGGCGAATGTCGGTCTCACCAATTTTCCGCGACCGTGCTTCCCGAAAAATCGGAAATAAACGGAGAGAGCCACCTAACAAGTTGCAAATGCTGGTATCGAGTGCTACTGCATCCGTTGCAGCAGCGACCAAATTAATTTTTTTTGGCCTGCCATTGGAAGGTCCATGCCCTTCCATCCCCCAAACACCGTCCAGGATTGTCACTGCCGGTTTCACGGTTAAATAGATATCAAGCAGGAGGGATGCAAAGGTGTCCCGATCTACTCCGGCCATGCAATGCCATTCTGCTTTCCGTTGAGCAACAACAGTGCCAAAAAGATTTTTCACTCCAAGAGTAAACATCATCTGGCAGTGCGTTTTAAGTTTAGGCAGGTTGATCACCACATCCGCTTTAAGAGCTTCAGAAGCGATCGCCAACTTTCTAAACGTGGCTCCTGGTGGTGAAAAAACAAGGATAGGGTTAGTGAGTTCGATCAATTCTATTCCCAAGTCGCGAGCAACCTTATCCATGCCGGATTTGGCCGCTACCCACTTAAAAGGCTCAATTGCCGGACTGTCTCCAATAAAGGGTTTTCCGCCTGCATCCAAAACCATTTTTGCAACCCCATGGACAACCGCCGGGTGGGTGGTGACGCATTTTTCCGGCGACCGGGCGCAAAGCAGGTTAGGCTTGAGTAGAACGCGCGCCCCTGGGGTAACAAAACGATTTATTCCACCAAGGAGGTCGAGTGTCTTGCGTATGGCGGCTTCAATCGCACCTGATTCATAGGTTTCACAACGCACCAAAGCAACCGTATTCAATCGATTTTCTTTCCTCCTGATACCAAGTCGCCTTCATTTGCATATTTTTGTTGTCTCCTCGTCAGTTTCCGTAAATCGTAAAAAGTTAAACGTAAGGTGTTAAAACACTTCACACTTCACGTCTCACTTTTCACGTTTTGATTGTCGCCGCCTCGATCTGCTTTTGAATGCAACTTGGTATGATCCGGCATCTAAACTTATTGCTCTGCGCTTTGAGACTGTGTCACAATTCAAAATAGGTGGGGTAGCCGCAGCCTTTAGGCTGCGTAACATATTGAAATCACATGTCAAGAAACGCAAGCCGTAGGGGCGAACGGCCGTTCGCCCCTACTTGTTACCAAAATACGTATTACGACACAGTCTTTTTTATTCAGAGTTTTAATAAAACCAAGACCAGTTTATCCAAAAACGTTCTTAAGTTAAAAGGAAAAAATTAAAACGTGGTGGTTCTTTAAAAAAGGCAAGAAAAAGAAAAACCCTCCGACAGGAAAGGCGCGGAGGGTTAAAAATTTTTTCTTAAAAAAAACTGTTTAAAGCGTAAAAAAAATAAAAAAGGGGGGTGAGAGATTGAAGCCTAAGATATTCAACTAAACCACCACAGGAGCACCCCCCTGCAGAATGAGATTATGAAGTGGATTGTGTGCGTTATATTAAAAGAGCAAACAAAAAGAACTTAAACCTTCTCTATTTATTGTTTCTTCTGGCCAAATGAACTATCAATATCCATGCCAAGTAAAAACTAAAAGTAGTTATTAAAATAACTGTACTTTTTGATTCACAATCGGATGCAAGGAAAGTCTAAGAAAACCCTATGTTTCTAAAAAGCAACAATTTTACAACTATTTGAAAATTGATAGTAAATTGTGTCTCAATAATGAGATTAATTTGCAATACTGCTCTAATAAAGAAGGTACGAGAGTGGTTTGAATTGGCCCAACCTATGGAGCAATGTCAGTATTTTTCTGCAAGCATTGTAGTTTTTTAATATAAAGGATACAATGGTTCTTGATTTTATTATTTAATATCAATATGTTAAAAGCATAATACCATTGTTAGGTAATTTGAAAAAAATCCAAGGAGCGGAAAGTTTTTATTTGTTAACAGATTAGTTTCAGGAGAAGAAAGGGAACAAGTTTTGTGAGGGGAAAAAAAATTTATCAAATTTGTTAAAATTATAGTATAAATAATAATTTTGATAAAGTAATTTTTCAATTTTATGCAAAGACTCTGGGATAAACAGTTTTTAACTAGTACTCCGGCAATTAAACAGCACAATATGTCATTCCCGCCCCGTATCAAGTACGGGGTAAACTCCAGCGGGAATCTATAAGTAATAATTCTGGATTCCGGGTCAAGCCCGGAATGACACCGAAGGATCATGGAGATATTTAT
>DATEXU010000013.1:0-28635 GCA_035256645.1 Thermodesulfobacteriota bacterium | reverse complement strand
CGGGGATTGCGGATTATTTTCTCGTGCATAACCGGGATATTTATGTCCAGTTTGATGACAGTGTCACGATGGTCGAGAATAATAAACCCCAGGTCTTACGGCGAGCGCGAAGCTACGCTCCGGATCCGATCCGACTTCCTTTCCATGCTCAAGAAGTCTTAGCGTGCGGCGCGGAGCTTAAAAATACTTTCTGTATCACCAAGGACCAGTACGCATTCATCAGCCAGCACATCGGTGACCTTGATAACCTTGAAACTCTTGATCACTTTGAAAAGGTGCTGGATCATTATAAAAAGCTTTTTCGATTAAGCCCCCGGATCATCGTCTGTGATCAACACCCTGATTATCTTTCGAGCCGGTATGCTCAAGAGCTTAAAACGAAGAATAATGAGCTCACGGTAATTCCCGTCCAGCATCATCATGCTCACATTGTAAGCTGCATTACGGAAAACAAAGTCCCACCACCGGTTTTGGGAATTGCGTTTGATGGCACTGGTTATGGCGAGGATGGATGCATCTGGGGAGGAGAGTTTCTTCTGGTTGATTACGCTAAATCTCAACGGCTCGGACATTTGGAATATATACCAATGCCGGGAGGGGAGAGTGCGATTAAAAAACCTTTTCGGATGGCCTTAAGCTATCTGGTGAACCTCTTAGGGAAACAAGTTTTAAACCAGCGGCTCGCATTTCTCGAAACCGTGGGGAAGGTGGAGTTGGAACTTATCAAAAAACAGATTGAAAAAGGCATTAACGCTCCCTTGACCTCAAGCTGTGGCCGCTTATTCGATGGAGTATCAGCCTTATTGAATATCCGGAATGAGGTTGACTATGAAGGTCAAGCCGCGATTGAACTTGAAATGATTGCCGGTGAGGGGAAAGATACGGGAAAGATATATCCTTTTGAAATTAGTCAAGAGAAAGAAATGAAAATTGTGCGACTTCAGGAACTGTTTGCGGCAATCCTTGAGGACGTTAAGCATGGTGTTTCTAAAACCGAGATCTCGTCTTGCTTCCATCATTCAGTCGCCCAAATGGTTGCCCGGATATGCCAAGAACTTTCTCGCGATACGGGTGTTAATAAAGTAGCGTTAAGTGGAGGGGTGTTTCAGAACCGACTCCTGTTGAAGCTGACGAATGGTTATCTTGAAAAAACAGGGTTGACCGTCATTACCCACCGGGAGGTCCCCGCCAATGACGGGGGGATTTCCTTAGGTCAGGCAGTGATTGGTAATTTTATTACAAACAATTTGTAGGGGCAGGCCCCCGTGCCTACCCTGAATTGGGCAACCACAGGGGGTTGCCCCTACAAAAAAATTTAATATATAGGAGTGTTGGTCATGTGTCTTGCCGTTCCATCCCTGGTTAAAGCAATCGAAGGACAGTACGCTGAGGTTGAAATTGGAGGTGTCTCTCGGAACGTGAGCATTATCCTCACTCCGGATGTTAAGGTGGGGGAGTATATCTTGGTGCATACCGGATACTCTATCGGGGTAATCAATGAGGAGGAGGCTCAAGAAACGATAAAACTGTTTAACGACTTAGGAATCGGATAATGTTAAAATTTCTTGATGAGTACCGCGATCCTGAATTAGCTCAGCGCTTAGTGCAAAAAATCCGTAACCATGCTATCCGTGGTTTGAGGCTCATGGAGTTTTGCGGCGGCCATACGGTAGCAATTATGAAGTACGGTCTTCGCCAGCTTCTTTTTCCTCAGGTGGAATTGCTTTCGGGTCCGGGTTGTCCGGTCTGTGTTACGGCCAACGCAGACATTGATAAAGCAATCGCTTTGGCTAAAAAACCAGAAATAATTCTGATCACCTTTGGCGATATGCTCAAAGTGCCGGGCAGTTATTCCAGCCTCCAAAAAGTGAGAGCTGACGGCGGTGACGTGCGGATCGTTTACTCAGCGCAGGATGCTTTAGAGATCGCGCAGGGAAACCGAGACAAAAAAGTTGTTTTTTTGGGTATCGGGTTTGAGACCACTGCCCCTACGATCGCGGCCTCAATCCTTGAGGCTAAACATCGGGGGATTAAAAACTATTATGTCCTGTCCTTGCATAAACTCTGCCCTCCGGTGATCAAAGCGCTGCTTGATTCAGGAGAGATTAAGCTCGATGGTATCATCCTGCCCGGACACGTAAGCGCTATTATCGGCTCCTATCCTTATGAATTTATCCCGCGCGATTATGGTATAGGTGGTGTGGTTGCGGGATTTGAACCTTTGGACATTCTGCTGACAGTGGAAATGCTTATCGCCCAGATCGAGAACAAAAAACCCATGATCGAGATCGCTTACCGAAGAGGAGTTAAACCGGAAGGAAACAAAAAAGCACGGGAAATAATGGAAACAATATTTGAGATTACCGAGGCTAATTGGCGGGGGCTTGGCCGGGTGCCGGCAAGCGGCCTTACGCTCAAGAGGGAATATCAGGACTTTAATGCTGAAGCTTTTTTTGTTCTGGAAACAATTCCAGCCCAAGAACCCGAAGGATGCGTGTGCGGCGAAATTCTACGGGGCATTAAAACTCCGCTCAATTGTAAGCTTTTTGGTTCGTATTGTACTCCTGAACAGCCGGTCGGACCCTGCATGGTCTCGTCCGAAGGTTCGTGCGCAGCCTATTATCTATATGGTGGTGAAAACAATGGACGATAAAATTCTTCTTGCTCATGGCAGCGGTGGAAAACTTACCCACGACTTAATAAAAAATTTATTACTGAAAGAATTAGGAAACCCTTGTCTGAACCTTTTAGATGATGCAGCCACCTTTACGCTGAATGGTAGTATTGCCTTTACCACGGATAGCTATGTGGTGAGCCCTCTTTTTTTCCCCGGAGGGGACATTGGGAAACTGGCTGTCTGTGGAACGGTCAATGACCTCTCTATGGTGGGGGCGATCCCAAAGTATGTGAGCCTTTCGCTGATCATCGAGGAAGGATTTTTATTACCTGATTTAAAAAAAATAATTTCCTCCATTCACACTACCGCGCAAGAAGCAGGAGTGGAAGTGGTTACCGGCGATACAAAAGTAGTAAATCGCGGGTCAGCCGATAAGCTTTTTATCAATACCGCGGGTATCGGGATTATTCCTAACGGGATGGAAATTTCCGGATCACACGCCAAGATTGGCGATAAAATAATCCTGAGCGGCCCCATTGGGGATCATGGGATCGCGATTCTTTGCCAACGGGAGGGACTTAAATTTGAAACTTCCCTCGAAAGTGATTGTGCTCCTTTAAACACGTTGGTTGCTGATATGGTAGGAGTATCAAAAGAGATTCACGCTCTTCGTGATCCAACCCGGGGTGGTCTGGCAAGCACGCTCAATGAGTTTGCCGAAAGTTCCAAGGTAGGAATAAAAATCGAGGAAGATAAACTACCTGTTAGCGACGCCGTGCGGGCAGCCTGTGAGCTGTTAGGATTTGATCCGCTCTATGTGGCGAATGAAGGGAAACTGGTGGCAGTGGTTGGTTCTCTTGATGCGGAAAAAGTTTTGTCCCGGATGCGGGAAAATAAGCATGGCGTTCACGCAGCAATCATTGGTGAAATTGTGGCCGACCACCAAGGAAAAGTGGTTATGAAAACTCGTTTTGGTTCCTCCCGGATTATCAGCATGTTTTCAGGAGAGTTGTTACCCCGGATTTGTTGAAAGGCAGGCCTAAAATTTTTGGGTCAAAAATATTTTTTTTTGCCAAAGTACAAGGAAATCACCCGCCAGGTTTTTTTACAGGTTGTCAAGTCACCGGTCGTCATGGCTTAAGAAGTTCATTCTCGCATCCTATTTAAGAACTTAATTTTTTTAGTGCATAATAAAAAAATATCTCAACTATAAAAAAATATTGCTATTTACCTATTAATAGGATACGTTAATACACACTGCACTTCCTCAAAAAATTCTTCCGATGCGGTTGATGAGGTATTTGTCTGGGCATAATTTTTGCTCATAATTTGCCTTGAAAAGGTAATTTAAAATATATCTATCAACTCTTTTTCTTGCAAAAAAACCTGCTAATTTTAAACAGGTTCTCCGGAAAAAATCTATAATTATATAATATTACTTATTAATAAATATCTTTAGACATTCAAAAAACGAACGTGATAAAAAATACTCCCACGATTTGCAGTTTTTGCAGTAATGGTTGCGGGATGTTTGTCCGCACCAACGGTGAGGAAGCCCTGGGTGTCCTCCCTCTTATTAGCCATCCGGTAAGTCAAGGCCGCCTTTGCCACCGGGGGTGGAATCGCTTCCAGAACCTTCGTAGCCTTAACCGGATTAACCGTCCGCTTCTTCGGGACGGGAACCAGGCAAAAGAGGTGGGCTGGGAGGAAGCTTTCCAGAAAATTAAGGAAAAACTCTCTGGGATTTTAAGTTCCTACGGACCCCAGGCAATCGGAATTATCGGTTCTCCCTGGTTAACGAACGAAGATAACTATCTCACCTCCCTTTTTGCTCAACACGTCCTTACGACTGACAATGTAGACGGAACCTATCGCTTTGGTGGAGCATCAGCATTGAGCGCGTTGGAAAGGACTTTCTCTGGAGCACTGGGTTCTTTAGGTTCGATCCCGTCTTTAAATGAAAGCCCCGCAATTTTATTACTGGGCCACGAAAGCTTCCGCGATTTTTCTCCGGTTGGTTCTCGCATTGTCCAGGCTTTCCTAAAAGGAAGTAAAGTTATTTTAGCCGAGCCTTGTTCACGTCGAGCAGAACACTTTTATGCACACCAGCTCACCGAATCACTTGCGGGTCTTTCTTTTGCCCTCCAGGAAAAAGGGGCAATTCCAGATGGGGTGTGGGACTCTCTGTCCCAAGCGGGGATGGGTTTGGTGTTTGTTGCCGATCAGGTAAGTCCTGCGTCGAATCTGAATTCTCTTTTAAGCGTGCTTTTACAGCGATTACCTGCTCACAATAAAGCGCTGAATCTTCTCACCTTAAGCCGCTCTCCCAATCTCCGAGGGGCTTGGGATATGGGAATTAAGCCGGGAAAACAAGGCTTAAACCTTCAAGAGATGCTGGATGCCGATAGTAAGATCAAAGGACTTCTGGTTTTTGCGGATGACGTGCTTGCGCACCTGCCTTCATCGGCAATGATTGAAAAACTTAAAAAATTAGAGTTTTTATTAGTGGCTGACCGTTTCGTTACTAAAACGAGCCAGATTGCTCATTGTGTGTTGCCGATTCCGCTTCTGGCTGAAAGTGACGGTACGATGACCAACTGCGAAGGTCGGGTACAAATGCTCAGACCCGCCCTACCCAAACGGGGGGAGAGCAGGAGCCTTCTTGAGGTGCTGGGAGATATTGCGGGAAGATTAGGCAAGGCTTTGGCGTATCGTTCAGGGTTGGAGGTACGAGGAGCAATGAGCGCTCAGATTCCTCTTTACCAGAAAATAAGTTCCGCATCAGAATTGGATGGCATCCTGCTTCCTTCGTCCAAACTTAATGGAGCGGCTTCAGCGGCGATACAAAAACCAAAAATCAGTGAAGGGAAGTTTGTTCTCGTCATACCGAATACTTTAAATGCCTGGAACCGGAATCAGATGATTCTAGAGTCACCGGTGCTTAATATTGAATACCCCAGTGATCGGTTGGGTATTCGGATGAATCCTCAGGATGCTCGTGATCTTAAATTGCGGATGGGAGAAAAAGTTAAGATTAAGTCGGAGCGGGGTGAGGCTCACGCGCCCATTGACCTGGATAACACTGTGCCCAGCATGACCTTAGTGCTTCCGTCACATTTTATTGACGTGGTTGAGGGTGTGGCGGGGAATGGGGACGTTGATCCTGAAACCAAGTCCCTTTTTTATCCGAACCTTTATGTAAGTGTAGAGAAAATCTAATATGGACACCTATCTTCTCAAAAAAACTGATTTACCCCGTTGGGTGGAATTGATCCAGAAAAGCAATGATGTGTTTGCTCCTTCCCGGGTTCAAGGGGAAGTTTTCTTTTCTCCGATTTCCTTTCCACCAGATTTAGACCTTTTAACCGGCACCGCAACCCTTCCTTACCTCCCGCCCAAGGATTTTGTTTTTCCCCAAGCCGAGGAGCTTTTTTCTTTTTCCCAACAAGGAGAAGAGGTGAAGCTGGAGGTTCCGAAAATCAGTGGACGGGGCACCGTACTTTTGGGGATCAGATCCTGTGACATTACGGGAATCGGTTGGATGGACAAATTTTATCAGGAAAATTTTAAAGATTTTTATTATACCCGGCGGCGCGAAAACCTTACGTTCATATCGATTGCTTGTAATCAGCCGGTGAAAAATTGTTTTTGTGTTTGTTGTGAAGGGGGACCGTTCTTAGATCCGGAACATGACGAATTTGACATTCAGCTGGTTGATTTAAAAGAAAATTATTTAGTGGAAAGTAAAAGTGAAAAAGGGAAAAAACTTATTGCGTTGGCGCCTGAGCTTTTTCTTAAGTCAGCTCCCTCCGTGAAAGAAATTCGCGATCAGTTGGAAGAGAAATCTCGACAGAGCTTTTTAACTGAACCCACCTCATACATGAGCTTTGCCATTCGGAGGATAACGGAAAATTCGGTTCCTCCTGAGGTCTGGACCGAGCTGGGAGAGCGTTGCTTTGACGATGGCGGGTGTACGTTTGTTTGTCCTTGTTGTAGTTGCTTTGGCGTTGGGTACCTCTCTGAGGGAGGAAAAGGATGTCATTACCGATTCTGGGACTCCTGTGACTATTCAGGGTTTACCCGGGAAGTCTCGGGGCATAACCCGCGGGGAGAAAAAGGAGAAAGGTTTAAAAGAAGATTTTATCATAAGCTTAGTTACCAATATATAAAGAGAGACGGAAGGATTGGGTGCGTTGGCTGCGGCCGGTGTATTACCGCTTGCCCCGGAGAAGTAGGAATGCCGGCGGTGGTTGAAAGAATCCGAAACTCAAAGGCTCAGCGGAATTATCAGTCCGGAAAACCAGAAGAAAGTCTTGGGTAGCTGTGAGAATTCGAAAAGTAGGTTGTGACAAATAAGAACAAGGCTAATCTGCCGGGTGTATGTAATGATTAACTAAATTGGGTTTAAATTGGACGATGGAAAATATTTATCTACCTAACTTCGCGCGAATTAAAAACATCCAAACGGAGACCTATGACACAAAAACCTTCGAGGTCGAGTTTGTCGACCCCACGGTCCGGGAGACTTTTAGATTTAAATCGGGGCAGTTTCTCGAGGTTTCGGTACCGGGAGTTGGAGAGTCTCCTTTTGGCGTGGCTTCTAACCCGAACCGTCCCGAAAGTTTCTCTTTTACGGTCCGGGCGGTAGGCTCACTTACCCGTGCTCTGCATAAGCTTACTGTTGGCGATACCCTTGGTGTTCGCGGTCCGTTTGGCAATAACTTTCCTTTCGAAGAAGTAAAGGGGAAAAATATTCTTTTTGTGGCTGGCGGTATTGGCCTTTGTCCCTTGCGTTCTTTGATAGAACCGATGATTGATGCTCGCACGGCATTTGGAGATTTTCAGATTCTTTATGGCGCGCGGACTCCGGCTGATATGGTTTATAAGGATCGTTTGGAAGAGTGGGAAAAAATGCCTGATATTCGATTCGTGAGGACCGTAGATGTTGGTGACGCCAACTGGACCGGGAATGTTGGGGTTATTACCACGATTTTTCCTAAAGCCAACATTGTTGTGGAAAATACGGTATGCTTTGTCTGTGGACCGCCGATCATGATCCGGTTTGTAATCTTGGAACTTTTGGGGCTCGGTTTTGCTCCTGAGAACATTATTTCCACCTTAGAACGGTATATGAAATGCGGGGTGGGAAAGTGTGGGCATTGTGCTATTGGACAAAAATATGTGTGTTTTGACGGCCCGGTATTTTCCTATAAAGAGATGACAAAGTTGCCGGAGAAGGTCGTTTGAGGTAACAGAGGAGAGCAAAAACTATGATCGTGTGGCTCATATTATTATTTATTTTTCCCATCCTGGGAACGCTTTCTTTCATGGCTGCTTTTCCTTGGGTCCGCGAGAAGAAGGCAAGCCTCCTTGCGTCATTCTGGGGTATGGGTACCCTGGTGGCGGTGATCGGACTTATTGTTACCAGTTATGGGAAACTTCCTTCGTTTTTTCTCTTTGGCCAGATGCCCTGGATCGAGACCGACGTGAAGCTTTTCGGCTTTATTGTCGACCCGCTTTCCCTTTTAATGTTGGTCGTTACCGTTGTCATCGGATTTTTAGTAATAGTTTTTTCCGGAGACTATTTAACGAGTGAAAATCGAGAGCATCCGACAACGTCGGGTTGGGATCGTTATTATGCCTGGCTTCTGCTTTTTATTTTTTCCATGGTCGGGGTAGCTCTTTCTCCCAATCTTCTTCAGTTTTTAATTTTTTGGGAGATGACCACGATTTGTTCTGCAGCCCTCATCTCTTTCCATGAGGATGAAAAGAGTTGCCGGGCGGGGTTCAAGGCCCTTGTGATGACGCATGTCCCCGGTCTTTTTTTCTTGGTTGCCCTCGCTTTAGTTTTCGTCTATACGGGGAACTTTGAGTTTGCCAGTATTGGTAGGCTTACACCCACTATAAAAACTACGGTCGTAATCTTTTTCCTTCTTGCGAGCTGGGCTAAATCTGCGCAAGGCCCGTTTTACACCTGGATCCCGGATGCCATGGAAGCCCCTACTCCTATTTCCGCTTACCTGCATGCGGCGGCAATGGTAAATGCCGGAGCGTTTTTAATGGCTCGGGTACTCACGGCGGGATTTGAGATCGGCAGCGGGGTTGGCCTTCTGATTGCCATCATGGCGATTGTGACTATGTATATCGGTCTTTTCTTTTACTTCTTTCAAGATGATTTAAAGCGGCTTTTGGCCTACTCGACTATTGTTAATGTTGGCTATATTTTTTTAGGCCTTAGCCTCGGGGTCATGGGATCGGTGGTGGGAATGAGGGGCGGTCTTCTCCACCTTATTTGCCATGCATTTGCCAAAACCATTTTGTTTTTATCAGTGGGGGCAATCTCTTACGCCACGGGAACACGGGCGATTTCCCGCCTCTCCGGTCTCTACCGAGGATCTCCGTTTTTGGCAGTTGCCTTTACCATCGGGGTCTTTTCGGTGACGGGCATTCCCCCGTTTGCCTGTTTCTGGAGCAAGTTTTTTCTCATTGTCGGGGCCTTTGAGCTTAAGTCCGTTTTCGGCATAATCTTAGGGGTATTGATCCTGGGGGAATCAGTCGGGGCATTTATTTGGTTTATCATTGTAACGCAAAGAGTATTTTTTGGAAAAGAAACTGAGGCGAATGCTACGTTGCAGGTGCCGAGGGTTTTCAAGTTTGTTTTAGGCGTATTAATCATTTTGACTCTTGCGGCTCCTTTATTTGGGATGCGGCTTTTGGAAGGAGTAAAATGAGGTCTAAAAAAAGGTGGCTGTTTTTCTTTTCACTATCATTGGTCTGGGGGTAAACAGTGTTCGTCATTAATCTTTTAGCGGTCACGATCATTTTAGGAACGATTTTAACGGTAATTACCGCGCGTTTTCGTCGTCTGTGCGGAATCATTGGGGTGCTTTCGGTAGGGATTATCACGGTAATTCTCTTTTATGTCGCCTACCGGGTTTTTACCGTAGGGCCGATGACCCTTGCTCAACCTCTTTTTACTATTCCTTCTTTAGGGGCGGGACTTTCCATAAACGTGGACTATTTGAGCGCGATCTTTTTGGTTTTAATTGGTCTTATCTCTTTTTTAGGCACGCTTTATTCCTATCGTTACATGGATATATATCCTACCCAAAGCCTGGGTCGATTTTATCCTTTCCTGATTCTTTTTATTGGAGGGATGATTGGGGTAGTGTCCGTATCCGATATGTTCTTCTTCTTTATTTTCTGGGAGTTCATGACCCTCACCTCCTATTTTCTGGTTATCTATGAAAAGGAAGACCCAATCGCTCTTCGGGCGGGACTTAAATACTTTATTATGACTCATATTGGAACTGCGGCGATGTTTATTGCCGCAATCATGCTCCAAACGGAAGTAGGTTCTTTTGATTTCGGTCTTTTCCGAGAGGCTTTAGCCGGGATGGTCGCATCTCACCCGGTTCGCCTCCCCATTATTTTATCGCTTTTCCTTTTAGGTTTTGGGACGAAGGCGGGTATGTATCCGTTTGGCACATGGCTACCTGATGCTCATCCTGCCGCTCCTTCGGGGGTATCAGCGATGCTCTCAGGGGTCATGATTAAGATGGGCGTTTATGGAATTATCAGGCTTTTCTTCTTCCTGCTTCCGTCTTCAACCCATTCCTTTGCCTGGGGAATTGTGATTGCTACGTTTGGAGCGATCTCGCTTTTTATGGGAACAATCTCTGCTCTTCTGCAGCATGATTCCAAAAGACTTCTGGCTTTCTCTTCCATCGCTCAGGTCGGGTATATTTTCTTGGGCATTGGGACGGGACTTGCGTTCCTTAAAACCAATCCGGTTCTTTCGGCAGTTGCTACCCTTGCAGGAATATATCATTTATTAAACCACGCCACCTTTAAGAGTCTCCTTTTTTTGAATGCCGGTTCTATTCTTTATAAAGCGGGAACCAGGGACTTAAATAAACTCGGCGGTCTTTATTCCTTTATGCCGATTACCGCGTGGACGACTTTGATAGCAGGCTTTTCGATTTCGGGGATGCCTCCGTTCAATGGTTTTGTAAGTAAGTGGTTGATCTATCAGACCGCTATTTTGGGAGGGATAAAGATTCCCGTATTTATTCTGTTTGGGCTGATGGCAATTTTTATCAGTTCGGCTACCTTGGCTTATTTTATTAAATTCTTCAGTACCTCCTTTGGGGGCGTAATGAGCAAAAAGTTAGAAGCAAGCCTTCGGCCCGGGAAAGATGTGCCTTATTCGATGCGGCTTCCCCAGAACATCCTGGCGCTTTTGTGTTTAGTGCTCGGCCTATTTCCCTGGATACCGTTAATGATAAGCAGTGGTGGTCTTACCGGCTCGGTGTATGGAACAGTTGTTAATCAACTTCCCGCTATCTTTGGAAACTCGGTTTATGGCTTAACGCCTGTACTCAATGGGGGAGCAAACAGCGGGGTTTGGCTCCCGATCACCGGGACGTTTATTTTTATCGGGTGCTTGGCGCTTGCTTTCATAATTTCACGAATCGGGAAACCCCAACGCCGTACGGTGCCCCTCTGGAATTGCGGTGAAGTTTATGAGCCTGATGACGTGCGCTACCGCGCTGCAAGTTATTACGTGCCGATGGTATCCTTTTTTGAACGCTTGGTTTATCCGGAGCTTCCCACTTTGCATATAAAGCGGCCGGAGCGACTTCATAAAGGACTTGATTTTGATCATTTGCTTTACTATCCCTTGGTTAATTTAGTGGTTCGGATTTCGCAAAAGTTTAGAAGAACCCATGTTGGTATTCCCCAGGTCTATATGCTTTATCAGGTAATCGGGATTGTTGTACTGGGACTGATTGTCTTTTGGCTAAGCATAGGTTAGGGGTACCCGGGTTTAGGAGGAAACAATGGTTTTTGAAACAGTAAATAAGTTAATGGAGAATCTGAAAGCCCAATTTCCTGCGGAAATCATCTCGTTCCGGGAGCCGGTTTCCAAAAAAGCATACGTAACAGTTAATCCCAAGGCTATTCGAAAATTGGCTGAATACATTTTTCGGAGCATGGGTGCCCGTTTTAATACTATCATCGGGGTTGATCGGCGTCCCACCCATTCTGATTTCCAGACAACGCATGTTTTTTCTTTTGATGAAGACAAGATTTTTATTTTGCTCCAGTCCTCGTTAGATAAAGATCAGCCTGAGATTGATTCAATTACTCCGGTTATCCCTGGCGCTAACTGGGCTGAACGGGAGCTTTACGACCTGTTGGGTATAAAAATCAACGGGCATGTTGATCCCCGGCGGTTAGTCCTTCCTGATGACTGGCCGGAAAACCTTCATCCGCTGAGGAAGGATTTTCTTTACACATGTAGGCCGGCTCCGGTGAAGGGATGTGCTCCCAAACCTTTAGAACCGCCGGAGAACGCTACCGTGGTGCCGCTCGGTCCTTTTTATCCGACGTTAGAGGAACCGGCGGTCTTTCGACTTTTTGTTGAAGGTGAGACCGTGGTGGGCTGTGACTATCGGGGTTTCTATAACCACCGGGGGATCGAAAAGATTGCGGATTCCGCCCTCACCTATAATCAGATTGTGTTCCTTGCGGAACGGATATGAGGGATATGAGGTTATATACACAGTACGTGTTACTGTGAAGCAATTGAAGAAGCAGCGCAGATTGAAGTTCCCCTCCGGGCAAAATACATTCGCAGCATTTTACTGGAACTGGAAAGGATTCATTCCCATCCTTTGTGGTTGGGCATCGGCGGTCATGTGTTAGGGTTTGATACGGTTTTGATGCAGACGTGGCGGATGCGTGAGCCGGTAATGTGGCTTTGTGAACAAATAACCGGAAACCGGAAAACTTACGGAATGAACCTCGTTGGGGGTGTGCGTCGGGATATTAAACCGGAACAAAAGCCTAAAATCCTGGAAGTTGTGAATCTCCTTGAAAAACAATGGCTTGAGCTCATTGATGCCATTCAGGGGGATACCCCTCTTATGATGCGGCTTAAAAATATAGGGATATTAAAACATGGGGATGCCGTTGATCACTGTGTTACCGGACCGACCGCCCGAGGATCAGGGATCAAAATCGATTCCCGGGTAGATCATCCTTATTCCGCGTACGATCGTTTAGTTCCGGAAAAGAAGGTGCATGATACCTGCGACAATCT
The DNA here is from genome assembly GCA_035256645.1 of Thermodesulfobacteriota bacterium. GTDB lineage: Bacteria > Desulfobacterota > WTBG01 > JAGOGO01 > JAGOGO01. Next base: position 15,910 of record DATEXU010000013.1, on the reverse strand, counting down.
GGCGCGTACTCAGGTGCGCCTGGAGGAAACGTTGGATTCAATTCGCTTAGTTCGTCAAGGGGTCCTGGAGCTTCCTGAAGGGCCAATCATGGCGGATATACCTGAAGAAATTCCCGCGGGCAGGGAAGGGATTCGAGTGGTCGAGGCCCCCCGCGGTGAATCGGTACACTATGTCCTTACCGGAGAAGATAATCGGCCTTATCGTTGGAAGGTGCGCGCCCCTACCTATATGAATATGGAGGCTGTTCCGGCAATGATTAAGGGGATGGAACTTGCCGATGTTCCGATCGCTATCGCAAGTTTTGACCCGTGCTTCTCCTGTACGGAACGATTAGAAGTGGTGGATCGCAAGAGTGGCAAAGTAAAAATTTATACCGAAAAAGAACTGATCGAAATGAGCCGAAAAAAGCGTAAATAAATGGAATTAAAATGGGAAAAATAATCGCTCTGGCAATGTGCAACTTGTTTTTGGTTATCTTAGTGGCTCCTTTTTATGAAGGGGTGATAAGGAAGCTCAAGGCTTTAGTCCACTCCCGGAAAGGGCCGCCATTTGTTCAGCCCTATCTTGATCTCCTGAAGTTACTGGGCAAAGAAGACCTTCATGTAGCGGGCAATCCTCTGTTTTCTTTTGGTCCCATCCTAACCTTTGGGAGCATCCTGATGGTTGCTCTTCTTACACCCATGGGAACCAATCCGCCCTTAGGCTTTTCGGGAGACCTGATTGTCCTGATATACTTTCTTACGCTCGCCTCCGTGGGGATCATGTTAGGGGGCTCTTCAACCGGGAGCGTTTATGGGACAATCGGAGCGGGACGGGAAATGATGCTCGGGATGGTGGTGGAGATTGTTGTCATCGGCAGCCTGATTGTGGGGGTTATTCACGCTCACTCATTTAATTTAGGAGCAATATCCGTCTGGTATCATCATGCCGGCCCGTATTTTTCCATGATCATGGCAGCGGTGCCTTTTTTCCTCATTCTTCAGGTTCAGCTGGGAAAACTCCCCTTTGATATTCCGGATGCAGATCAAGAAATTATGGGTGGACCGTTTATGGAAGCAGCGGGACCGAAGTTTGCCCTCTATAAATGGAGCTACTTTGCTAAACAGATTGTTTTGACCTCGCTTTTTATGGAGATATTTATACCATGGCCGAAATTTGGGGTGGTTCCGCTTGATATTTTTATTAACCTGGTAAAAGTCCTGGTGGCGATGGTACTGGTTGGGGTTATTGATGCCGTGTGTCCCCGGATCAGGATAGATCAAGCAATCCGGTATTTCATCGGAATCTGGATAGTCCTTATCTTTGCGATAGCATTTGCACTGATTGGCGTTTAAATGTGGGGTGATTAAGTATGTTTAAAAGTAAATTTAAAGAAGCGATGATTTGTTTTAAGGCGGGAAGAGTGACCATGCCTTTTCCCTTAGGACCAGAGCTTCATCCTCCGGAAGAAGGATTCCGCGGCAAAATCGAGATCGATGTGGAAAAGTGTATCGGCTGTGGAGGCTGCGCCAATGTTTGTCCGGCGCGTCTCATTGAGATTACGGATACCGAAACCAAACGGGTTATGGAGTACTTTCTCACGCGCTGCACGTATTGTGGACGGTGTGCTGAGGTTTGTCCGGAAAGTGCGATTACTATGACCAAGGAGTACCAATTAGCCACCACGGATAGCAGTGATCTTTATATAAAGACGGAACTTTATATGGGTACGTGCGGCCGTTGCGGACGATGTTTTAAACCAAAAAGTGTCTTAGATAAGATGATGAATCCGGGATTCCGGACTAAAATAGAAAAATAAAAGATAAAGATTAACAAGAAGAAGGTGTTAAATTTTTATGGAAGAGTTCTCTAAATATATTTCCACGATAAGCCTTTCTCTGATCATTACCTCGTATTTGGTTATTGAGCTCAGAAATCTTCGATTTTCTGCCTACGCATATATTGTCCAGGCAATCTTGATGTGCAGCCTTTTTGTCATCTTTGCGACCCAAAATCATGGGCTTTATTACTGGGCTTTAACCGCCTTTATAACCAAAGTGGTTATTATTCCCTATCTCCTCTTGCGATTTATCCGGCGCCACAGTGAACAGGAGTTTCAACCGCTCATCGGTTATGTAGGCTCAATTCTTTTGATTACTATTATTGTACTGGTTTTTTATCGAATAACCCATCACTACATCGAGTTTGTTGCCCCCACGCCCGCGGCGATGGCAGAGCCTTTCCGGACGAATTTGGCCGTAAGTTTTACCATTTTTATCATGGGCCTTTACTGTATTTTAGTGAGACGGGATGCCATTAAAACCGTTCATGGTTTGCTTATTTTAGAAAATGGTGTCCACCTTTCTTTAGTGAGCTTGGCGCCGCTCCTTAAAGAAACTGCTCTTATCGGCGTTGTTACCGATGTCGTGATCGCTGTATATCTTCTTCTTTATATAATTTCTGGGGTCTATGAAAAATTTGGTTCTACCGATACCTTTCAACTTAAAGGCTTACGGTGGTAGAAGAAAAGGGTAAGGAGTCTTTATATGAATTCTGAGATACTCTATCTTATTCTGGTGCCGGCCTTGACCGGGGGTTTACTTTATCTTCCGGGAAAAAAACCCCGCGTTCTTAGTGAGGGGCTTGCGGTTGTAGGAGCAACCATTACTTTTTTCTTTGCTGCCCGGATCGCGTTTCTGACCACACGCGGAGAAGTTCTTACTCTCTTCCGAGAAGAGTTTAGAGTGGATGCATTAGGTGGATTGATAGCGTTCTTGGTCGGCTTTATCGGTTTGATTGTCGTTATTTATTCCATACCGTATATCCGGAAAGAGATAGAAAAAGGAGTCGTTCGTTTCGGAGCGGTCCGTTTCTATTATGCGTGGGTTATGTTCTTCATTGCTTCTATGCTATGGGCTACGACAACGAATAATATTATCATGCTGTGGGTAATCATTGAAGCGACCACCTTGGCGTCGGTGGTCTTGGTTGCTTTTTACTGGAACCGGGATGCGGTTGAGGCAGGTTATAAATATGCGATGCTGCTTACCGTGGGAATCACCTTTGCCCTTTTTGGCTGTGTTCTCCTTTATTCCGGCGCTTCTCCTCACGTTGCGCATGGGCTTGACCCTTTAAAAATGACGGAGATTGCAAATGTGGCGGGGAAAATTCCCAAGAACATTGCGCTTCTATCGGTCGTTTTTTTATTGGTTGGGTTTGGAACCAAGGCGGGTATTGTTCCTTTTCATACTTGGCTGCCGGATGCCCATGCTGAAGCTCCCACTCCGATAAGCGCCCTCCTTTCCGGCGTGATGATTAAGGTAGGGATTTATGCGGTAATCCGAACCGTTCTTATTTTTTACCCTTTTTATTCCATCATTAGCTCATTAGTGCTGGGGTTAGGAATCATCACGATGGTTGTGGGGGTCCTGATGATGTTTCTTCAGGAAGACCTTAAACGGTTTTTAGCTTTTTGTTCGGTAGCCAGCATGGGCTATATAGTCATGGGTCTTGGTTTGGGAAATTATCTCGGTATTTACGGCAGTATATTCCACCTTCTCAATCATTCCTTGATGAAATCTTTAGCCTTCTTAAGCGTTGGCAGTGTTATTTATGCCACGGGATGTAGGCGATTATCAGACTTGGGGGGGCTCGCTAAGTCAATGCCGATTACAGCATTTGTTTTTTGGGTGGCCGCGTTAGCATTAGGTGGAGTCCCGCTCTTTAATGGATTTATGAGTGAATTTACTTTGTTTTTAGCGGGCGTGAAAGGAGGTCACACTTGGGCAACGGTCATTGCGATTCTGGTAGCAATTCTTACTTTAGCGGCCTTTGTTCATGTGAGTTACCATATTTTTATGGGAAAGGTGCCGGAAAACTTAGAACAAAAGCGCATTCAGGAAGTTCCGATAATCATGTGGGGAGGGACATTGATCTTAGCGGCCCTTTGTTTTTTGATCGGGATATATCCCCAGGTGGTTTATCCTATCCTGAATGAAGCCACGAAGGCCATTTTTGCAATAATGGCCGTTCCCTAAGAAGGAGATCCAGATGTTTAAGAAATTATGTGAGAAAGCCTTTCCGAAGTCGTTGTGGGTTTACCATACCAATACGGGTGCCTGTAATGGTTGTGACATTGAAGTAATCAATGTCTTAACTCCCTATTATGATGCCGAACGGTTTGGAATTAAATTAGTCGGTTCTCCGCGGCATGCTGACGTGCTTTTAGTCTCCGGGCCGGTGACGCGGCAAGTAGCGCCAGCGTTAATTAAGCTTTATGAAGCAGTGCCTAATCCTAAGTTAGTAATTGCTATCGGCAGTTGCCCTACGGGGGGCAATATCTGGTTTGACAGCTATGCTACTCTTGGAGGTCTTGAGAAAGTCATTCCGGTCAATTATTTTATTCCCGGCTGTCCCCCCCGGCCGGAAGCAATTCTCTATGGGGTAGCAGTGGCATTAGGGCTTGCTCCCAAAAAGGTGGCGCCCATTCAGCTTTCCCAGGTGCATCCTGAGGAAATGATCCGACAAATGGAAAGCGCACAACCCAATAACTCATGAAAAGTCAAAGAGAATATTAGTATGTCTGAAAATAATACCCGACGCAGGAATGCACGAACTCGACATAATGAACAACCATTGGTTATTAAATGGTGCCTCTTTTTGATTTTTTTTGCCGTGATCATTGGAGGAATTGGCTGTGAGCCGACTCCTCGATACCAAGGAAAGGCAAAGATACTGATTTCTCCGGGACCATTTTCTTTTCCCATGATGGAGGCCCGATTTGTCTTTTTAGTTGACTACTTAACTCAGGAGACGGGCTGGAAGTTTGATATGATCGGTGCGCCTTCGAGTGATATGGCGTTTGCCAAGATGGTGAAAACAAAAAAGTTTGATGTAGCTTTTGTGAATCCTTACTTATTTTTTATTCTGGCCGATACAAAAGGAGCGGTTCCTGTTTTAAAGACGATCTCCATTGATGGTCGAGATTCCTACCGGGGGTTGATTGTTTGTCGTGACGATAGTCCAATAAAATCAATTAGCGACCTTCGTGGGAAGCAAATTCTGGCTCCTTCCCGTTCTACCGTTGGAGGGTTTATTTCGCAATGGATATTGCTTAAGGAGCAGGGGTTGGATCCTGATCGTGATTTTACTTACCAGTTTGGGATAACCCAAGAGGAGATCATGGAAAAAATTGTTTCACATCATGGAGAAGCGGGATTTATTCGAGAGGATGTTTACGAGGCGATGAAGAAGGCCAGTGGGAAAACCCCCAGGATAAAAGTGCTTGCTTATACCGATTTTTTTCCAAATCCGTGTGTCGTTGCCTTTCCTGGTACAAGTCCGGAGTTAGTGGAAAAAGTTAAAGCTGCTTTACTTAAATTAAAATGGGATAATCCCGGCCACCGTTTTATACTGGAACGCATCAGAAGTTCCGGCTTTTCTCCTTCCTCGGCAGAAGACTACAAAGACTTTGGAGAGTTATTAGTGTCGCAGGGATTTTTCCCTTCTCACACAAATTCTTCTTCTCAGACGGTTCCACGCCAGTGATGGTTTTAAACAAACGGGGTTTAAACTACTTTTTGCATCATTTCGCGGAAAAAAAGCACCATGAGTAGTCACGGTGACTTTCAACTTTCTTTGGAATCACTGGCAGATTTCCTTCATCCTTGTTTTCCCGGGCGGGTTGTCATTCTGGGGGTAGGCAATCGGCTTCGCTGCGATGATCGAGCTGGAATAGCATTTATCGCACAACTTAAAGAAAAATGGTGTTCCAATACATCTCCGGAAAATTTTGAAACGAAAAGGATTTTAGTGGAGGCCGGAGAGTTTCCTGAAGACTGGTTTATCCGGATTTTAGACCTCAAACCCGAGGTGGTGATTGTGGTGGATGCTGTTGATATTCAGGCTGATCCCGGCAGCGTTGCTATTCTTGGTGCTGAAGACCTCCCCGAATCTCTTTGTTTTTCTACGCATAGGTTACCTTTGAAGAGCCTGCTTAAACTCTGGGAAGAAAATGGAAGTAAAACCATGATCATAGCAATTCAGCCGGAAAACCTTGATTTTGGTGAATGGCTTTCTCCCCGGGTAGAGATGAGCATCAATAACCTCATTAAACTTATGCCGTCACTTACTTCGGTTAACAGTTCATCTTTTACGCAATAATTATATATAAACGAAGATACTGCTGCCGTGAGTTTTTTGAAATGTAAATATTTTTTTGCGGCAAACATAGCGCGGAGGGAAAGCTCATTGACTAAGCGTGAAAGGGATGATAAAATATTCCAAAAGTTTTGCATTTATCACTGAGAGAAAAAAAAGATGTAAAGATGGAACACGATCGCACATCTTCCCTTACCTCTTTCGTTAAAGAGTAAGAAAAAGGAGGTTTGTTATGGATAAACCAAAAATTTTACTTGTGGATGACGACCCTGATGTGGTCGAACTCATGCGCATTACCTTGGAGGCTAATCAATATCAATTCTATCGAGCGGCAACTGGCCCGGAAGGACTCAAAATGGTCAAGGAAATTCGTCCGGACCTTATTATTCTTGACGTCATGATGGATACTACCACGGCGGGTTTTCAAGTTTCCTATCAGCTCAGGAGTAATGACCAAAAATCTGAATACCGAGAGTTTTCCCATATACCGATTATTATGATGACTGGAATATCTCAAAAAATGCATATGAAGTTTTCTCCTGATCAAGACGGCGATTATCTACCAGTAGACGAATTTTTAGAAAAACCGGTCCGGGTTGACCCGTTACTGGAAAAAATCAGAAAATTATTGAAACGGTAAGCCTTCTAACGGGGTTTACGGTAAACAAATAAAACCGCTCATAGCCATATGGTTGAACAGCAGGAAATAAAAGCCTTTTTCTATGAGAAGGGAAGGGAAGAACCACTTTCTAAAGTTGGGTGGTGGATCCTGCTAAGGTGGATTTTGCTGGGCGTGACCATTCTTGCCAGCCTTACGGGCAACTTTCTCCTTAATTTAAATCTTCCTCTCGCCTACATCTTATTCCTTTGCCTCCCGGTTGCTTTTTTGAATGCGCTTCTCCATTATCAACTCTTCATCCTTAAAAAAGCTCCTTCCTTGGAGTTTAATCTCGTTGACCGGATCACCTATATCCAGTTTGGGACCGATCTCGTCTTTATTGCTGGAATTTTTAACTATACCGGAGGAATTGCCAGCCCGTTATTATTTTACTTCCTTTTCCATGTTATCCTCAGTGGGGTTTTGCTGGAGCGATGGGCCTGCTTCCTTTATGTCAGTTTGGTGGCCCTGATGATTCTCACCTTAGCCTTCTTTGAATTTATCGGTTTTGTCCCCCATGTTTACAGTGCTTCGTTTATATCCAAAGGACTCCAGGATAATCCTTTTTTTGTTCTTTTACTCCTTTTTTTCTTTCTCATGGTGCTTTTCATTTCCAGCTCCTTGGTATCTACCTTGCTTAAGCGCTTGAGAGAAAGAATATCGCAGCTCACAGAACTTGAAGAAAAATTGGAGGATACCAATCAGAGACTGGAAATTCTTAATCAGATTGCGATTGATACCGCCACCACTCGCGGACTTACTCCGACGCTGGCGTTTATCTGTGGAAGCATTATGTACGTCATGGGTGTTAAAGGAATTGCCATTCGGTTGTTAGATGAAAGAACGAATCAGCTGGAATTAGTATCCGCCTGTGGCTTGAGCGATACCTATATGAAAAAAGGCCCTGTGGATGCGGACAAAAGTTTAGCGCGCGCCTTCAGAGGAGAGCCGCACGCAGTTTTAGATGTTGCTTCTGACCCTTCAGTACAGTATCCGGAAGATGCTAAGAAAGAAGGGATTGTAAGCATGCTCTCCTTTCCTTTGAAGGGAAGGGAAAAAATCATCGGCACGTTGCGACTTTTTACCCGTGAAAGGAGAGAATTTACCCAAGAAGAAATGGACTTTGTTGCTGCTTTGGCCAGCCAAAGCGCTATTTCCATCGAAAATGCGAGGTTTTACGATGCGTTGAAGCGGCAAGATGAGGCAAAAAATGATTTTATTATTTTAATGACTCATGAGTTAAAAGCTCCTTTAACTGCGATTCAGGGTCTTCTGGATGTCATGCTTAAAGGTTACGTGGGTACCATTACTGATAAACAAAAAGAACTGATCGAACGGATGCAAAAGCGAATTGACGCAGTTTTAGAGGTCTCGGCTGAATTGCTTGACATTTACCAATGGCATTCAAAGGGGATTATTGATAAGGTCTGGACGTCGGTATCCCTAAAAGATCAGATTCAAAAAGCAGAAGATCTTTTTAAACTCATTGCTCAGAAAAAAGGCATAACAATATCTTACGCAGTGCCCGAAGTGCAGGTAAATGTAAAAGCAGGCGAGGAAGAGCTGGAGAAGGTGCTCAATAACCTGATCAGTAACGGCATAAAATATACGCCAACCGGGGGGAATATCTCCGTTCACCTTGCGCTGGTGGATAAACAGGTGATCCTTCGCGTTAAGGATAATGGGATCGGTATTTCCTCCGAGGATGTGCCGAAGATATTTAGTGAATTTTTCCGCACCAAGGAAGCAAAGAAGATCGATCCGGACGGAAGGGGTTTGGGATTGCCTTTTGTGAAAAAAATTGTGGAATCTCTTGGTGGTACGATCCGAGTGGAAAGCGAAAAAGGGCAGGGAACAGAATTTATAGTAACTCTTCCTAAAATTTAAGCAAAAATAATCCCCTCAGATTACTCCGTTTAAGATAATACCTGCTAACCCCTGAGTTTTTATTTCTTCCCTTGTTGCGAGTTTTTTACCTTTATAGGTTTTTAATGATCTCCTAATTCAGTTCTCCGCAGAACATTCTCCCCAGTACGGAAAAGCCCCAATAGGCGGGTTTTTTGTTAAAAAAAGATAAAAAGTTTTTACAGGCTGTAAAAGTTGAAGAAAAATATTTCCTTTTTCCTTTTTAAAAATTGTTGCAAGGATTGATGAACAAAAAATGACTTTAGAATTTCAAAAAATAAACCCCGTTAGAAGAATTTCACACGGGGCATTCATCCTGTTAGAAAATTTTCTAATGGGATTTACCCCGTGTGAAAAAGTGTAGGGATTTTTTAAGCTTACCCGGTAGTTTTCACCCCGTTAGATATTTGGTATCTAACAGGCCACGAGGGGCATTTCTAATGGGGTAAACGAGGTTTTTTCTTATTGCCGCCTGGAAAACCTGAGGAATTTATTATTTTCTGTTAAAAGATGACCGAAAAGGGATTAACGAAAAAATTAGTAATAATTAACCCCTGAATATCGTGTTGCTTTAGGTTGGCATAACCTTTGCTTCCTTTTTAGATGAGTTTTAAAGGTGATGCCAATGAAAGAAAAATTTACCCTTTTAATTGCCGACCGCAATCGAAATATCCGGGAATTTTTACAACGAGAACTTATTACGGATGGCTACCGGGTCATTTTAGCCTGTGATGGCCGGCAAGTACTGAAGATCATAGAGAAGGAAGCTCCAGATCTTTTGGTCATTGATCCGGACATCCCCTATGCGGATGAATTAAGGGTATTGGAAAACCTTCAAAACGCAAATCAATTTATCCCCTTGCTCGTGCATACCTTGCCCCCTGGTGACACGACCAACTCTTTTATTCAGAGAGCGGCCGGGTTTGTAGAAAAAGACGGAAATAATATAACTAACCTTAAAGATACGATAACTCAAGTATTACGGAAGCATTATCCTCATCGGTTTTAAGTAGTAGACGCATATCGAAAACAAAGGCTTATTTCTCACGAGAGCAAAGAAGACAAACAAATATTAAAATTAAGGAGATATACTGTCTCCGAAAAATACGGACAGAAAACTTTACCCCCGGCTTCTCTTATGATAGACTTGCCGGGGGTAGCTTTTTAATGAAAAATGGTTGCATTTAAGGGGCATACGATGATTTTAAACAAGATTAGTTTGCGTGCCCGGATTTTTTCGAATTTAATAGTTTTGTTAGGTATAATATTAGGGGGCGGCCTTGTGATGATTTGGTATACCTATAGTATCGAGGCGCTCTTTACCAATCTCATTGATAAGGATGTGGGGGCGCTGCGGGCAGTAGAAGCTTTAGAATCAGATTTGGCGAATCAAAAGGGATTAGTCTCTTATTATTTTCTTGACGGAGATCCGGAATGGCTTAACCAACTCAACCGATATCGCCAGAATTTTACAACAGAGCTCGCGAAGGCAAAACAATACGTTTTTAGTGACATTGATAAAGGGTATATCGAACAAATCGAGTTTGAATATAATAGCTACATAAAGATTAAAGACCACGTGATTGAACTTTTCATGGTTCAGGAAAAGGAGGCGGCTTTAAAACTTAACAAAAATGCACGCTTAGAATTCTTTAAAATAATGGATTTGCTCAATCAATATAAAACTTTCTGTGAGGCCAGAATAAATTCGGCCCAAAATGAGAGCCGCACCCAGGCGGAGCGTCTGCGCCTTATTGCGGTAACCGCTATGTCGATAGCGGTTATTCTCAGTGTTACCTTAACCATCATCTTAATGACCCAGGTCCTTGATCCGCTTCGAAAGCTGGCCTTAGAAACCGACCGGTCAGGCGGGTGGGAAAAGCCGGGAAATGAGGTGGTGGCCCTCAGTGATCAGGTTCGGGGGCTCATTAAAGACATGGAAAAATTTGCTTTAGTGGGTAATCTCGCTGCTGGGGTGGCCCACAGTATTCGCAATCCCCTTACTTCCGTGAAAATGCGCCTTTTTTCCTTGGAGCGCAACCTCGAACTTTCTCTAACCCAAAAAGAAGATTTCGCAGTTGTTTCCGAGGAGATTCGTCATATTGACACTATTGTTCAGAATTTTCTTGAATTTTCACGCCCGCCGAAACTCAAAATGCAAATGGTAAGCCCCTCTGATATCGTGGACAACGCCCTCCAACTTCTCCGTCACCGGGTCGAAGCTTATGAGGTGACCATTACAGTGAATCGGCAAAAAAAATTACCGGAGATCCTGGCTGATCCGGAACAGTTAAAAGAGGTCATGGTTAACTTAATTGTCAATGCCTGTGAGGCTATGGTGAATGGTGGTTCCATTATGATTTCCGAGGGAGAAATTGAAAAGAAGGATATGGGGCGAATGCTGGTGCTTACCCTGAGTGATAATGGGCCGGGCATCCCGACATCAATCCAGGAAAAAGTCTTTCAGCCGTTTTTTAGTTGTAAAGAAGAAGGTACGGGGCTGGGATTAACCATTGCAGAAAGGATTCTGACTGAACATGGAGGATGGCTGGATTTGCAATCTCGCGAAGGGGAAGGGGCAACGTTCATCATTAACCTTCCAATAGGCAAAGGGGAACAATGAGCGATATATTAATCGTTGACGATGATTTTAATTTGCGACAGAGTTTTGAGAAGATTCTGACAGAAGAAGGTCATGTGGTCTTGTCTGCCTGTACGGGTGAAGCGGGAATTGAGGTAATTAAAAAACGTATCCCTGACTTAGTGATCATGGATATCCGCCTGCCCGGAATGAACGGCCTGGAAGCGTTCCGGACCATTCGGGATATTGATTCCAAGATTCCGGTGATTATTATGACTGCCTTTGGGACCACTGAGACAGCGATTGAAGCTACCAAACTGGGGGCATTCGACTATATGCTCAAACCGTTTGAAATTCCCGCCATGCTTAATTTAATTGATCAAGCGCTTGAGGCAGGAAAGTTTGTTCGTTCTAAAGTGGAGATGGATGGTTACCCAGCCCCCGGAGCTTCAGAGGCTATCATCGGGAAACACAGTCTGATGCAGGATTTATATAAAGCGATTGGCCGGGTGGCCTCAACCGATGCCACCGTTTTAATCCGCGGTGAATCAGGGACAGGCAAGGAACTGGTTGCGCGCGCTATTTATCAGCACAGCCTTCGGGTCAATAAACCTTTTTTGGTTATTAATTGTGTGGCCATACCGGAAACACTGCTCGAAAGTGAGCTTTTTGGATATGAAAAAGGAGCGTTCACCGGGGCGATCAATCGCCGGGTTGGGAAGATTGAACAGGCCCATGGTGGAACTCTTTTTCTTGATGAGATCGGCGATATGCCTTTAAGCATTCAGGCTAAAATATTGCGCCTTCTCCAAGAGCGAAGCATCGAACGTCTGGGGGGTCGAGAACCTATTCCGGTGGATGTTCGGATCATTGCTGCTACCAATAGGGATTTAGAGGCGGCTCTGACCGAGGGTCGTTTCCGGGAAGATCTTTATTATCGTCTTAAAGTGGTTACCCTGTGGCTCCCGCCGCTTCGGGATCGGAAAAGCGATGTTCCTTTGCTTGCGGAATATTTTCTTTCCCGGTTTGCCAAAGGAATGAACATTGAGAACTTAGGCCTGGGGGATGAGGTAAAAAATGCTCTGGTCAACTACCAGTGGCCGGGAAATGTTCGGGAGTTGAGCAATACTATCCAAAAGGCATTGATATTTAATCGGGGCGGGCCGATCCGGCAGGAAGAAATCTCCCAGGCCCTTCATGGTGAGGGCATGAAAAAGGATGTTGCTGACCAATCGGCGATGGAGACGATTCGACAATGGGTGCGGCAAAACCTGGTTTCCGGCATGAATGAGAATATGTTTGATTATTGTATGGATCACTTTGCGAGCATCCTTATAAGCGAAGCTCTCTCGATCACGAGTGGTAATCGTGTCCGGGCGGCTAAACTTCTCGGCCTTTCTCGGCCGACCCTCCAGGCTAAAATTGAAAAGTATAAGATCACAATCGAGACTTCAGTAAAAAATAATTGAACCCGTTCTGCGGCAGAAAAAGATGAACGGAAAAAGGAATGAAGAGATGGGGGATAAGATAAAACTGTTAGTTGTAGACGATGAACAGCAATTCCTTGAGGCTTTATGCAAACGTCTTGAGTTCAGAGATTTCGAGATTACCTCCGTAAACAATGGGGCCGAAGCGATTGAGGCCGCACGCAAAGAAAGGTTTGACGTTGCCTTGATTGATTTAAAAATGCCTGGGATAGAAGGAGAAGAGTTATTTTCCTTATTAAAGGAAGAAGACCCCTTTTTGGAAGTAATTATTCTGACTGGCCACGGTTCGATTGATTCAGCAATCCGAAGCACAAAACAAGGGGTTTTTAGCTATCTCCACAAACCCTGTCCCCTGGATACCCTGCTTCATGTTTTAATGGAAGCCCATCAGAGGCGGGTCAAGAAAATAAATGAGTATAACGAAAAAAATATAAAGGGGACTACTTCCTGAACCCACCTGATTATCTCTTCGAAAAATCATAAATATCTTGACCCAATTTCTCCTATTTGGTAAACCAAAACTACACCAAATTTCATAAGAATAGAAAAAATAACGCCATGCTTTTGGCATAATAGCGCTTTTTTATTAAAGGAGTACTACCATGAAGTTATCGGCTTTGCGACCCGGGAGGGTTAATGGATAACGATTCGAAGTCAAAAGGTTTTTGGGGACGGTTTTCTTGTGAAAAAAAGGAAAACAATGCAGAAGAAAATAATAAAAACCATGACCAAGCCGGGCAGGAGAAAGTGGGTTTTTTTCAAAGGCTCAAATCAAGCCTCAGAAAGACTCATGAGATTCTGGTAACTCCGGTTGATGAGCTGATCCTGGGGCGGAAAAAAATTGATGAAGATACTTTTGAAGGGCTTGAGGAAATTTTGCTTGCCTCTGATGTAGGGCCGCAGACTGCCTTAAGTTTGATTCAGAAAGTTCAAAAAAAGGTAGGGTATGGGGAATATGATAAAAAGAATCTCCTGCGAGAGTATTTGAAAGAAGAAATTCTTGCCATCCTTGCAGAGCGGCAGGATCCTCTCGATATTTCTCAGTCTCAACCCTTTGTCATCATGGTGATCGGGGTAAATGGATCGGGAAAGACCACCACCATTGCCAAGCTTGCGCACCAGATGCACTCTCAAGGGAAAAAAGTCCTTTTAGCGGCAGCAGACACCTTTCGGGCGGCCGGGATCGAACAGTTGGAGATATGGGGAGAACGAGTGGGATGCGAAATGATAAAGCATAAGAAAGGTTCCGACCCTTCAGCGGTTGCCTATGATGCGATCCACGCGGCCTTAGCCCGGAATGTTGATGTGCTGATTGTGGATACTGCAGGAAGGTTACATACCAAAGTAAACCTTATGGAAGAGATCAAGAAGATAAAAAGGATTATGGGAAGGGAGTATCCGGGTTCTCCTCATGAGGTATTACTGGTGTTAGATTCTACTACCGGACAAAATGCGATTGCGCAAGCCACGATGTTTAAGGAAGCCCTCGGCTATACGGGGATTGTGCTGACCAAACTCGATGGTTCGGCCAAAGGTGGGGTGATTGTAGGGATAAGCAATGAGCTTAAAATCCCCATCCGTTTTATCGGCATTGGGGAGAAGATGGAAGATCTTCGGGAGTTTAATGCTCAGGAATTCGTGGAAGCGTTGTTTGAATAAATTAACTTTTTTTTCCTCTTAGATAATGGTATCTTTAAAATAATAAGGGTTTGGGGGGAGGGATCAGGCCCGATGGTTAAAGTCTATGTAGATGAGGGTGAGATGAAAACAGATCTCACGGAACTCACCTTTTTCAAAAAGGGGAGGATAAAATGAAGCCTAATGAAATACCTGAAAAAAACATCCGGCAACCGGTAGTGGCCGGGTCGTTTTACAGTGCTAACCCAAAAGCTTTAACTCAAGAAATTAAGGGCTATTTTAATAATGTTCCCGTTGGTCACATTATTTCGGAAAAACCGATCGGCCTCATTGCTCCTCATGCAGGATACATGTATTCGGGACAAGTTGCCGCTTTTGCCTATAAACAGGTAGAGGGAAGGCATTATGAAACGATCATGATCATTGCTCCGAGTCACCGGGCTTATTTTCCGGGAACATCGGTTGACACAAAAGAGGGATACCGCACTCCTTTAGGCATTGTGCCGGTCGCACAAGAGATTGTTAATCAGATTATGGGAAAAACTTCCCTGATCACCCATTATCCTCAGGCTCACATCCAAGAGCATTCTTTAGAGGTTCAACTTCCTTTTCTTCAAATAGTTCTCAAGGACTTTAAGCTTATTCCGATTGTTATGGGAGACCAAGCTATTGAGACATGCGAGGCGGTTGCCCGATCATTATCTGACGTTATTAAGAACCATGATATTTTGATTGTTGCCAGTTCTGATCTTTCTCATTATCACCCCCATGATATGGCACAAGATTTAGACCAGAAAGTAATAGACCGGATCAACGCCTTTGACTTCCAGGGTTTAGCGTCAGACTTAAAGCTTCATAAGACTGAGGCTTGCGGCGGTGGCCCAATCATCACTGCGCTACTTCTTGGCGAATATCTCGGAGCAAACAAAGCCAAGGTGGTAACGTATGCTAACTCCGGAGATGTCAGTGGAGACTATAGCGGAGTTGTGGGGTACGCGGCAGGGGTTATATACAAAGAAGACAAGAAAGATGCCAAAAAAGCGGGCGTGGGAAAAGTGGGTGTTGACTTGGGGTTGAATGAAAAAGAAAAAGAGCTTCTCCACCGGATCGTAAAGGAAACGATCAAAAACCATTTGGAGGGCAAACCCGCCCCTGCTTTTCAAGTAGATTCCGCAACCTTGCAAGAACCGCGCGGTGCTTTTGTCTCGCTTCACAAGGAAGGTATGCTTAGAGGATGTATCGGGCATATCCGCGCTGACCATCCCCTCCACGAAACTATAAAAGACATGGCGATTGCGGCAGCGTTTGAAGATCCCCGTTTTCCTCCCCTCAGTCGGAAAGAGTTTGACAAAATAGATATTGAAATTTCTGTGCTGACCCCTTTTAAAAGAATTACGGACATTAATGCAATTGAGGTGGGCAAACACGGGCTCTATATGGTAAAGGGTTTCTATTCCGGGCTTCTTCTCCCTCAGGTGGCCACAGAATATGGGTGGGACAGG
>DATEXU010000012.1:0-26087 GCA_035256645.1 Thermodesulfobacteriota bacterium | reverse complement strand
GAGGAAATAGCCAGGCGGGAAATTCTTTCCCTCGCTACCAAAGTGGGGCGGCGCCTCCGAAAAGAAGGAGTGCGGGGAAAGACCGTTACGTTAAAGGTTAAGTACCATGACTTTGTCCAGATAACGCGATCTCTGACCATAGCTGAACCCACGGACGATGGCGGAGAAATCACGAAGGTTTGCTATCTTCTTTTGAAAAAAACTGAAGTTGGGAGAAGGCCGATAAGGCTCTTAGGGGTATCGGTTTCTCATTTGACGAGTGCGGAAGTAAAACAGCTCGCCCTTTTTTCTAACCACCCAGGTACGCAGAAAACCAAGCGGCTCAATAAGGCCATGGATGCGATTCAAGAAAAATTCGGCGAGGGCGCAATTTTTCCCGGAACATTGTTAAAAAAGTAGAGGGGGCTAAGATGAAATTTTAGGAGAAAAAAGCCTGTCCTTCATTGAGGCTATCACGCATTGCCACTTTTTTTTGTATAATTAATACTGAAAATTATGTATAGTTTAGAGAAGGTTTTTTCAGTAAGAGCAGAACCGAGAATGGTATTGCTTTGTAAAAACTTGTTTTGGAAAAGATATGCCCCAGGTAAGCGTCATCATACCTACCTATAATCGAGCTCATTTATTAAGCCGTGCGATTAAAAGCGCACTTGATCAAACTTTTCAGGATTTTGAAATAATCATCGTGGATGATGCTTCCACGGATGATACGGATAAGCTGGTTGCTTCCTTTCACGACAGCCGGATCAGGTATATTCAGCATGAAAAAAACCACGGGGGGGGAGCGGCCCGCAATTCTGCCATAAAACAGGCCCAAGGGGATTACCTTGCTTTTCTCGATAGCGATGATGAGTGGTTGCCGGACAAACTGGAAAAACAGATGAAACTTTTTAATGGCACTTCTAAAAAAATCGGTTTGGTTGCAGCCGGTGCGGTTGACATAAGAAACCAAATTCCTTACGCTTACTATATCCCCAAATTTCGGGGAGATATTTTTAAGAGAATTTTGATAGAAAATTGTGTCGGATTAACTGCGATCGCGGTGGTACGAAAGGAGTGTCTTGATAAAGCCGGTCTTTTTGATGAAAGCTTGCGGGGCTCTGAAGACTGGGATCTGTGGATAAGGATCGTTCAGCACTATGACGTTGATTTTACTCCGGAGATACTGCTTCGCTACTATCCTCAAGCTGATAGCATGATTAGGCATCATGCCGACGGTGTTGACGCCCATAGAAAAATTTTTAAAAAATATTATCACTTATTCAAAACCCTTCCTCCACCCTACCGGGCTGCCCGTTACTATCACGAGGGGTTTTTCTTCTGGTGGAAAAGAGAACTGAGGGAGTGTTGCATCAATTTTATTAAAGCGGTGTTTTTAAATCCCTGGTTAATGTTTCCGCTCATCTCTTATTTTTTCAAAAAAATTCGCCAAAGAATCTCCGGGACATCGTATCCGATAGACCCATTAAGCGGAGATTTGTGTCAGTAATTTCTAAAAACAGCAGGCGCTAAAAAAAAATGTTGCGAGCGAGCGTGATAATTCCTACCTATAATAGGCCAGTGGAGCTAACAAATTGTATCCGGTCAATTTTAGATCAATCCGGAAAACCCGCTGAACTGATTATTGTTGATGATGGCAATCTTGCTGACCCCCCGCTTCAAAAAGAATGCACGGAAAAAGGAATCCGTTATTTATATATAAGAAAAGAAAAACCTGGTCTGGCCGAATCAAGAAACGTGGGCGCAAAGGTTGCTCAGGGGGATATCATCTTTTATTTTGATGATGATGTCATTTTATCATCTGAGTATATTGAGGAGGTCTTAAAAGTTTATGAAGAGGACCAAGAAAAGTGGTTTGCCGGGGTAGCAGGTGTCATGTCAAATGTTGCGCTTTTAAGCGCTTTTCAGCATTTTAGAAAAATATTCCATATAATTTTTCTCACGGTGGGCTTAAAAGAAGGGAAAGTTTTACCTTCCGGGTTTGTTACTGACTTTGGTACACAAGGAGTTCCTTTGGAAAAAGTTCAAGAGGTTGACTTTTTTCATGGGTACGCGATGTCTTTTCGCAAGGAAATATTTCAGGAGTTTTCTTTTGATGAAAAAAAATATCAGCGTTATGGGCTGGGTGAAGACCAGGATTTTTCCTACCGGGTTTCAAAAAAGTATAAACTTATCGCAACTCCGCGGGCCAGAGTTTGGCATTTGGAGTCGGAGAAAATGCGTCCTGATCAGGAACGCATAGGAAGGAATTTAATGATTCACCGCTTCATTTTTTTTAGAGACCAGGTTAAGAAGGGGTGGTGGGGCTGGGTTTTGTTTTGGTACGCGCTCATTGGATTTGTGCTCTTGAGAGTTGTCCTCATTCCTCTTTCCTTAGACAAGGAAAAACTTCACCGTGCAAAAGGAATTCTAAAAGGGATAAAAGATATTCTTCTGGGAAAGGCTGAGGGGTACCAAGACCATTAGTTTTTATGGGTGAAAAAATTTTGGTGAGGACCACCAGGTTTTTTTCGAGATGGGTTACTAATTGATTGTTTTGACTTCCAGTTTTTTTTGCTCCGGAGAAAAGAAGGAATCTAAGGACTTCCCGAAAAAACGAGCAATTTGGATAAACAGAGGTAAGGAGGGTAGGCTTCGGTTGTTTTCGATTTGAGATAAGGCACTGGGGGTTATGCTAAGTTTTTGGGCTAATTCTACCTGAGAAAGGTTTTTTGCCAAACGGGAATTCCGGATACAGCCGCCGATCCGTATTGGCTCCTTAGTTTCTAAAAAACTGGGAAAAGTTGTCGGCTCTTGCTCCTGCTTCGGAATTCTCTGAGTGTCAGATTTATGTTCAATTTCTGCCTGTCCTAAGGGATTAAGAAAATCTATATTTTTCTCTTGAACATTATAATAATGAGTTGTATTAAGCAGCTTCGATGGTCTTCCCTCAAGTTTTAAGAATCTGAGTGAACAGGGTTTATCCTCTTCAAAACTCAAACTGATGACAACCTGGGTAATATAGCTTATGTTTGCTAAAAATGATTTGCTATGCGCCTCTTTTACCAAAGGCCAGTATGCTAACGCCTTGAGTTCAAAAAGTTTAGGACAGGCAAAGGTAAAAAAATGAAGGGTATCTCGCTCACCCCAAAGTTCTTGCATTCCGTTCAAGCTACCAAAGAAATATTTGCAGGCAATGCCCGTTTTGCACTCCTCCTGGAGACTGCTCATGGTTCTGATAAATTCACTCGGCTCAGTTAAATCCTTTATGCAATAGACCCGAAATGGTTTTGATTGGATAGCTTCACCCTGATAAAATGATTGGAAAAATCTATCACCATTTCCTTTTCCAAAAGTAAAGGCATCTACCAGAATGAAGTCTTCAGGTTTCAAAAGTTTTTCGTATCGGTTTAAAATTTTTTGGGGAGGAAAATCAAAGCTGACATAAACAATTTTACAATGAGGACCATCTTTTTTTGTAAGAAAGGCTTCTAAAAAGATATCAAAGTCGGTTCCGGGTGTTAAAACCCAGACTATGTTATCGCCGAGGAAGTATCCCCCCATGATTTTATCTAAGTATGGCACCCCACAACTTATCACTTCTCCCATTATTCCCTTCCTATAAATGTGGTTAGAGAATATTTAATTTTACTTAATTATTTTTATTTTTAAAAAAAATCTTGTTTTTACTTGACTTAAAAATTAATTCTTATTAAATATTTTAATATAGCTTAATTTAATTTTCAACAAAAAAAATAGTAAAATATTAATATAGATTCGGACAAGCGCATATAGTAAGAGAGCATTTATGAGGTAAAATATTAATTAAATAACACTTAACTTGATAATTCCCTGTAGCTTGCTACAGGGTTATCACACGTCATTCCCACGAATACCCTGAAGGGCACAGGCGTGGGAATCCAGAGGGTGGACATCAGGGACTAATAAAAAAGTGCTTACTCGCTTTGCCTTACTTTCTGGATTCCGCATCAAGTGCGGAATGACAGAATTTAAATTCTTTGATACCCCGCTGCTTGCGGCGGGGTAGTTCATTTAATATTGACAAGTTACTTAGGGATTCCCCTGCCCCTCATTTTTCTTCGTATTTTGATGCTGAAGTACGTTTTTGGGGTCAAGAAAAGTGGGGTGGTTCTCGGCAAATCATGGACGTAGATTCAGGGCAATATATTAAGTTGATTTTTTATTCCCCTTTTTATTTCCGATAGCATGCCTTGCCCAGCGCCACCTATTATCAAAGGGTATTTCTTGCCATTAGCGCTTTTTCAGTCTCGATTGGTAGGAAAAGATTGAAACAAGTTCAAAAAGAATATAATTTTAGGTGGATGACTCCTTTACCCCGTTAGAAATGCCCCGCTTGCCCAGTTAGATATTTGATATTTAAAGGGATGAAGAATACGGGGTAAATGCCTCGTGTGAAATCCTTCTAACGGGGTTTACCGTGAATTAAATTGTTTTGAATAAAATGAATAGTGAAAGAATACGACAACTTTTGGATTCAAAAAAACGCCTCGTCAATGAGCTTAATCTTCTCCAGGCGGTAAAGAAAGGCGAAGAAGAAGGCGGGTGCGGCGTTGTTGGTTTTTGTTGTTCCGAACCCGTCCCGGGACGCCATATTTATGAGCCTTCCTGCCTGATGCACAACCGGGGTAACGGAAAAGGCGGAGGCGTTGCAGCGGTCGGGTTTATTCCTGAACAGCTGGGAGTGAGCCGGGAAGTACTGGATGAGTATTATATGCTTCACCTGGCTTTTCTCCTGCCGGGTGTTCGAACAGAGCTGGAAAAACGTTTTATCACCCCGTATTTTGATGTTGCCGCTTCCAGCGCACTTGAGGCAGTTGATGATTGGCGCTCAGTGGAAGGCCTGGAAGTAAAGCCGCCCGACGTGTGGCGTTACTTTGTGCGGGTAAAAAGAAGCGTGCTCGACGCATTTATTGTCGAAAACCAGCTCACCGCATTTGACCGCCGCGAAGCGGAAGATGAATTTGTGAACCAAAACAGCTTCCGACTTAATCAGGAATACTATGCTTCCCTGGGGGATCAAAAGGCTTTTGTTTTGTCTCACGGCCGGGATATCATGATTCTCAAGGTGGTTGGCTATGCAGAGGCAATAGTAAAATATTACCAGATTGAGGACCTTTCAGCCCACGCATGGATCGCACACCAGCGTTATCCGACCAAGGGACGTGTATGGCATCCGGGTGGCGCCCATCCTTTTGCCGGCATCAATATGGCCCTGGTTCACAACGGTGATTTTGCAAACTATCACTCGGTTACTGAGTATCTTAAACAACGGCATATTTACCCGCAGTTTCTCACCGACACCGAGGTGGCTGCGCTTTTATTCGACCTTTTAAGCAGGACGTATCATTATCCTCTTGAATACATAATCGAGGCGATTGCGCCCACAACCGAACTCGACTTTGATCGTCTTCCTCAGGATAAGCGAGAGATCTACCGAGCAATCCAGGCGAGCCATATCCATGGTTCCCCAGATGGGCCCTGGTTTTTCATCATTGCCCGCACTATTCCTGAGCAAAAAACATTCCAACTACTGGGTATAACCGACACCGCGATGTTGCGACCCCAGGTATTCTCTTTCTCCGACGGTGAGGTCCAGGTGGGGCTGATCTGCTCGGAAAAACAAGCGATTGACGCAACCCTTATCAGCCTCTCCAAGCATGATAAGAGGATTTGTCCGGTTGCTGACCGGTACTGGAACGCCCGGGGCGGAAGCCACACTGACGGCGGAGCATTCATCTTCAATGTCACCCCTGACGCTGCCGGTAAGATGCGAATGACTTGTACGGACAAATTCGGGACGCCGGTGCCCATGCCGAAGAAAACCGAATCGTGCGATTTTACTCGGGAACGGATTTTTACGGTCCCGAAAGATAGCGAGGTGGAAAAGGAGTTGAGGCGCTGCCTTGAAACCGCTAATCCCGGCGCTCTCTTTGAGTATGTTCGCGACAGAATTCCCGCCTGGTCTTTTGACGATATTTGGACAGCGTGTGAAATAATTACCGGTCTGGCAAAAGACCCAAACAACACGGCCACTGCAATCCAAGGTCTTACGCTCCTTAACGATCGCAAATACCCGACGGGTGAAAAAAAGCGGAATCACCTTATCCACATCGTGCGCAGTGAGCTGGACCGGTTCTTCAGCAGCCTCCCCGGCTTGGATAACCACGAAGGTGAGCCAAAGCTGTATCGCCGCATCGACTTTGAAACCCGCAAGACCTTGAGGCCGCCGCGCCGCGAGGAGAAGACGCTGGTAATAAACGCAAAACATTTCCCTGCAGAAGGCAATGAGTCTGACGCATCGCTTCTGATGGATGCTTATATGAAAGGGTGGCGGCATTTTATCTGTTTTGGCTGTTCCGGCCAGCGGTTTATCGGCTGTGGTCTGGGACCGGAAACCGAAGATGTCACTATAGACGTGTACGGCAGCTCAGGAGATTATCTGAGCTCGGGCATCGATGGGTTGACGATCACCGTTCACGGCAATGCCCAGGACCAGCTCGGGCAGATCATAAAAGCCGGAAAACTGGTTGTCCATGGCGACGTCGGCCAGACATTCATGTATGGCGCCAAGGGCGGCGAGGTCTACGTGTTAGGGAACGCGGCCGGTCGGCCCCTTATTAATTCAGTGGGGAGACCACGGGTCGTTATTAATCAAACCTGCCTTGATTTTCTGGGCGAGTCCTTTATGGCTGGCGACCCCCATAATGGCGGGGGATTTGTTATATTAAACGCCGTAACCTTTGATGACGAGGGACAGATTATCCCTCTGGCGGAACCCTATCCGGGGAGCAACCTCTTTTCTTTATCATCAGGGGGCGCTGCTTTTATTCGTGACCCCAATAAAATACTTGTGGATGAGCAATTAAACGGAGGGGTGTTTCTTTCGCTCACCAGGAAGGACTGGAATTTGATTCTTCCTTACCTGGTTGAAAATGAGCGTCTTTTTGGAATCCAAGTTGACGAGCTCTTGACGGTTGATGGCGAGCGCCGATCACCGGAACGAGTTTATCGCAAAGTCGCCCCCCGTACGGGGGCTCATTCAGCTTCTGAAACAATAGAAGTGTACTGGGACGATGAAGGTCCGGCAGAGCCTGAGACCATTAGTGATTAGGAAAAATATACATCATGACAATCAGAATTAAAAAAGACAAAACAGCTCACGGACTCCTCCGCACGGTGGAAAAAATGGCGGATGTGGATTTGAATGTCTGTTTCCAATGCAAGAAGTGTGACAGTGGTTGTCCTGTGTCCAACCTTACCGGTGCTCCACCGTCGGAGATCATTAGACGGTTACACCTGGGCGCAGGAAATGAGCTGCTTGCCAGCGATCTGGTATGGATGTGTGTATCCTGTGAAACCTGTTTTGCCCGCTGCCCC
This sequence comes from Thermodesulfobacteriota bacterium, assembly GCA_035256645.1. Classification (GTDB taxonomy): domain Bacteria; phylum Desulfobacterota; class WTBG01; order JAGOGO01; family JAGOGO01. Next base: position 18,689 of record DATEXU010000012.1, on the reverse strand, counting down.
ATGGGAATCGATATTCCTTCGGTAATTGACGCGTTGCGAGCCTTAGCAGTGGAGCAGAGAACACCGGCCCCGGAAGGCAACATGCCGCTTTTTAACCGTGCTTTTCTTAAAACCGTGGAAATTTTCGGACGCACCTATGACCTTGGTATGATCGCTGCTCATAAAATCGGCACGAAAACGTATATGAAAGACGCGGAGAAATTCCCGGTTATGCTCAAAAAGAGAAAAATTGCGCTTTTGCCCCCCCGGGGGGCTGACCGGAAAATGGCAAAACGCGTTTTTGATTCAGTGAGGCGAAATAAGGAAAACCAAAAATGAAATACGCATATTATCCCGGATGCGCATCAGATTCCACTGCCCGGGACCAGCATGTATCATGTACAGCAGTTGCCCGCGCCCTGGGGATTGATTTGGCCGAAATCGCAGGATGGACCTGTTGCGGTACCACCCCTGCTCACCAGACTGACCGGGTGCTGGCCGCCTCATTGCCGGCCGCCAATCTGGTTCGGGCGCGGAAAATGGGTCTTGATATTGTCGTTACCTGCGCTGCCTGTTACAGCATGCTGAAAATGGCGAACTATGAAGTTCTGCATCACCCCAAAGTCCGTGAGCAGGTAAGCGAAGCGCTTGGTCAGGATTATGACGGCTCAGTGCGGGTGCGTCATTTCGTAGAAGTGCTTCTTGAAGATGTGGAGATTGACAGAATCAGAAAAGCTCTCAAGCACTCTCTCAACGGGCTTAAAGTGGCGTGCTACTATGGTTGTCTGCTCGTCCGCCCCCCGGAAGTAAATCAGTTTGATGACCCGGAGAACCCCATGTCCCTGGATCGTCTGGTTACCGCCATGGGAGGTGAAAGCCTTGACTGGCCGCACAAGGTTGAATGCTGCGGGGGAGCCCTTTCGCTCACCCGGACCGATGTCGTGGTAAAGCTCTCTGATGCTGTTTTGACGATGGCACGGGCTGCGGGTGCGGATTGCGTGGCTGTGGCCTGTCCCATGTGTCAGATAAATCTGGACCTGCGACAGAGTGACATTAAAAAAGAAACCGGCAAAGACCACAACTTGCCGATTATCTATATTACTCAATTACTTGGGCTTTGCCTCGGTATTGCTGCCGACGAACTTGGTTTGGAAAAACTTATGGTTTCTCCGGAGAGCGTTGTGAAGCGCTTAACATAAGTGGAAAAACTGATTTGACGAGCAGGATGAGAATAAGGCAAAAGAACTGACTATGGATAACAACAATAATAACAATAACAACAATAAAAAGATCGGTGCGGTACTGGTGGAAGGCGGCGGCATTGCCGGAGTGCAGGCAGCGCTCGATCTGGCCAACTCCGGTTTCAAGGTCTACCTTATTGAGCGATCAGCCGCTATCGGCGGTATGATGGCTCAACTGGATAAGACTTTCCCCACCGGGGATTGCGCTACCTGCATTGTTTCACCTAAGCTCGTTGAATGTGCCCGCAACTTAAACATCGAGATCCTGACTCTGTCGGAACTTTATAGGATCGAGGGAGAACCCGGCCGATTTACTGTTACCGTCAAAAAATCTCCCCGTTATGTGGATGAGAAAATCTGTAATGCCTGCGGAGACTGCACCACAGTTTGTCCGGTTACTATTTCTGACCGGTTCAATCGCGGTTTAGGGACTCGTAAAGCGATTGCCAAACAATATGTTCAGGCAGTGCCCAACCTTCCCGCCATTCTTAAGCTGGGGCATGCCCCCTGTAAGACGACGTGTCCGGCAAACATTAATGTTCAGGGGTATATTCAACTTATCAAGAAAAAAGAGTATATCAAGGCAGTAAACCTGATCAGGGAAAGAAACCCCCTTTCTGCTATTTGCGGACGCGTCTGTACTCATCCCTGCGAAACCGCGTGCACCCGGGGTCAGGTTGATGCGCCGGTTGCTATCAGGCAATTGAAACGCTTCGCCTCGGACAAGGAAATGGAAATGGTGGCGTCAGGTCAACTCGCCCTTCCTGAGGAGAAGACACCATCTTCGGATGCCCGGAAAGTTGCCATTGTCGGGGCCGGCCCTTCCGGCCTGACTGCCGCTCAGGACCTCGCTGATCGTGGTTATGCCGTGACTGTTTACGAAGCGCGTCCTGCTGCGGGCGGGATGCTTCGCTGGGGGATTCCCGAATACCGCCTTCCCGAGAAGATCCTGGATTATGAAATCGAGCTTATTCGGCGCAAGGGAGTTGCCTTTGTGTTTAACTGCCAGGTGGGCAAAGATATCACCATTGATAAACTGCGCGCAGACCATGATGCGGTCTTTATCGGCATGGGCTTACAGAAAGGCAGCGCTCTGCATGTGGAGGGGGAGAATCTTAACGGAGTCGTTCAGGGTCTCGATTTTCTGAAAGCCATCAAAGAGGGAACGGCGGACATCAAAGACAGCGTATTTGTCATCGGCGGCGGAAACGTGGCGATTGACGTGGCGTTAAGCGCCAAGAGGCTCGGAGCCAAAGAAGTGCAGATGGCCTGCCTTGAATCGTGGGAAGAGATGCCCGCCAATGAAGAAGAAAAAAAGCAAGCGCTTGAAGAAGGGGTTATAATCCACACCTCCTGGGGGCCAAAAAAAATTAAAGGTTCGGAAGGGATGGTAAACGGTATTGAATTGAAAAAATGCACGGCAGTGTTTGATGACCAAAAAGGATTTAATCCGACCTATGATGAAACCAAAACAGCGGATTTTGAAACGGCCATGGTTATTGTGGCTATCGGGAGTCGTTCTGATCCGTCCCTCTTCGGCACTACAGCGGATTTACCGGTAAACCAGAGGGGAAACATCATTGCTGACCAATACGGCCTCACTGAGAAAGACGGGTTTTTCGCCGGTGGGGATATTGTCACCGGCCCCGCGACAGTCATTGAAGCTGTTGCTGCCGGCAAGCGTGCGGCGGAATCGATTGATCGGTATGTGAGAAAGGAAGATCAGCGGACTGCTCGTTTTGAAAATACGATCGCTCCGGTTGCCGAGGAACTTCTTCCCTCAACCGCAGAGGTGGAAAAAAGACCGCGCGCACAGGCCCCAGAACTACCGGTGGAACAACGAACGAACAACTTTGCTGAGATAGAAGCAGCCTTTTCCGAAGAAGACGCTCTTGCCGAAACCGAGCGATGTCTCAACTGCGCTTTGTGTTCCGAATGCCGGGAGTGCGTGGCCGCCTGTGAGAAAAACGCGATCAGTCATGCTATGGAAGGCCAGATGGTCGAACTTGAAGTGGGTTCGGTCATCCTTACCCCTGGTTTTGAGGAGTTTCCCGCTGCCCGGAAAGGAGAGTTTGGCTTTGGTCGCTATGGTAACGTGATTACCAATGTGCAGTTTGAACGCATGCTTTCTGCGGCGGGCCCCTTTGAAGGGCATATTGTGCGTCCGGCAGGCGGTGGCGAAGCTAAACGTATTGCTTTTATTCAGTGCGTGGGTTCCCGTGACAGTAAGTGTGGCAATGACTACTGTTCATCGGTTTGCTGCATGGCGACGATAAAACAAGCTCTGGTTGCCCGCGAGCATTTAGAAGGTCTGGACGCGACCATTTTTTATATGGATATACGGGCCCACGGAAAAGATTTTGACCGGTATTATGAGCGCGCCCGAAATGAAGAGAGCATCCATTTCATCCGGAGCATGCCGTCACGGATTGTGCAGGTCCCGGACACCAAGAATCTTCGGGTGCGATTCGCTCATGAAAACCGGAAATTTGAAGAACAAGAGTTTGATCTTGTGGTGCTGGCCACAGGCATTGATCCGAAAACATCGGTCACGGAAAGCATATCCCGTTTGGGGATAGAGCCTAACGAATTCGGCTTTTGCGCGACCAACCGCCTTTTTCCGATGACAACCTCCCGGCCCGGGGTTTTTGTTGCCGGAGCGTTCCAGGAGCCCAAGGATATTCCGGAAACCGTTACCCAGGCAAGCGGCGCAGCATCCATGGCCATGGAACTGCTTGCGGACTCCCGCAATACACTGGTGGTCAAGAAAAGCTACCCTGACGAACGAGACATTACCGACGAGGAGCCGAGGATTGGGGTGTTCGTGTGTCACTGCGGAATGAATATTGCTTCAGTCGTGGATGTTTTGCAGGTAGTGGATAATGTTAAGTCGCAGCCGGGAGTTGTTTTTGCCAAAGACAGCATGTTCACCTGTTCGGACACAAGCCTGTCGGAAATCAAGGAGAAAATTCGTGAACACCGATTGAACAGGGTTGTGGTTGCTTCGTGCACACCCCGAACCCACGAACCTTTGTTTCGGGAAACATTACGCGAAGCAGGTCTCAATCCCTATCTGTTCGAGCTTGCCAACATTCGAGACCAGTGCTCATGGGTTCACCCCTTAAATCCGAAGGAAGCCACGAATAAAGCAATTGACCTGGTGCGCATGTCCATCGCCCGGGCGCAGTCTCTTGCTTCGCTGGGAGGTGAATCGCTTGCAATTAATCAAAGCGGTCTGGTCATCGGAGGAGGAATGAGCGGAATGACCGCGGCCCTTTCACTGGCAGACCAGGGCTTTAAAACCAGCCTTATTGAGCGCACTGACCGGCTGGGAGGAAATCTTCTTAATTTATATAACACCCTGGAAAAGGATGACATCTCCGGTTTTACCGCGGCTCTCATCCAGCGGGTTGAGAATCATCCCAATATAATGGTATATCGGGAGACGGAGATTGCGCGTGTTGCCGGGCACATCGGTAATTTTCTGATCACCCTTGCTCGAAAAGGTGAAAAAACCGACATTTCTTGCGGCGCCGTGATTGTTGCCACAGGAGCTAATCCGGCCGAGACCACAGAGTTTCTGTATGGCAAATCAAAACAAGTGCTCACCCAGGTTGAATTAGAGAAGCAAATCCATGAGCAAACCTTTTCTTCCGGCGGTGGGAACGTGGTCATGATCCAGTGCGTGGGCTCCCGCAATCCCGAGCGTCCCTATTGCAGTCGGCTTTGCTGTTCCATGGCGGTTAAAAATGCCCTGAGTATTAAAGAAAAGGATCCTGATGCACAAGTCTTTGTCCTATACCGGGATGTGAGGACCTATGGGTTTCGAGAAACTTACTATAAGAAAGCGCGGGAAGCCGGGGTTATCTTTATCCGCTACCATCAGGACGCCCCCCCGAAAATTTCTGATGCGAATGGTCTGGTTGTCACCCTTGATAGTCCTGACTTTCCAGAGTCGCTTGAGATTGATGCTGATCATGTCGTGCTCAGCACGGGTGTTGTACCGGGTGCAAATAATAAGGCTGTCGCTGACATGTTTAAGGTCTCTCTTAACGCCGATGGTTTTTACGTGGAAGCTCATCCGAAGTTGAGGCCGGTTGATTTTGCCAGTGAGGGAATTTTTCTGTGCGGACTCGCGCATTCGCCGAAATTCGTTGATGAAAATATTTCTCAAGCCCGGGCTGCTGCCGCGCGGGCGGCTACCGTGCTTTCAAAGACGCATCTCGATATAGGGGCTCAGGTTTCGCACGTCAACCAGAATAAATGTATCTCATGCATGACCTGTCTGAAGGTGTGTCCCTATGGGGCGCCTCTGGTCAACCGGGATCAAAAGGCGGAGATTGTCGGGGCCAAATGCATGGGGTGTGGTATTTGCGCCGCAGAGTGCCCGGCGCGCGCGATCCAGCTGAGTCATTTTGAGACCAATCAGTTTTGTATGATGCTTGATAACTTATTAGCAGTTGGAAATTCATGATGAATGCACAAGCCTTTGAACCGTTGATTGTGGGGTTTTTTTGTCACTATTGCGCCTATTCTTCCGCGGACCTGGCTGGATCGATGAGGCTGCAGTATCCGCCGAATATTCGCATTATTCGCACGCCGTGTACGGGCAGGCTGGAGATTGAGTTTTATTTAAGGGCTTTTGAAAATGGGGCGGACGGTGTGCTGGTGGCGGGATGCCTTGAGGGTGGATGCCATTTTATCGAAGGGAATCTTGTGGCGAAACGCCGGGTCAATCAGACTCGGAACCTTCTGGCTGAAATTGGAATTGAAAAGGAGCGCTTGCGAATGGTGAATGTTTCTGCCGCCATGGGGCCCCCTTTGGTGGATATTATTGTCGACATGATCAAAACTGTTCGCGAACTTGGCCCGAACCCCTTAACGTCAACGAACGGGAACAAAAAAGAGCAGAAGGACTTTGTTCAAACATAAACGCTGGTTTATGCTTACATTCAACATCAGGTGTAGCAACAATCCGAAGATGGCGCTACACGGAAATTTTTAAAACGTCATTTATAGAGCGGAGGCCCTCGCATGATCGTTGCAGAAAGAAAAACCATACCCGAGCTTATTGAGATATTACAAGGGCACAAAAAGGTTTTAGTGCTGGGATGCGGCACCTGTGTTACCGTCTGCCTTGCTGGTGGTGAGCGTGAGGTGAGTATTATTTCTTCGGCACTACGAATAGCTTCGCGATTAGCCGGCTCTTCTCTCGAGATTGAGGAGCTTACCATTGAGCGTCAGTGCGACAATGTATTCATCGAGAAGGCTGCCGAAGCAATCCAAAGAAACGATGCGGTGCTTTCTCTCGGGTGCGGTGCCGGCGTTCAGGCCATTGCGGAACGGTATCCTGAAAAGCCGGTTTATGCCGGATTGAACACCGCCTTCCTTGGTATTCTCGAAGAGAGAGGGGTCTGGACCGAGAAATGCATAGCCTGCGGCGCCTGTGTGTTGCACGAATACGGCGGTATCTGTCCGATTACCCGGTGCGCCAAACATATGCTAAACGGCCCCTGCGGTGGTTCCCGGGAAGACCGTTGTGAGGTCATGCCCGACCGTCCCTGCGCCTGGCAACTTATCTATCGGCGGCTAAAAGGCATCGGTCAGCTTGACCGGCTCAAGGAAATCAGGCCGCCGAAAAACTGGAATACAAGCATTCATGGCGGACTTCGTGTTATCGTCCGGGAAGACCACAGGATCTAAGTGTTATGGATAATCGACCGTTGAAGATATATTTATTTTTCTGTTCTAATAGTTTCGATACTGATACAGCGCGACGGTACTGTGCTGAACAAGAAGGGGAAGAACTGAAAGCAATCAGTTTGCCGTGCTCCGGGAAGGTGGATCTGCTCTATTTGATTAAAGCGTTTGAAACCGGAGCAGATGGTGTGATGGTGATAACCTGCAAACAGGATGCTTGTCGTTACCTTGAGGGAAATCTGCGGGCGGCGCGGAGAGTGGAGGCAGTAGACTCACTCCTTGAGGAGATCGGGCTGGGAAGAGGAAGAATAAAGGTTATTAAACCACAGGAAGAAGGTGACGTAGAGCACATTATTCGTGAAGTAGAAAATTTTCGCGCCAAGATCAGCAGCTTGGCTCGTTCAAATTCTCAATGAAACGTTTTGAAAGTTTTTTTTGCCTCCGGCTTTGTCCGGGTGGGGAGATGACCGTATGACACAGGACAGTAAATTTGCACAGGCGATAGAGAAGGGAAATTTTATTGTTACCGCAGAGCTTCTGCCATGCGCTACCGCGGAGCCCGCGGTAATTGAAAAAGCGGTAGGTGCCCTAAAAGATGGACCAGTAGCAGTAAATGTGGCTGACAACCCGCATGGCCCGGTTATGTCAAGCCTGGCAGGATCAATCGCTTTGAGTCGGGCGAATATAGAACCAGTTTATCAGCTTGTCACCCGCGACCGAAACCGCATCGCTCTCCAGTCCGACCTCCTGGGGGCAGCCTATTTAGGGATCAGAAACGTGCTTTGTCTGTCCGGGTACCACCAAACCCTGACCACATCATATGAAGCCGGCAATGCTTTTGACATTGATTCGATTCAACTCATTGCTGCGATAAAGAAAATGAATGAACACGGAATCCTGATGGACGGAACCAGAATTGAGGGAGCATTTTCCCTGCTGGTAGGCGCAGTGGCAAATCCTTATCTGACCCCACTGGAACTCAATATTTTTCGGGTTACCAAAAAGGTGGCGGCGGGTGCGCGATTTATCCAGACTCAGGCAGTATTTGATGCCGAGCGTTTTGAGCAGTGGCTCGAAGCAGTCCGTGGGGAAGGTATCACGGAAAAAGCCGCTATTCTGGCAGGAGTGCGACCATTAGAAAGCGCTGCGGAAGCAGAGAACTTGCGCGACACCTTAACGGATTTCTCTATTCCAGACGAGGTGATCAAACGATTGAAAACAGCAGGGGATGAGGAAGCCCAAAAAAAAGAAGGGCTTGCCATTTGTACGGAAGTAATTAAGAAAATTCGAGGAATGAAAGGCCTTCGGGGAATACATATTCTTTCCGGCAGGAAAGAATCTATTGTACCCGAACTGATGGCCGCAACAAAATAGCACGAACAAAAAATTACCAATAAAAGATAATTGATTCGAAACTATGCCAGAAAAATACCACATTAACACTACTCCGGTTCCACCGAGACTCCCGCGCATTGGGAAACACGGCATTGTGGACTGGCGGGAAGACTGCGCCCGATGTCATAACTGCGTAAAAAAAGCCTGTGTCTACGATCGCCATCGACAGGAGACCGAATACCTCAGAAATCTCAAGGACGTGGATAGCCTGTTTTTTGATTGCATGGGTTGTTTCTCCTGCGTGCAAGAGTGCACCAAGGGCCTCCTATGTCTCACCATCAACCCCGTATACGAACAGCTGGGAAACAGTTACTGGACTCCTGATATCATTTTATCTACCTGGCTACAGGCGGAGACCGGTAAGGTACCGGTTTCAGGGGCTGGATACAAAGGGAGATTCTCCGGTCCGGGTTTTGATTCAATGTGGACAGATATGTCTGAAATTGTCCGTCCCACGCGAGATGGGATCCACGGCCGCGAATATATCAGCACATCAGTTGATCTTGGGAGAAAGCCGGCAGTCTTATCTTTTGAGGGAAAAAAATTGGTCAATGTTTCACCGCCACTGCTTTCCATGCCTCTACCATTGATTATTGATAAGAAGCCGAAAGGATACAACTTACCAAAGCTTGAGTCTGTTTTTGTGGAGACTGCGGCTCGCACTGATTTAATTACTATTATTGACGCCGACCAATGGCCTCTTGACAATATTGATGAAGATCGGCATTTGCCTCACGTGGCATTTTTTCTGCGCCCGGACTCACCTGGTGTGCCCAAGGAAGCGCTGAAGAAAACAAGGCTGGTGGAAATAGCAGACCATGATGGCGTGACCACTCGGGTGAAGAAGCTCAAGGACATACACCCGGAGATCGTTGTGGCAGTGAGGGTTAAATTAGATTCCCAGGGTGTAGGGCGGGCGGTCGCGCTTGCTCAGGAAAAAGACCTGGAGGTGATCCATGTGGTGGCTGATCTTAACGGCAACGAGATCGGAGCAGAAAAACCGCGTTTCATTAAAGATATGCTCCGTCAGATCCACACCACACTCATAGAAATCGGTAAAAGGGATGAAGTCACGATCATGGCTGGTGGAGGAATAGCTTTAGCAGAGCATATGGCAAAGGCGATAATCTGCGGCGCCGATCTGGTGACCACCAACCTACCTTTTATGATCGCTCTTGAATGCCATCTGTGTGAATCCTGTGAGACTGGTTTTTTGTGCCCGGCGAAACTTGAGCATATTCCATTCGATTACAGCGTGGGCCGGATGACTAATTTGGCTTCAGCCTGGCATTTGCAGCTGATTGAAATTATGGGCGCAATGGGAATGCGTGAAGTCCGTCGTCTTCGTGGAGATGTGGGACGGGCAATGTTTTTTGAAGAACTTGAGGAGCAAACCTTTGGAAAACTTTTCGGAACCAGAAAATAAGTTTGATAATATCCTACCCGAGAATACGCGGAAAACCTTTGTACCGCAGGTTAAAATCAGCCGTGAAATCAAGCTGGCTCCGTCGCGATACCGTAATGAAATTGCGAAATACATTATCCGGCGCAGCGATGATGCGTGTATCCGATGCGGAAAATGTGTAAACGTTTGTCCTCACGACGTTCATGTGCTGAAGCCGGGTTACAAATATTTCGCTGGTGCTCAAAGCCATCTCTGTAAAGGTCCGGCCTGCGAAAAGACCGATCATTATTGTGTCGCGTTATGTCCTCAGGGTGCGCTGCGGATGGTTGAGAACCCCACGATGAAAGCACTTGGAGATTATCGCTGGACCGCTGACATGATTTTAGCTACCTGGAGTATGGCGTCAACCGGTGATATTCCATCAGAAGACTTTTGTTTTGACTATCAGTGCGGCAATTCCGGCGGGGGTTTTGATCGTCTCAGATTCACGTTTCCCGATAAGCCTCAGGTGGCGCTGAGCGAAAAGGACATCGATTTAGGCATTGAGCTCAATCGCCGCAATGATGGCCGACCTCGCATTAGAATCGATGTCCCATGGTATGGCGGAGGGATGTCTTTCGGTTCGGTGAGCAATGTAACACAACTGGCAAAGGTGCGTGGCGCTGCCGCATGGAACACCTTTTCCTGCACCGGTGAAGGTGGGTACATGGAGCGCATGAAGCCTTATGATGATTATATGATTACCCAGGTTGCTACCGGTCTATTCGGGGTCAGGGAAGAAACGATTCAGCGGGTGCCGATTGTGGAATTCAAGTATGCACAAGGAGCAAAACCTGGTCTTGGGGGGCACTTGCTGGGTGATAAGAACACACCAGCGGTAGCCCGCATGCGCGAGGCAGTGGTCGGGATCCCGCTTTTTTCTCCCTTTCCATTCCACAGTGTTTATTCCATTGAAGATCACATGAAACACATTGACTGGATCAAACACATCAACCGGAGAGTTCTGGTATCTACCAAGGTATCAACTCCCACGGATGTCGATATGGTTGCGGTGGGAAGTTGCGCTGCGGGAACGCACATTATCCACCTGGACGGAGCTTACGGAGGCACCGGCGCTGCACCTGACATTGCAAAGAAAAATATTGCCATGCCGATTGAATATGCCATACCCAAAGTGCACGATTTTCTGACCTCCGAAGGGGTGCGAGAGAAAGTCACCCTCATGGCCAGCGGTGGAGTGCGCACTGCTCATGACGTGGCAAAATCGATCGCTCTTGGTGCCGACGGCGTTGTAATCGGGACGGCTGAGCTGGTAGCGCTCGAGTGCGTACGGTGCGGGCGCTGCGAAAGCGGACGCGGCTGCCCCCGCGGCATTGCAACGACCGATACTGAATTGGCAGCTAAAATGAACGTAGAATGGGCCACCCAGCGAATTATCAACCTTTATAATGCCTGGCGAAAAGAATTGATTGGAATCCTTCAACGCTTTGGAATGCGGAGTATCATCGAACTTCGTGGTCGCACGGACCTCCTTATTCATCTTGACTATTCTCAGGATGGCGCACAAAAACCATAACTGCTGGAATTTGTAGGCAGTATGATGGGCGGGTAATGACGTGGCTGCACAACATCTTGAAAGACGAAGGGGAGAAATTTTGTTGCATGATATTGTTTATGGGGGAGGTGGGCCCACACTGTTGCTTGTAAGGGGCATTATTGAGATGGTGTCTCGATTGATCGGTTTTCGATAAGGTCCCCCATTTTATTTTCTGTCCGGCATGATAAAGGAAATGAAAGTAGTCATAATTATGCATGATCCATCTGAAGGGCCGGGGACCATTGAAGACTATTTGGCGCTTAAGGGAATTGATGTTTATACGGTGAGGCTCTATGCTTGTGACTTGCTGCCGCAAGCTCTTGATGACTACGATGCTGTAGTCACTATGGGCGGTCCGATGAATGTTTATGAAGATGAAAAATATCCGTTTCTCCGTGACGAGGTAAATTTTCTAACGCAAACAATGGATCGTGGTGTACCCATACTTGGCATTTGTCTTGGCGCTCAGATGATAGCGCGGGCATGCGGCGCCTCTGTGTTTAAAGCTTCTCAGAAGGAAGTGGGCTGGAGCGAGGTTTTTCTTACCGATACGGGGAAAAAAGATATGCTTTTCCGTGGTCTTTCGGAAACACTCCCTGTATTCCAGTGGCACGAAGACACATTCGAACTTCCTGTCGGAGGGCATCTTCTCGCGACTTCGGCAGTATGTCCTCATCAGGCATTTCGGTGCTCCAATGCTTACGGATTGCAATTCCATGTGGAGGTTACCCCGCAGATTCTTTTTGACTGGTTTGGTTTATCACCGGATGGAGAAAAGCTGATTCGTTACATGGAAACACTGGAGGTGGATTTTAAGCGACATGCGCAAAGACTTTATAGTAACTTTGTTGATTGGGTGAAGGCACAAGGTTTGTCATGAGTCCTCGCATACACAACAAAGCGGAAATAGATATTGACTGATAACAGAGTATTCTGCACGCACATTATTTTTTGTATGCACCAGGAGGTGGAATGATGTCTTATAATTGGGGCCCTTTTTTTATTGTGCCTTCGGAAAATCTGAAAACCTTTTCCGGAAGGATTGTTTTACGGGAAAAGTATGACGAGGACCTCTTGAAAAAGGAGTTGGATGCGCTTGGATTTTCCGGGGTGCCTTTCAAAGCAACCAATCCTTGGTATTACCGGAAAAAAGGTACCGGGACGTGGGTTAAAATTGGAGAATCAGATGATCGGGCAAACTGGTTTTCTGTTCCTTGGGATACCGCAAGTTTAAGAAACGGGACATATCAAATTCTTGGTCTTATGCATGTGATGATTAAAGAGGGGGATAGGGAATTTGTTATTTTTAGGCAGAATATTGCTGATGTTAAGGTTGAGAATTAGTTTGCCTGACCGATTGAACTGATGAAAGAGAAAATTATAGCCCCAGAATCTTGATTTTTTGAATCTGTATCACTGTGGAGTTGTGTCCGATTTCGAGCCACCGTAAATTTAAGGTTATGCGACAACGCCCAAGAATTAAAAACCTACTAAATTGTAGATTTTATGGTAAATAAGATACAATTTAGTAAGATAAACGAAAAAGTAAAAACCGGAAATTAATGAAAAAGTTTTGCATTATCAGAGGATAGGGATTTGTATTTTTCTTGGCATACGATTTGCCAAGTTTTAATGCACGGGAAAAATATTAAATTGCGTGCGCAGTTCTAAAAGTATTAGTCAGTAAGGTTTTTGTCTTATAACCCTCAAAAAATAAGGAGATCATGGTCATGGAAAAGTTAGGTTGCGAGGATGTGCTGAGAATCGTAAACGATAAAAAGATTAAGTTTATCCGAATATGGTTTACCGACATTCTTGGTATGTTAAAGAGTTTCTCCATCACTGCTGAGGAATTGGAAGGTGCATTTGAGGAAGGGATGGGTTTTGATGGTTCTTCAATCGAAGGCTATGCCCGGATTGAGGAAAGCGATATGGTAGCCAAGCCCGACCCGAACACCTTTGCCATTTTACCGTGGCGGCCCCAGGATGGTGCGGGTGTAGCACGGATGTTTTGCGATGTGCTTAACCCTGATGGGACTCACTATATTGGTGATCCTCGTTGGGCGCTCAAGCGTAATTTGAAGAAAGCGGCAGATCTTGGGTACACTTTTTATGTTGGGCCGGAGCTTGAGTTTTTTTACTTTAAAAGCTCTGATGGCGCTCCTCAGGTCTTGGATCAGGGCGGTTATTTTGATCTTACCCCCCTGGATGCTGCCAGTGATCTGCGGCGGGATACCGTTCTGGCGCTCGAGAGCATGGGGGTCAAAATTGAATATAGCCACCATGAAGTTGCCCCCAGTCAGCATGAAATTGATATGCGATACAATGAGGCGTTAGCCATGGCGGATTCCGCCATGACCTTTCGTTTGACGGTCAAAGAAATAGCTATGAAACACGGTGTCTACGCTACCTTTATGCCCAAGCCGCTCTTCGGCCAGAACGGCAGTGGTATGCACGTGCATCAATCCTTATTCAAAGGGAAAGAGAACTCATTCTTTGATCCCAACGATCAGTATCAGCTTTCCAAGGTAGCAAAAGGATACATTGCCGGTATTCTTAAGCATGCCCGGGAAATATCTTCAGTGGTCGCGCAATGGGTGAATTCCTACAAGCGGTTGGTGCCGGGATACGAAGCGCCGGTTTACATCTCCTGGGCGCGGAGAAACCGGTCAGCGCTGGTTCGGGTGCCGATGTATAAGCCTGGTAAAGCTAACGCAACGCGCATCGAAGTGCGCTTTCCTGATCCTGCGTGTAATCCTTATTTGGCTTTTGCGGTCATGCTGGCAGCAGGGCTAAAAGGTATAGAGGAAGGCTATACGTTGCCCGAACCGGTTGAGGAGGATATTTTTGAACTCTCTGCTGAGGAACGAGCAAAGAAAGGCATTGCCTCACTGCCCGGAAGCTTAGATGAGGCGATTGCGGAAACGGAAAAAAGCGCGCTGGTGCGCGAAGCGCTCGGTGATCACATTTTTGACAAGTTCATTGCCAATAAAAGAATTGAATGGGATAAGTATCGGGTCCACATAAGCCAGTTCGAACTGGAAAAATATCTGCCGATATTATAACCAGTTAAAAGCGTATCAAAAGTAAATTTACGGATAAAAAAGCCGGTCATATGACCGGCTTTTGCTTTTTTTGCTTCCTCATGGTATTACTATGCATATTTTTCAAAGAGGCAATAGTTTTATAATCATCTTAAGTGCAGAGAGGTATGTTAGGCTATGGCCAAAGAAATGATGGATACCAGGGAGGTGGCAGAGTATCTCAATATCAATGAAAAGCTGGTTTATAAGCTTTTAAAGGAAAAGAAAATACCGGGGACCAGGGTTACGGGCAAGTGGACCTTCCCAAGACGATTAATTGATGAGTGGATTATTGGAAACGCAAAGGAAAATATCGGCCTCAAAAATAAACCGAAAGAGCTGAAAGATCATATCGTGATCATGGGAAGCAATGATTTTACGGTAGAATTTCTCTCGCATGAATTAAGTAGACGGTTTCCTGAATATAGTCTTTCATTTTCGAACGTTGGAAGTTTGGCCGGACTTATTGCCTTGAGCAGGGGAAACAGCCACATAGCTGGCTGCCACCTTTTTGACCCTGAAACCGCCCAGTACAATGTCCCGTACATCTCACGTTATCTCCCGGGGATTAGAACCACGGTCATCAACTTAGCCTATCGTGATATTGGTTTAATGGTAATGCGTGGGAATCCTTTAAACATTGTTTCTATGAAGGACTTGTCCCGGCCGGCAATCAAAATCATTAACCGGCAAGAGGGGTCCGGCACCAGGGTACTTTTTGATTATGAATGTAAGCAAGTGGGCATTGAACCAATGCGGCTTGATGGGTATGGGAAAGAGGTCAACACTCATTTTGAAGTGGCTATGGCAGTTGCAAGCGGGGCAGCGGATGTGGGCTTAGGCATTTTGTCGGCCGCCAAGATGTTAAATCTAACCTTTATTCACCTGACAAACGAACAGTATGATTTCGTTATTCCCAGAGAAAATTTATCCGCCCAACCCATTATTTCGTTGATTGCAGTAATACGATCCCCGGAGTTCAAACAAAGCATAAACCAGATGGGGGGGTACGATACAAAAGATACCGGCAAGGTAATGGCCGAATTTTAGCACCATTTATATTGCCTTCAAACGCTCCCCAAAAATTATAAAACTCTTACCTTGAATGCCTTCCACACCAACCCAGATCCCAGCAGGGATGAAATAATCATCAAGTAGTTGAAAAAAATAAAATTATTATCTTTCTCTCCTGTTTTACTCCAACCTTCAGGGATCCCTTTGTAATAACTCCCCCCTAATGGCACGAAAAAGGTATTTTTTAGTTATTTAACAATATTATTTGTAATTATTGGTAATTATTTTCTTGACAAGAAGATATTTTAACTGTAAATATCATTCTTTTAAAAAGAGGAAAATTGGGAAAATTGAAAAGGCGTTAAAGAAAAGGAGGAATAGAATGAAAGCAAAAAACCTATTATTATTATTATTATTATTACTAATTAGTTTCGGTTTACTGTTTTCTTTTCCTTTCCCGGCCTGGTCGGAAGAGAAAAAGGCCGAGGAAGATTTTACCGCCTATGACCTGGGGGAAATAGTTGTCTCCGGGGAAAAACCAGCGGCGGTGACCGAGATGGCCATCAGTAACGAAATTACGGCAGAGCAGATTAAAGCCACCAACAGCAAAAATGTGGCTGAAGCCATGGCCCATGTTCCGGGAGTGCGCGTTTCCACTGGCGCGAAAAACCAACCTCGCTTTCAGATGCATGGGTTTAATCAGGATAGGATTTTGGTGCTCATTGATGGAGTTCCCTATTATGAGCAGAACTACCATACACTCGACCTTTCCTCCATACCCACGGACAACATCGCCAAAATCGTGGTTACCAAGGGAGCCGCTTCGGTCATTTATGGCGCGGGCGCCATGGGCGGTGTCATCAACATCATCACTAAAAAAGCCACTACCAAACCTTCGGCTTCAGCTACCTTTGAGATGGCGGAAAATGATACCCACCGGGAGTCTTTTTCTGCCGGCTGGAAAAAAGGAATTCTTAGCGGCTGGTTAAACTACATTCATGAAGACACCGCAGGCTGGCGGCTTTCGGATGACTTTAAGCCGGTCCTGGGGACAATTAGAAGGGTTCCTGGATTACATGAAATGGAAAATGGGGGGTTTCGCAATAATTCGGACTCCGAAAAAGACGCAGTCTCAGCCAAAGTCGGTCTTGAATTTAACCCGGATTCCGAATACTATGTAAACTTTTATTACATTGACCGTGAAAAGGGGGTGCCTCCCAACATAAGGGAAGTTTTTCAGTATTTCACCACCCCGCCGGCGTTCACCGGGTTTAATAGGTGGGACAAATATAATGACTGGACCGTTGATTTGAGCGGGAAACAACAAATTTTTGATAACCTAACGTTAAGGGGCAAGCTCTTTTACCACGATCACGAGGATACATATAACTCTTATGATTGGTATGACTATATAAATGACATTGCTAACAGCAAGTTCAAGGATTCAAGCTCGGGGGTAAAACTTTTTGCGGATTATGAGCCGGTTTCCTGGGACACCCTGCGGTTTTCCTATCATTTGACCAAAGACATCCACAAAGAAAAAAGTGACACCTATCTGCCCTACTCGAAGTCTTATGGCTACACCGGTTCATTAGGCATGGAAAATGAGTTTACCCTCATTAAAAACCTTGCGGTGGTTGGTGGGGTGAGCTACGACTGGTTCGATATTAAAGATTCAAATTATAATCTAACCGATAGCAGAACAGGAAATTTAATCGGACAATTCGATAACAAAGCAGCGCCCATTACCCATTCGTTCAATCCCATGGGAGGCCTTACCTATCAGATTGATAAGGATACCAAACTCTTCACCTCGGTTGCTAAAAAGACCCGTTTTGCAACTTTGCAGGAACTCTATTCGAGCAGGAGCGGAAATCCCGATTTAAAACCAGAACAAAGCGTCAACACTACCTTTGGGGTAAATCATAATTTCTGTGATTTGGCTTGGGTAGAAGTAGCCTATTTTCATCACCGAATATCAGACTGGATTACCAATGAGACTTCCGATCCAAACAGTCGAAATGTGAACTACGGGGACATCAGGATGCACGGTTTTGAACTTAATACCGAATTTTATCCTCCGTGGGTAAAAAACCTGGTGCTGAGCTTTGACTACATGTACAACCGCGCCAAAGATCACAGCAAAGACCGCGCAACGGATAAGGTTGTCAATATCCCGCTCCATAAATTCGATGTTGGACTTAAGTATACGGTGCCGAGGATCGGTACCCGGCTCGATTTCAACGCTATTTATGTAGCCCAAACATATGACCAACTTCCTACCCCAACATCGGACGATCCTACGCGGAAGGCCGACTCGCAAATGACATTTGACTGCCGGATTTCGCAGCCTTTCATGCAGTATTTTGAAGCCTACATGGCGATGCAGAACATGCTTGACCGGGACTACGAGCCTGAGTATGGTTTCCCGGCAATAGGAAGAACCGTCTGGTTCGGGTTATCGGCGAAATACTAAGGTTAGTTGGTAGTGTTAGTTGAGAGTGTTAGTGGTTAGTGGTATAGCTTTAAAAAGAACGATGGTTAATTTTTTTAATGGTGAGCGATAAAAGAAAGGAAAGTCTCGATGCTTAAAAAAATACTACTTTTTATTGTGTTGTTTGCAGTAGGCTGTTTTTTAAATGTTCAAGTCTGGGCGGACGCGCAGTCTGTGATCAGCATCACCGGTGAGGTGAAACAGCCGCTCTATATGAACAGGGATGATCTCAAAAAGTTTGACAGCGCTTGTGTGCGGCTCAATGAGGTAACCAAAGACAAAAAATTTCACGGAGTATTTTATTTTCACGGGCCTTCACTCCAGACCGTTCTTGATCTTGCCGAAGTAAAAAAAGATGAATCTGCTTTTCCCAAGCCCGTTGATCTGGCGATTGTGGTGCGCAATAAGAAAGGCGAGCAGATAGTGCTTTCCTGGGGCGAGATATTCTACCGGAACCCGGCGGATATCATCCTCGGCATTGAAGCTGCGCCGATCATGCCTAAAAAATTAGGCGACCCTGCTTTTGCTCAGGAAATCTCCCCGAGCATGGTGAATCAGTTGAAACGAAACGTTGGCCTCCCCACGCTGGTGGTGGCCAATGATTTTTACACTGACCGGTGTCTTGAGGAAGTTACCAGTATCGAGGTGGTGAACCTCCACCTGCCGCTTCCGGGGAAAAAGGGAGAAAGCATTTTTTCGCCGCAATTTACAGTGATTGCGGATAAGGACAACCCGTTAGACATTAAAGAACTCTCCTCCTATCCCCAGACCGAATTATTCG
>DATEXU010000011.1:0-3047 GCA_035256645.1 Thermodesulfobacteriota bacterium | reverse complement strand
GTTCCAAATATTTAACATTGTCTCGCGCCGCATCTTCAACCGCTTCATAAGCAACTCACTCAATGGAATTCCGATTAGGATAAAATCCCCTCGCAAGTTTAAATTTATTTAAAAAATTAATAAAGTCAGGAGGCTCATCATTGACTTGGACTAACCGGCGGAATTCTTCCAGGTTATACGTTGGGAGTTTGACTTTTTCTTTTTGAGCAATATCCAAAAAACTCTCCACCCGTATGCTTCCTTCAAGATGACGGTGAAGGTCAACCTTTGGAAAGTTTTTCATTTTTTCATACAACTCTTTAATCACCATGAAAAAAGCCTTCTGTGAGAGAAAGCCCTACCCAAAAAGGAGCGGAAAAATTGAGTTAATCAATAATGATAATCGGTTTTTACTACAAATCCTTTTTAATTTCAATCCTTTTTTAAAAATTAGATTCCCCTTCAGGAGTATAAAGCAAAAAAACCCAAGAAAAAGGATCATTGACTTTTAAATTTAGTTCTGGTAGGGAAACTTTTTTACTTTCTTACTTGACTTTCGTAAACAAAAAATTATGTTGTTATAAACAATTATTCATCAATAAGGAGTAGACCATGAAAGAAGAAGTTAAAAAAGTTTTAGATCAGATAAGACCTTCGCTTCAAGCTGATGGCGGGGATGCGGAATTGGTGGACGTAAGCGATCAGGGAGTGGTAAAAGTAAAACTAACCGGTGCCTGCGGTAGCTGTCCAATGTCTCAAATGACCCTTAAGCAAGGTATTGAACGAATATTGAAAGAAAAAGTGTCCCAAACTATCCGGGTGGAGTCGGTTTAAACAGCGCACTGCCTTCGATAAGAAAAAGAAAGGGTTTTATGAAGCGGGGACTCTATATCGATCAGGAAAAATGCATTGGATGTGGGCTATGTGCGGAAATCGCACCCAAGGTATTTAGTTTGAATGATGAAGGGGTATCCGAGGTAATTGACCCCACGGGTGATGAAGAAAGCAAAATCCAGGAAGCAATTAACGAATGCCCGGCAGAATGCATCGGCTGGGGAGATAAATAATTTCGCCGAGAAATTATTTTTTAAATTTCTCGGCGAAAATTTTTAAAGTTAAATAATTCTTGCCCTTTCTCGAGGGCTTTTTTTACCCTTTTATGATTCTTGGAAGCATCATATGGTGGTGAGGACAGTGTGAAAGCGGGTTCTGATAGACACAATCGGTAAAAGCCACCAGATACTTCCGGATATCCGCATAAGAAACTACCTCATCAACAAACCCGGTCTTGGCACAGTAAACAGGTCGGGATTTTTGATAATACTCTACCGCCAAAGCGTTCATTTTATCAATAACCGGCTGTAAGGGCTTGCCAGCCTCTTTTTCTTTAACCAGCCTTCTGGCAAACGAAGCCGCGGCTGCCGTCTCGCCATGCATGACGTAAATTTCGGTTGTGGGAGTCCCAAGGGTAAAGGCATTATTGTTATTAGCGGTGGGACCTCCCATGAGGTAATGGGCGGCTGCGGTCCCTTTCCTTAAAACAATCAATATTTGGGGGACATCAGTTTGTTCGATCGAATAAATCAGCGATTGCCCTAAACCCAAGAGCTCAGCTTTTTCGGCAATGTCCCCTACATCAATCCCGGAAGTGTCCTGAAACCAAATAATCGGGACCCGGTCTCTTCCGCAGAGGGTAACAAACTCATTCATCTTAATCAATCCCTGCCGATAAAGTTTACCGCCGATCCCCGGATATGGGGCATATTCAGGATACCCTTTGGGCAAAAGTCCCTGCCGATTGCCAATCATCCCAACTAAAAAACCATCGATCTTTGCTAACCCCGTGTAAACTTCGAACCCATAGTCAGGCCTAAACTCCATGTGTTCACTATTATCCGTAAGCCGGGCAAGAACCTCTTCAAAACTGTAGGAACTCTTCTGGTTAAAGGGAACAAAGTAATCAATTTCATCAGGAGATAACCGGGGTTCTTTTGGTTCTGCCACCCGGAAAAATTTGGGGTCATAGGCAGGCATCCCCTTCATAAGGTCTTTCAGGCCATCTAAAACCCCTTCTTCGGTATCATACACTGCCTTAAAGAAACCGGTAGAATTGTAATGGATCTCTACCCGTCCCGGAGGAACTTCCTTAAAATTTTTCGTAGCGTTAATGATTTGTTCCGCCCCTTCTACATCAAAAGATCCCTTGGGACTCATTCCGCTTACAATTCCAGCGCCGCCCACGGCAATGTTGCAGTTCTTATGAGCTAAAAGATAGGTAGGGCTTATTCCCTGATAACCTCCTCCAGCTGGGTTTGTTCCCCAGATACCCGCGAGAACCGGGATACCCAATTTTTGCAGCTCCGCATGTCTAAAAAAGGTAGTGCCATTTCCTCTCCGGTTGGCATAAACTTTTTCCTGCTCCGGGAGTTTCACCCCACTGCAGTTTACCAGCCAGACTAAAGGAACATGAAGTCTTTTGGATAGGTCAGTCACCCGTAAAATATTCTCTGCCTGACCAGCAATCCAGGCTCCGGCCATCACCTTATTATCAAACCCAATAATAACCGCCCATTTGCCTCCTATCCTTCCTAATCCATCAACAACGCCGGTTGTGCCCGATTCCTCTTCCATTGGATCATACAGGGTATGGAGCGGACACCACGTTCCTGGGTCAATGATATACTCGAGCCTTTGATACACGGTCCATTCACCACGTTTCTTAAGGATCTCGACCGGAAGGCCGGCATTCTTAACCTTTGCTACTGCTTCCGCCAGTTCTTTTTCAACCTCTTTTATCTGTTTAACACTTTCTTCCATCCGTTTTTTCTGGGCATCAGAGAGTGGCTTCCCGAGGTCTGTCATTTTTTCAAAATATGGTCGCATTAATCATACCTCCTTATGTAATTATTGGATGTGAAAATGAATGAGCAGTCATTCACTTTATCATTTCATTTTACCTTGTCAAGTCTATTAAAAAATAAGGCTAAAAATCTTTTGTCTGACTTTTTCTTACCATCCGGTCATCCTTCCCGGACCAAGAGAGCAACTGGCATGCCAAGGAATTTTTT
>DATEXU010000010.1:0-2443 GCA_035256645.1 Thermodesulfobacteriota bacterium | reverse complement strand
GAGTGCCGTTCGGGAAGGTTGCATCCAGGAGATGACCTGCTTTTTATTGTGGTGGCTGGTGATATTCGGGAAAATGTCAAACCGGTGCTTTCCGAACTTCTTGACCGCATTAAAGCGGAGGCAGTGACCAAGACTGAACTGCCTTAAACCCACTTCTGTTGATGAACGGCTGGAGAAATTTTAGCGTCAAAGGAAGATTGAGCTATCTTGCAAGGGCCTTAATTTTTAATGCCCAGTTTTTTCATTTTGCGCCACAAGGTGACAACATGCATTCCCAGTTCCTTGGCTGCCTTATTGCGATGGCCTCTATGCTTGGTAAGGACATTGCGAATGACCTGGGCCTCAGCACGGTCCAACTTCCTCATCCCCAGCGATTCTTTTTCATAAGTCGGAGAAACTCTGAGCAAGAAATCCCGCGGCAGATGCGCAGTAGCAATCTCGGTTCCACGAGAGAGAACAAAGGCATGCTCAACAATATTTTCTAACTCTCTGATATTTCCCGGGAAATCATAGTCCATTAAGAGGTCAAGAACGTTACCCGAAACCCTGGTAATTCCTTTCCCCATTTTGATATTAAACTGACGAATAAAGTGATCAATGAGGTACGGGATATCCTCCCGCCGGGCGGAAAGAGAAGGAAGTTCGATTTTGATTACATTGATTCGATAATAGAGATCTTCTCGAAAAATCCCTCGCGCCAAAAGCTCAGTCAGGTTTTTATTGGTTGCCGCAATAATACGTACATTGGCTTTAAGCGGATGGGTTCCCCCCAGGGGTTCATACTCCTTCTCCTGAAGAAACCTTAAAAGTTTAACTTGGAGACCAATCGACAGGTCGCCAATCTCATCCAGAAAAAGAGTTCCTCTCTCGGCCAAGGCGAACCGCCCTGGCTTATCCTTCTTTGCATCAGTGAATGCACCCTTAATATAACCAAAGAGCTCTGATTCCAGAAGAGTATCTGGAAGTGCTCCACAGTTTACCACCACATAAGGTCCCTTTTTGCGAGGGCTTAAATTGTGAATCGCCCGGGCGAAAAGCTCCTTTCCCGATCCGCTGGGCCCCTGGATTAAGACAGTGCTTTCGCTTTCCGCAATATCCGGCAGTATATCAAAAAGCTCCTGCATTTTATGGTTTTTGCTAATAATGTCCCCAAAAGTATAATGCTTTGTAATCTCCTTTTTGAGCTTCTCGATGGCCGAAAGATCACGAAAGGTCTCCACCCCGCCAATCACTTTCCCGGTTTCATTGCGTAGTACCGCCGTGCTGATACTTACCGGGAGTTCTTCACCAACAACATTGAGGATATTTACCTTGAGGTCAATGATCTCCTTTCCATTCCGCATCGTTTTTTTCAAAGCGCACGAAGTCTGACAGATGTTGGAGTGAAAAACATCAAAGCACTTCTGGCCAATCGCTTGTTCTCGCCCAATACCAGTGATTTTTTCTGCAGCGTGATTAAAGCTCGTAACATTTTTTTCTTGATCAATGGTAAAAACCCCGTCAGCAATGCTGTTGAGGATAACTTCCATTTGGTTATTGTGTTGCCTTATTTTCAATGGTTCCTCCTTTTTGCCATCCCTTGCAACCTCTCGCTATCATGATTATCAAAAATATAACAAATTTGCAATGATATTTTTGCAATGCATTGCAAAAACACAATAGATTCTGACTCATTGATTCTACTAACAATTTGATATTGCAAGTTTTTTTATCTTGGCATCCAAAATGCATTAAATTATCCAAAAATACCAAAAAAAGGCAACTATGAAAATCGCTATCCCCTTATTTGATAATCGCGTATCACCCCGGTTTGATTTTGCGCCAACCCTGCTGTTGGCAACTGTGGAAAAGAACCAGATAGTGGAACAAAAAGAAATCAGCCTTAAGAACTATACCCTCCCCCAGCGGAGTGCCTTGCTTCAAGATTTGGGTGTTACTACTTTAATTTGCGGAGGGGTGCAAGGATTTCTCGCTCGCTCCTTAGGGAATAAGAACGTACAGGTGATTACGCCAGTTGCAGGGAAGGCCAGTGAGGTTCTTCAACTTTTTCTTCAAGGCAACCTTTGTTCTTCTTTTAAACCTTTTTGTCCCCGTCCGGGGTTCCGGCGTTGTCAAAGAAGACACCAGGGAATTAGGAATGGAAGGAAAAGAAAAGGATTAAAAAACTTTTGAAAGGAGAAAAAAACATGACCCAAAAGGTGTTGATCATTGGTGGGGTAGCAACCGGAACCAAAGCCGCTGCGAGGATTAAGCGACGAAATCCGGATACCGAAGTTACTATCATTGAACAGGGAGCGATAGTTTCTTATGGAGCTTGTGGCTTGCCGTATTTTATCTCGGATGTGGTGCATGACCAGAAGGAGTTGTTCAGCACTCCGATCGGGATTCCGCGCGACGAAAACTTTTTTAAAAACGTGAAACGCGTGGCAGTTTATACAAAAAC
>DATEXU010000009.1:0-16658 GCA_035256645.1 Thermodesulfobacteriota bacterium | reverse complement strand
ACCTCTTTTCGATGAGCAATAGAAACTATCTCTACCTTTTTTTCTGTATTATCAATAAAATAAAGTATTCGATAGTTACCAACTCTTATTCTATAACCCTCCCGTCCGTGAAGCTTCTTTACACCTTGGGGCAGCGGGTTTTCCTTTAGAGAAATAAGAAAATTAACGATCCGAGTGTGTATTTTTTGTGGTAGACGATCTAAATCATTCTCTGCTGACCGTTTGAGGAAAATCTCAGAAGCCATTTAGCTGCCCTTTTTCTTTCTCTCTTTCAAGTATTCATCAAGGCTGCGTGATGGCTCTTTACGCCGCTGCTCAAGAATGACTACATCAATAAGGTCTTCCATAAATTCCTTATCCCTAAGCATTCTTTCGACAACTGCCTCTCTTGCTTTCTTTGGCAATGCCCGAAAGGCTGTCAAGAATACCTCGGATGTGGCCTCAGTAGAAATCATATTTTTACCTCCTCAGGTTATTACCACATTTAAAAGATTTTATAACTTTTCAATAGGTTAAACAAGAAAAAAAAGAAAGCCTAAAAATACTATAAATTTTCAAAAATAATATCAAACAAAGCTACTTTAACTTTGCCCATAAGTCCGGTTTTCCAGAGCAGATCATTGAGTATGCGCTGATTTCGCTTAGCCACCAGGATGGCGCAGGGTATTCCCAGGCCGGCTAATTTTTCCCAATAAGGAACCCGTTCTTTATTGAGATTGTTTTCTGTCTCAACCTCAACAACTTGAATGATTTGTCCGTAGCCTCCGAAAATAACATCAGGATAGAGGCCGTGAATCTCAAAGTTTTTTTCCTCCCCGGGATTGATGTGAACTTCCTTGTGGATTTTTGCGTACTTGTTTTTTACCTCGTAAATAATCAGGTCGTGCATAAGTTGTTCAGTGAGAATCTGCATAGTGACCTCCTTGAGGGACAAAAAAAAGGGAGACCTTTGCAAAATATGTTTTTTGTCATGCTGAACTCGTTTCAGGGTCCTATAAAACGTTGATTTTATTAGATGCTGAAACAAGTTCAGCATGACATGACGCGCTGGTTTATGACTTTTCAAAAGTCTCGAAGGGTAAAATCTCATCAAGAGAATTTTTTTAATTTATTTTTAGAAGGAAAGAGGTGGGATTGTCAAGGTAATTGTGGAGACTCAATAAATAACTGTCGGTTAATCGAAAGAAATTTCCAAAACCTCATATTCTATAACTCCCTTGGGAGCGTTAACCATTACGCTGTCATCCACCTGTTTTCCCAGGAGTGCGTGGCCCAAGGGTGAAAGAACGGAAATTTTTTTCTGGGCCACATCAGACTCATCCGGCCCCACTAACTGATAGGTTTCTTCTTCGTCGGTTTCTACGTTAAGCAACCGCACCGTAGCTCCAAAAGCTATCCGGTCGTGAGATAGAGTCGAGGGATCAATGATGTCGGCCATAGAAAGCCGGTACTCAAGATCTTTGATTCTTGCTTCCAGAATGCCCTGTTTGTCTTTGGCTGCCTCGTATTCAGCATTCTCGCCGATATCTCCGTGGCCACGAGCCTCACCAATTTCCTTGCTAATTTTGGGCCGTTCCTTTTCTTTAAGGAATTTTAGTTCTTTCATCAACACGTTGTAACCTTCTTTGGTTATCGGTCGTCTGGTCATAACCTTCCCTTTACATCCTAAAAATTAATATGGTCTGTCAATGAACCTCCCCGCAGCAAGCTGCGAGGTATCCCAAAAATTATAAAAAGTACATCGTCATTCCCCGACTTGATCGGGGAATCCAGAAACAAAGAAACTGGATTCTCTGGTCAAGCCAGAGAATGACACAATAATTCCCTGTAGCAAGCTACAGGGAATTATTGTGTTAATAAAATAATTAATCAATAAATGCAAGCAAAGACAGAAGTTGTTTCATAATACCGGCAGTGACTCCCCAAATAAGGTGCTCCCGGTATTGAAACGTGAGCGCTTTGGGAGCACATTCGTCAGCCGGGGAAATCTTTTGCCTATAAACATCCTGGAAGAATGAGAGGGGGATTTCGATTATTTCTTCCACCTCATCGGGGTTAATCCGGAATCGGGGAGGAGCGGTAACGGTCCCCACCACCGGTGCAACCAGGTAATTCGATGTCACTGTAGGATAATCATCCAGAAGGCCCAGCACCTCAACCGTCTCAGGAATAATCCCAACCTCTTCGGCGGCTTCCCGGAGAGCGGTTGTTTCCCAGGATTCATCTTTATGGTCCCGGGCCCCTCCGGGAAAAGATATTTCCCCTTTATGATCAGCTACTTTCTCGGTTCTCCGGGTGAAGAGAAGGTAAACCTCACCTGCTTTTTCATAGAGAAGGATAAGGACTGCCGCGGGGATACGGCTTTTATCCTCAATGATCTTCCGGGGACGATCAGCAATAATTTTTTTAATTTTATTAATCACCATGGCAATTAGTGTATCAAACTCCGCATTACTTTCATGTTCCGGCGGTCATCCGCGTCACTTCTGCGGGGAGTCTCCATAATTCCCGGCAGATGTGCCAACTTGGGGTGATTAATGATCTTCGAAAACCCCGAGCGACCGATGTCACCCTTTCCAATGTGCCAATGCCGGTCTTTTTTCGAACCAAAAGGCATTTTTGAATCATTGAGATGGAGCGCCTTTAATTTCGCTAACCCAATCAAAGCATCAAATTCCTCTACCATGTGATCCAGTCCTTGCGCGGTAGCAAGATCATAACCAGCCGTAAAAGCATGCGCTGTGTCTAAACAAATCCCGATGCGGTCTCGATCTTCGACCTGAGTTATGATTTCCTGAAAGTGAGAAAACTTATATCCAATTTCAGTTCCTTGTCCCGCAGTATTTTCTATCAAAAGTTGAACGGGATTGTTTGCTTTCGCAAAGGCGTTATTGATCGCCTGGGCAACTCGTTGCAAAGCCTCCTTCTCTTCGCTTCCGAGCTTATTTCCCGAATGAACGATAACAAATGAAGCTCCAATCTTCTCTGCTTGTTCTAATTCATCACCAAGATAGCTGATTGAACGAGCATAAAGGTCTTGGTTCTGAGAAGCCAAATTAAGCAAATAGGGGGTGTGGAGGAAAACCGGAAAAATATCAGTTTGAGCAAGAGCTTCCTTGAATTTCTGTATTTCGTCGCGATGCACTAAACTCTCTCTCCAGGCCCTTGGATTGCGGGAGAAAAACTGAATGGTTTCACACCCGAGTTTTAAAGCCCGGGGAACCACCCGGGATAATCCGCCGGCAATTGATATATGGAAACCAAGTCGCATCGTTCTAAGATAAATTGATAATTTTTATTATTGCTATCTACCTTAATCCAGTGATAATTGCACAAAAGGCAGTTGCGATGCTGGTTTTATTGTCACCCTGAACTCGTTTCAGGGTCTCACGAGATGCTGAAACAAATTCAGCATGACACTTTTATCGCTGGATTAAGGTAGCTATTTGAGTAAGGTTACCTCACAACCAATCTGTTGCAGGGAGAGCATGGCGCCTTTTTTAATAGCTTCCGCTATTTTAGTTTGAAAGGGGTGCGTGCTTAACAATTTTTCTTCCTGAGGGTTAGAAAGGTAACCAACTTCAACCAAGATTGAGGGTATATCCGGAGCTCTAAGGACTGCGAACCCCGCCTGGAGGGGTTCGGGGAAGTTAATACTATGAACATTCTTAAGTTCCTCAAGAGTAATTTTGCCCAGAATGAGACCGTCATTGATCGTCCGCGTTTGTTCCATGCTGACCAGAATAGAGTCAACTCCATCCGGGCACGACGCAAGGTCTACTCCTCCGATAAGGTCAGAGGAGTTTTCCTGATCAGCCAAAATTCGAGCTGCCTCCTGGCTTGCCCCTCCCAGGGAAAGGCAATAAACTTCAGCTCCTTTTTTGTTTCGATTAAAGCCTGCATTCACATGAATGCTGATAAACAGATCAGCGTTATATTCCTTGGCGATCCTCCATCTTCTTCTTAAGGGAATGAAATAGTCATTCTCCCGAGTTAAGAAGGCTTTCACATTCCTTTCCCGGTTGATGGCATCACGGAGTTTTTTAGCAATTCCTAAGGCAATCGTTTTTTCTTTCACGCCGGATTTTCCTATCGCCCCTGGGTCTTCTCCTCCGTGCCCAGGATCTATCACCACAATATAAGTTCCACGGGACTTTTTCTGAAAAACTGCTCTTTTCTCTTCTTCTTTTTTTCCCAGATCAGACCGAAAAATATCAATCACTAAACGGTCGGGCTTATCGTAAAATTTTTTCAAGGTGAATACTTTAGTCTCCGCAGATTTAACCAAATCCACTACTACCCTTAATGTGCCCGGGGTAAAATAACCCCACCGGACTTTTGAGATTACCTGGTCATTAATGATAAATTCTTTATTTGAAAGAAGCGTATTCGCTTCTTTCAGGTCAATAACCACACGGTTTGGTTCTGTCAACTCAAAGAGATCGTAATAGGCCGGCCCGGTTAAATCTACCACGATTCGCGTATATTCAGGGGCGCTCCAGTACCGGATATCCAGTATGTCTACCTTTCCCCACGCAGGAAAAACGAACAAGAATATGAGGACAACAAATAAAATTCCTTTTATCTTCATTGCACCAAGGTGGAAACAGATACTAACGCTATCCCCTCAGCCTTAAGCTTAGGAGTCATTTCCCTCAATGCTTCAAGGGTTGTTTCCCGAGGATGACCGATAATGATGCCTTGTCCCTTCTTTTTTACCAGCATGATAGCTTTATCGATAAAATTTTTCGAATAATTTACCTCAGGTTCATTATCAATAAAAATCACATTCTCCCCACTGGGGATTCCCATTTCCCGGGCCACGCTATAGGCGATGGATTGAGATGAGGTCTGGCTATCAACAAAGTAAAGACCGGTTGGTTTCAAGGCCTTTAACACGGCGCGCATGGTCTTCTCATCTTCAGTGGCTCGGGAACCCATGTGATTATTCACTCCTTTGATATAGGTAAATTTTTTGATATGGTTTTTGATTATTTCCGCAATTTTCCCTTCATCCATATTCGTATAAATAGCTCCTGCGCCAGGATTGTGCTGGGGACGGTTTTTGGGTTCCATGGGCAGGTGCAGCATCACTTCATAACCCCGTGCATGTGCCAATTCCTCCGACCCCTTGGAATAAGATTGATCCGGTAAAATGGAAAGCGTGAGGGGGATACCCAGATCAAGGAATTCCTTGGTTTGTTTTAAATCTTCTCCAATGTCATCAATGATAATGGCAAGCTGAGGAGGTCGATGGAGAAACGTAAAAGAGTGGCTCAGGACCTCATCTAACCACAGCGATAAGGAAAACTGGTTTTCTTCTTTTTCCCTTTTTGAAGAAAGGCCGGGGAAATCTTTTAGTTCCTCAACCAGAGTTTGGGCTGCTTCAGATAGATCAACGTTTCGGGGAAAATAAATTTTCGCCTCAGTATGGATCCATCTCTTTCCCTTGCGTTGCAAAGACTGCTCTTTAAGAATCCGGAAGTCCTTTTCATGTGCTCCCAGATCTTTCGCGCAAAGAAAAATCTGCTGATTGATCTGCCGACAGGTTGCGGTGTAATCCTTAATCTTCGGCGCGGATGGCCGCTTTGGTTTCAGAGTCGATATATATTCGGGTTTCTTCTTTGCTGGAGAAGGAACAAGAAAATAAAAGGTGTAAACACAGAGCGCAATAACGACAAGAAAAAAAATAATTACCCCTTTTACCTGAAACGGGGGTTCCCTTCTTTTTTTTTGTAAAGACATTTTATAAAATTTTGTTTATCAGCTCCACTAATTTGGTTTTAGGTTGAACTCCCACTACCTGATTCACCAGCACACCTCCTTTGAAAAAAAGAAGCGTGGGAATGCCTCGAATGCCATATTTTGCCGCCGTTGCTTGGTTTTCGTCCACATTCACCTTGCCTACTTTGATCTTTCCCTCAAACTCCTGGGCGATTTCTGCGACGACCGGCCCAATCATCTTACACGGCCCGCACCATACGGCCCAGAAATCAACCAAAACCGGAGTTTGGGAATTAATTACCTCTTCATTAAAATTTTTATCGGTTAAGGTTACTTCTTTTCCCATGGTCTTCTCCTTTTTTGATCAGTTGAAATGTAAAAGTTTCTCTTCAAAAATCTGTATCCACCCCATTGCGCCAGTGAACTTTGAAGTAATGATTCCTGCCCACGCTTGAAGGTCATTAGTAAAAATTAATACTCCAAAAACGATAAGGAGGATTCCGCTTACAATTTCAAAATTCCGGAGAATAGAAGTGGCAAGCGAGAGCTTGCTGAAAAAACCAATAAAGAAGACCGTAGCAATAATAGGGATTGACATGCCGAGAGAAAAAAGACTCAGGAGTAAAATTCCTTGGTCAAGCGTTTCTTGCGTGGCGGCATACGCCAGTATTCCTGCCAGGATAGGGCCAACACAAGGGGTCCAGCCAAACGAAAACGCCATACCTGCCAGGAATGACCACCCAAGTCCAATAGATTTTTTCTGAAACTGAAATCGTTTATCGCAGTGAAGAAATTTAATTTTAAAGAGCTTGAAAAGACCTGCAAAGTATAAACCCAGAAAAATAATCGCAATACCGGCGATCTTACTTAAGATTTGGATATGGGCCAAGAGAAACTTTCCGATAAGTGTGGCGGAAGCACCGAGGAGCACAAAAATACAGGAAAAGCCTGCGGAAAAAAAAATGGCGTTCAAGAGAAGCTTTCTTCGTATTTTCCATTTATTGCTCCCATCCTGCATGAGTTCTTCTACGAAGACATCTGAGATATAAGAGATATACGCGGGTATCAGGGGAAGGACACAAGGGGAAAAAGCAGTGAGTAAGCCGCCTAAAAATGCAACAATAAAAGAAATCGGTGGCATAGAAAACCTACCCAATAAATTTTTCTAAGTATTTTTCGACAGCAAAAGCAGCGGTTGCTCCATCGCCTACTGCCGTAGAAAGTTGGCGTAATAGTTTCTTTCTCACGTCTCCAGCAGCAAAAAT
This sequence comes from Thermodesulfobacteriota bacterium, assembly GCA_035256645.1. Lineage (GTDB taxonomy): Bacteria > Desulfobacterota > WTBG01 > JAGOGO01 > JAGOGO01. The sequence goes on along the minus strand of DATEXU010000009.1, from coordinate 9,669 downwards.
TCCGGGCACTGAGGTTTCTAAGGTTTCATTCGTCACAATAAAACCTTGTTCGTCCAGAACAACAGTTTCGCGGAGAAATGCGATATTCGGCTTAATGCCTACGAAAACAAATAAGCCGGCGATTGGTTTTTCCCAGGTTGCTCCGGTCTTGACATTCTTTAAAACCACTTTTTCTACTGACGTATTGCCTTCAACCTTTGTCACTACGGTATCCCAAATAAACTCAATCTTGTCGTTTTTTAATACTCGCTCTTGAGAAATCTTGGTGGCACGCAAGGTGTTTCGACGATGAACGATATACACTTTTTTCGCATACCGGGTGAGGTAAAAAGCCTCCTCAATAGCCGTGTCACCCCCTCCAACAACGATTACGTCCAAGTCTTTAAAAAAAAATCCGTCACACGTTCCACAAAAAGATATTCCCTTTCCTATGAAACGCTCTTCTCCTTCAATCCCTAACCGATTGGGGACAGCCCCGGTAGCGATGATAATTGCTCGGCAAAGATATTCCTCTCCATCGCACAAGACTCGTTTAAAATCTCCGTCATCCTTTACTTCGATCACCTCGCCGGTCTTTATCTCAAGCCCGAATCCGCGTGCCTGCGTCTCCATCAAAGCAGTGAGATCAACGCCCGAAATCCCCTCAGGAAAACCAGGATAATTTTCTACTTTTTCAGAATATACAATTTGTCCACCCATAAGAGGAAGCTTTTCTACTAACAAGGTCTTCAGTTTAGACCGCTTCCCGTAAATCCCAGCCGTTAACCCTGCGGCCCCCCCCCCAATAATAATGAGATCATACTCCTCACAGTCCATAGTTTTTTTATCCTAACATCCAAAAAATGATTACTGTTTAAGAAGGGTTTTAATGTCTTTTTCCAACTCGATCGGGGTCGTTGTAGAAAAGCCAACGTAATTCTTAAAAAATTTTCCTTCCTGATTGATAATGTAAGAGTTTGGGATTGCCCGCACTTCCCTAAAATTTCTTCCGACAGACGGAAACTCATCTCCATTAATCACTGGGTAGTTAATGTTCCATTCCTTTGCTTTCTCTTTTATTTTTTTATCATTTCCTGAGCTAATGGCGATCCCTAAGACAACCAGACCGTTATCTTTATATTTATCATAAAGAGACACTAAATGAGGAATTTCTATCTGACAAGGAGGACACCATAGTGCCCAAAAGTTAATGATAACGACTTTTCCTCGGTAATCCGATAACTTAAAAGTATTTCCGTTGATGTCCGTTAACTTAAGGTCAGGAGCTGGTTTTAAATTTTCCGACTCGCCTCCCCATCCAAAACCACCCCCCAAAAAAAAGAAAAAAATTATAATCAAAAAAATTGGCAGTCGTCTATTCCTTTTCATATTTTTTCCGCTCCTTTTCCTAAACTCGGTTTAGCCTTGTAACTCATTGACAATTCACACCATGGAAAGAAATGGATTTTATACTGAATCTCTTACCTAAATTGAGCGATTCTTGTTTGCTAAGGTGCCCAAACCACGGTAGGACAGCCGTCCCGGCTGTCCGGTCATTTCACCCCTTAGGACAGGCGAGACGCCTGTCCTACTTGTTTTGTAATGAAAATCGCTCAATTTAGGTCTTAGTTATCTCGCTTTTGCTTTTGACCAAGGCCAACTGCAATTTTTACCCCGTTAGAAAAGCCCAGCTTGCCTCGTTAGACATCAAATATCTAACGGGGTGAAAAAGCACGCGGTAAATGCCCCGTGTGCAATCCTTCTAACGGGGTTTACCCCAAGGAAATATTAATATCGTATCAGCTATTTACTATAAAGTCAAATCTATTAAAGCGGTTATTCCCTATCCCGTGATTATTAAACTATTCGATATGACTTTTGTTTTGAGGGTTTGATGCGCGGTCAGCATAACCTGAACATTGTTCTTTCAGGCTTTAAGGCAACTGGTTACGAGGAGGGGTGAGTGTATAAATTTTGAAGCCCTTTGGCTATTGAATGCCTATTTTAGTTTCATGATCAGTGATACTTCATCGTCTCGGAAAAAAAATGTCCTTTTATCGGTAAACGCCCCTTTTTGAGAGCTTCGGTGAGGGCATCAGGAAAAAACTGGTCACATTCTTTTAAATATTTGAGTACTGATAGGCTCCAGTAACTTTCATCCGGAGTTTCAATGACCGCAATATTTTTGTCCTGAAATTCCTCCATGATTCTTTCGGTAGCTTCCGAAGGGTGGGGTCCCTTTCGTTTATCAAAAATCGTTAACGGTCGAAGAGGGTCAATCTGATAAATCTCTAAGTCCCTCAACTCCATAGGCACATCTCCTTGAGCAAATTCTCTAATCGGCATCCCTCGCATGCCAACCTCCTCGGGATTGCCGAGCGTAGCAATATAGATCAAAGCATCGTTAACCCTCATATGGACTGCAGACCCCTCTCTGATAATGGTGTGTTCATTCCCTTGCGGTCCAAAGACTACAAAATTCCAACGGCCAAGTTCCAGTTCCAACTGACGTTTAAGAATGCGGCTCCGCTCAAAAATTTCTTCGACTTTTTGATACGTTTCCCAATGTTTTGTTTTTAGTTTAAAATCCGGCATAATAATTTTTTGGTAATTATAAAAGTTTTGCCACCAAAGTACAGAGATACTGAGCGAGCATAATAAACAATAAGTGTTTTCTGTTATTATACCAAAACTCCATTTCCTTCAAGTAAAAAGGAAACTTCTCCTTATCGTTTCTCATCCCTCTGAAAACTCAAAAGATATTCTTCATCAATATTTGAGGATACATCGCGAAGCCTTTGCAGATGCTCTTCATACTCTTGATGAGTAACAATTCCTTCCTGAATTTTTTTCTCTATTACCCTAATATCGAATTTTTTTTCACTATCTTTATACATATTTTCCTTTCTCCTTTAAGTACATGGTATATTTAGAAGTCAAGCACAGAGAAGAAACCTGAGACAAAAGGCTCAAAAGGGCCTTTTTAACTGTTACCACCGGCAGGGACTGTAAACAAACCTGATCCTGGCACTCAGCCATTTGCTTGGAAGCGCAGGGAGCGCAAGGATAAATGCAAGAAAGACACTTAACTTTTTCATTCCGCGGTCCCCAAATCCGGAAGTCCGTGGGTCCGAAGAGGGCTAACGTGGGAGTGCCAACCGAAGCCGCTAAATGGGTAATGCCCGAATCATTTCCCACATAAACCGTGCATTGTTCGAGAATGGCTGCTAAATGAGTCAGGGGTAAGTTCTCTGCCACAAGAGGACTACATTCCTTGATTAATGGCCAAATTGCTTCTAAAATATCTTTGTCAGCCGGGCCAGAGATAAGGAGGATCGTTGCTCCAAGATACCTTTTTGCCCACCTCATTAACGCCACAAACTTTTCCTTTGGCCAGCATTTTTTAGGACTCCCACTCCCAGGATGAATCGCCACCACCGGATAATTCCCCTCACCGCAATTACATGACGATTGAAAAAACTCCTCTGCAATTTTTTTGTCACAAAAAGAGGGTACAATTTTGGGAGGTTCAAAAAAAATTGGTATTCCTTCTCTTTCAAAAGGGGAAAGCAAAAAATCGGTTATCGGAGCAGAAAATTTTTCCAGGGGAGAAAATCCCCCATCGACGATCCAAGGAATGCCAATTTTTTCCAAATTCTTGATAACAATGCCCTCTGGGTCTGGAGTATACGAGACAGCTAAATCAACGCCGCTGAACAATCTTTTAATATTTTCCGGAAATTCACCCTCGGAGCGAAAAAGGGTATAAAATCCAGACGGATCGTTGGGTACTATAGTATTAACCTGGTGTTGAGCTAATTTTAAAAAGCAAGGGTTTCCCATGAGTGTTATCTGGGCAGAAGGGAAGACTTTTTTAAGGCTATTTATCACCGGTAACGTTACAATAAAATCACCTAAGGCGCCATTACGAATAACCAGGATATTTCTGACCAGTTCTAAAGCTTTTTTCCTTTTCATGAAACGTTCTGTCAATTATATTTTCCAAGTATCACGTGTGAAAACCGAGTACATCTTCCATACCATAAATTCCCGGAGCCTGATCAACCACCCAAAGCGCCGCCTTTACTGCGCCACTGGCAAAAGTATCCCGGCTGTGTGCTCGATGAATTATTTCAAGCCGCTCGCCAAGTCCGGCAAAAAGAACAGTATGATCACCCACAATATCCCCGGCGCGCACGGCATGAACACCGATTTCCTGGGTTTTCCTTTCCCCCAAAACCCCTTTCCTCCCAAATATCCCCACCTTATCCCAATCGCGCTCCAAAGCTTCAGCGATAATGTTGCCAAGGCGGAGAGCTGTTCCGCTCGGAGCATCCTTTTTCATCCGGTGGTGTGCCTCCACGATTTCAATATCATAATCATCTTTTAAGATCCGGGCAATTGAACTTACGATTTTGAACATTACATTAACCCCAATGCTCATATTAGGGGATAATACACAGCGGGTCCCGCGCAGTTTTTGCTTGAGCGCTTCGGTTTCTGGGGTTGAAAATCCCGTTGTGCCGATAACCAAGGCTTTTTTTGCGGAAGCAACTGCTTCCGCATTGGATAAGGAACTTTTTATTTCGGTAAAATCAATCACCACGTCTATTCCGGGCAAAATTTTTCTCACGTCATCCTGCAAAATGATTTTTAAACCTTTTATCCCCGTAAAGGCCTCAACCTCTTGACCGAGGAAAGGATGGCCTGGCCTTTCAACCGCGCCGGCCAATACTATCCCCTTGGCTTGGGCAATGCGGTCAATAATGCGCACTCCCATACGACCCGCTGCTCCTAACACAGCTGCTTTAATAGTTTTTTGTGCCATAGCATTACCACGTTTAAAATGTAAGGTTGTGCTTCCTTAAAGGAAAGACGTTAAAGTCTTCTCTACGTTCACACTTTGTTTAAGCGGAAAGGGCGCTTCAATGGAAAGAAAGAATAAAACCAATGCGCACTAATGCAAGCAACCGTTGCGATTGGTTAAGAATAAAGCATTTTAATTATTAGAAACCGCTGCTATTTTTGGGGCCAGTCGGTTTTGGGCATCCACATAAACCAACTTTGGACTGTGATGCTTTGCCTCCTCTGCATCCATAGTGACATAATTTGCGATAATAATCAAGTCTCCCTTGGCAACTTTTCGTGCAGCCGCACCATTAAGACATATGGTCCCTGAATTGCGAGGTCCGGGGATAACATAGGTTTGAAACCGTTCCCCATTGTTAATATTATATATGTGGACCTGCTCAAAGGGGATCAAATTTGCTTTTTCCATCAACATTTCATCAACCGTAATGCTCCCCTCGTAATTAAGGTTAGCGTCAGTTACCGTCGCCCGATGGATTTTGGATTGGAGCATAGTTCTTTGCACGGGAAAAACCTCCTTTGCTTAATTTTTTAAAACCCGATTATCAATAAGCCTTGTTTTTCCTATCTTAACAGCGAGAGCCATTAAAGCCTTACCATCAATCCACTCTAAATCTTCTATGGTTTCCGGGTGGCACACTTTGACATAATCTATGGCGGCAACAGATTGAACGCGGATTATTTCCACGGCTCGGTCAATAAGTTTTTTGGAGTTTTTCTCCCCTCCCTGGAACAATTTTTCCACCTGATTAAGAGCGTTAAATAAACACAAAGCTTGCTTTCTTTCTTCCGAACTCAAATACTTATTGCGGGAACTCATGGCCAATCCATCTTCTTCCCTTATGGTCGGCATTCCAATGATTTCGATATCAAAGTTAAGGTCTCCGGTCATCTGCCGGATTGTTGCCAGTTGTTGATAATCTTTTTCTCCAAAAATCGCCACATGGGGTTTTACAATATTAAATAGTTTAGCAACGACGGTAGTAACTCCTTGAAAATGAGTGGGCCGAGAAGCTCCGCAAAGGTTTTGCGTCACCTTCTCCACCGCGACAAAAGTTTGATAGCCCGAAGGATACATCTCCTTTGCCGAAGGGGCAAAGATAATGTCTCCACCTGCTGATGAAACTTTTTCAGTATCTCCTTCTAAATCACGAGGATAATCTTCATAATCCTCGCCCACGCCGAATTGCGTGGGGTTTACAAAGATGCTCACGACTAAATAATCTCCCCTCCTTTTTCCTTCCCGCATCAGAGCCACATGGCCTTCATGGAGAAAGCCCATCGTGGGGACAAAAGCGATCTTCTTCTCCGCCTTCCGGGTCGCACAGGCCCACTGCTGCATGTCGCTTACTGATTGAATGGTATTCATAACGCAATTAAAAGCTATGTTCAGCGCCAGGAAATTTGCTTTCTTTAACTTCTTTTATGTAACTTTTTACTGCTTCAGAAATTAAAGATTCAAGGGTGGCAAACCGTTTTACAAACTTGGGTCGAAACTCTCCCGAAAGACCTAAGAGGTCATTAATCACAAGTACCTGACCGTCACAATCAGGGCCGGCCCCAATGCCGATTGTTGGGATACTGAGTTGAGAACTTATTTCTTTCGCCAGAGAAGACGGTATCACCTCCAAAACCACTGCAAAAGCTCCTGCCCTTTCGACTGCCAAAGCGTCCTGGAGAAGTTTTTCACGTTCCCTCTCTGGCTTTCCTTGCACTTTATACCCCCCCATCCGGTGAATTGATTGGGGGGTTAAACCAATGTGAGCCATAACCGGAATATCAATATCGCAAATCGCCTTGATAACTTCCTCCATATTTATCCCACCTTCGATCTTTACCGCCTCAGCGGCCCCTTCTTTAAGTATCCGCCCGGCATTTTTCTTTGCGTCTTCTATGCTTACCTGGTAGGACATAAAAGGCATATCCGCGACTAAAAGTGCTCTGGTTCGGCCGCGAGCCACTGTTTGGCAGTGATAGATAATTTCCTCCATTGTTACCGGAAGAGTATTCTGATACCCTGCCATAGCCGTTCCCACCGAATCTCCCACCAAAAGAATTTCAATTCCACTGGCATCCAGTATTCGGGACGTGGGACAGTCATAGGCGGTAAGCATCGTGATTTTATCACCCTCTTTTTTCATCTTTTTTAAGTCGAGTATGGTAACTTTTTTCATCAAACCCTCCCGCTCAAAATAAAAAAACCTTCCGAACCAAAATGGACCGGAAGGTTTTATTTGCACATTTTATTCTTTTTTCCCTCGAGGCTAAAAGTCCCCGGGCAAATAAATTAACTTCTTCACGGTCTCGGTCCTAAATGAGGATCCAAGCTACGGCATATTAATAAGCTAAAAAAATAACTTAGTCAAGAGAATTTTTTGTTTTAGTTTTTATTTTTAAAAAAAATATTTATTTCTAATTTGTCATAACTTTTAAAATAGTTGGTTGTTTTTCCCGGGAAAGCAAAAAATCTTTTCTTCTGACTTCTGGTTTAAAATGAGCTCCTCAATTTTTCCCGTAAGGGGAATCAAGGTCTCCGTGTCAACCGCCGAGATGCTCATGGCATCATAAAGACGGCATAGGTTTTTGAGCATCACCTTGTCCGGAAATCGATCGTCTTTATTAAACACACGGATCATGGGAATCCGCTCCAATTCTAAGTCAGTTAAAATTTTTTCACAAGCGTCCATCTGCCTTTTAAAGTTAGGATTGCTTACATCAATGATATGAACTAAAAGGTCAGCCTGGCTCAGTTCTTCTAAGGTGGCACGGAAAGCATTCACCAAATCCTGCGGCAAGTCACGAATGAAACCCACGGTATCCGTGATAATGACCTCAGTGTCCCGGGGGAAGCGGAGACGTCGGCTGGTTGGGTCGAGCGTGGCAAAGAGGCGGTCTTCAACATGCACCTGGCTATGAGTAAGGGAGTTTAAAAGGGTTGATTTTCCCGCGTTGGTGTAGCCGACAATCGAAATAATCGGCAGATCACCTTTTTCCCTTTTTTTGCGGGTTGTTATTCTTCTTGCCTGAAGCTTTTTGATTTCCTTTTCTAACCGGTTGATTCGGTCTCGAACGCGCCTCCGATCTATTTCCAGCTTTTGTTCACCGGGTCCTCGTCCTCCAATCCCTCCCATTAACCGGGACATGGCCGTATTCTTTTTAACTAACCGGGGAAGAAGATATTTCAGCTGGGCAAGTTCTACCTGAATTTTCCCTTCCTTACTTTGGGCGCGTTGAGCAAAAATGTCGAGAATAAGCTGGGTGCGGTCAACAACCTTCATCTCGGTTTGGTCAGTAATAGACTTCACCTGAGCTGGATTAAGTTCACAGTCAAAAACAAGAAGCGTAGCCCCCCTTTGGATGCTTCTGATTGCAACTTCACGTAACTTTCCCTGCCCCAAAAGATGACGAGGATCAACCTGCGGGCGGTACTGGATAATATAATCTAAGACGCTAATATTGCAGGATTCTGCCAGTTCTCGCAATTCATTTAAAGAATCGTGGGTTTCATGTTTGGCTTTGTTAGAAACACTTATCAGCAGGGCCTTTTCCCTCCCTTCTGCTTTCTTAAGGGGCTTTTGCTTTCGCTCAAACTCTTCTTCCAAAGAAGTAATGAGTTCTAAAAAGTCGAGGTTAACGTGCGAAGGGTGGAAAAATTCCAAAAAAGCCCATTTTTCGTTTTGAGGATTTTGGGGAAGAAGATAAGCCAGATATGTTTTTCCGGGAAGGCCATTTTTGTCCACAGAAATTGCGGTCACTAAATCGAGGTGAAGAAAAGTTAAATCAGTGAGGTCATCTTGAGAGATTGGCTCTTTATTCAGATGGGTGTGGACTAAACGAAGTCCCCGCAGTCGAGTAACCGAAGAGCGATAGCCGGACAAATCGGGTATAAAAAGGCCCTGGTGGTCTCCGATAATAACATGAGTGATGTTCCCTTTGCGGTTAACCAAAATTCCGACCTGGCGCTTGGCTCCTAAGGAAAGTTCTGTCAGTTGCCTGGCTATTTCTGGAGTTATAATCTGGTCAGCCGGAATCCTTCGCTGATATAAGCGTTCGAACTCTTTTGTTTGGCTCGGTTTTAAACCGTTTAAGTTTCCGTACAGTCTTCCTATTTCAGGCTCTCCTTCTTTAAATACTCTCCTTATGTGAAGAGCAAGGCTTTCTTTTTTCAAATCAGAAAGTGTTCTATGGTATATATTGCAATTTTAAAAAACTTGATAAAGAATGTCAAAAATTAATTACTCCCGTTTAGGAGAAAGTCGTGCTTTCTAAAAATAGCGCACCAGAAAAAAAGAAACGGTTTATTTTCTGGATCCTTTTGGCCCTTTATGTCAGCTTGATTTTCTATTTTACTCCCTATGCCTACCCTGCCTTAAAATTCCTTATGGGCAAAACAAAGCTTAACCTGAACCTCGGAATATCTCTTTTGGGTATTTTTATGTTTATTTATTTTTATCTTGCCTTAATCAAAATAAAAAATCTGCGAACCTTGAAAACAAGCTTAATTTTAAGTTTCATTGTAATGGGCTACATCATCCTTTTCGTAATTTTTACTAAAAATCCGGTCGAACGTTTCCATCTTTTTGAGTACGGGGTTTTAAGTTATTTCATCTACCGGGCCTTGGCTATCGATTTGCACGAGGAAAATTTATACGGGTGGGGAATGATTATTGTAATTCTGGTTAGTTCCCTTGATGAATTATTTCAAGTCTCCCTCCCGCATCGTTTTGGAGATCTTAAAGATATTTTTATTAATTGTTTATCAGGATTATTAGGATTTGGGGCTTTAAACACTACTCATAAACCGTACGTAATAGAAAATGA
>DATEXU010000008.1:0-11371 GCA_035256645.1 Thermodesulfobacteriota bacterium | reverse complement strand
TGCAATCGTTTCCCGGAGTTCTTCCAGAAGAGGAGTTGCTTCTCCAAGAGATTTTTCCGAGAATACCAGAGTAAATTCTTCCCCGCCATACCGAAAAGCTTTTCCTCCGCCGGAGACCGCGGCGAGTTTTGACGCTACCATCCGTAACACCTGGTCTCCCACATCGTGACCGTGCGTGTCGTTAAATTTTTTGAAATGATCGATATCGAGCATGGCAATGGTATATTCCTTGCCCAGTTTTAGCAGATATTCCTTTAATGCCCGTCTTCCCGGAAGCCTTGTCAATTCATCCTGGTAGGCCATGGCGTGAGCAGTCTCGATAAGGGAAATAACGAGGATAAGGCCGGAAGTAGCAAAGTAAGCAGTAACGCAGTGCTCTTTGGTTTGACTTAAAGCAATAACCGCGGTAAGGAGCGCCCAAAAGAAGCCGCTTTCCATGGGCTTTCGGTTATACATAAAACGAACCAGAAAAAAGGTCAATCCTAATCCGATTACGATCAAAGCGCCCTGGGGAATTGGTGTACATTGCAGAGCGCGTGGACTCAGCAGATTACAATTGAAAAAAACGATTACCTTTTCGGGATGGTAGTGGGCGATTAAAACAACTAAAGGAACTTGGAGGAGGATTGCGCTCGCTCGCCAAAGGCCTGTGAACGTGAATATGCCCCGCTCGCGCATCATGGAGAGAAGAACAAAGTTGACGGGCAAGAGCAGTGCCATACTACCAAAGGCAGTGTGTTTCACAACATCATCAATGCCCTGGATATGAAAAAGGTAAAAGAGCCCTCTTTCTGATAGGGCCAAGACCAGAAGAGAAAACACGAGCCGGCTCCTATTAAAACGCCAACCCAGCAACATCCCCGCCACTAATACCACCGAAGAATAAATAGGGGCGACCAGGAGCACGGGTTTTGGAGTGGTGAAAAAATAGAGATAAAAAATAATTGCCCCCAAGACTAATCCCTGAGGCAGGATCAGGGAATAAAGCATCTTTGCTTTTTGGGGATTCATCGGTTTTTTTTCTCCAACAACTCCCGCAGGTGTTTTTGGGCAAAACCAATAGTAGGATCTAAGCCCAATGCTTTTTTGAACAAGATGATGGCTTTTTCATCTTCGCCTTTTGCCCGCACGTTTACCCCCAGATTAGCCCAGTCAATCGCGGAATGAGAGTCTATCTCCACTGCCCTTAAAAAACATGCGATTGCCTGATCATGGTCTTTAAGTTTGAAACAGCAGAATCCCATAAGGTTATGAACGTCCACTCGGTCCTCTTCAGCTTCTCGTGCTTTTTTAAGATTATCAAGCGCGCTAAGGTAGTCCCCTTTTTCTTTATGGCAGATTCCGAGGTGGAGGTAGATACTGCTTAAGTCATCCTGATCGGGATGAGAGCACAACGCTTTCTGAAAAAATTGATACGCGGTATCCAGGTCATTCTTTCCCAAAAAGCAGATTCCATAATAATAAAAAATGGGGCTGAGCTTATCCTGAGAAAAAAGTTTTTCCGCCTCAGCTAAGCACGTCAAGGCATCATCATATTCTAAAATATTGATGTGGGAGAGCGCCATATAATAATAAGCATCTCCCGCGGGAATTTGGAGGGCATCAATTTCGATCGCTTTCTTAAACCGGTCAATTGCCTCGATATAATCTTTAAGTCCAAACTCTAAATGCCCCTGATAATAGTGCACCATGGCATTCGTCGGGTCTTCTTTCTCAACCGCATCCAGAGCCGCCTGGGCTGATTTAAAATCATGAAGCCGGAGATGGCAGAGGGCCTTAGAAAGTAAGACGGCACGTTGATCATCGATGCCACTGGGCGTGGCGAGAACTTCCTCAAACTGCTCAAGTCCCTTTGCATAGTCTTCTCTTTTTACCAATTCTAACCCGAGGCTGAAGAAAATATTTGCGGCCTCTCGTTTCCGGTTGTTTATCCGGAAGGTTTCTTTTAATTGGGGGAGAACCGCAAGGTTGTGGAAAAGGGGGTCAGCGTAATTCTTTAAAAACGTCTCTTCAATTTCCGAAATTAATGTCCCAGAATGCGCGTCTAAAGAATTTCCGGCAAGAAAGTTTTTTAAGCCCGCAAAAAAATTTCGATCTTTTTCTGAAAAAATAAGCGTCCGGTCCTCCGGCAACCTGCTTCTCACGGGAGTATTAACCCAGGCAAGAAGGTCATCGCACTGAAGGTGACAACAAATTGTTCGCACACTCTTTTCCTCTGATGGTCCTTCACCATGTTCTATATAAACCCGTTCTTTTTGGGTGTTGATAAGATTCTGGATGGAGAAGGAAGAAAAGTTTTGAAGATACAGGCTGGGAACCAAGTTCCGCTCTCTCAAAAATTTTAAAAACGACAAAACATTTTTTTCATCGCCCGCTTCTTTTAATTGTATCACGGGAAAAATCATTAAACGGGAAATGCTTTGGTGGCGATACGCCTCCTCCATAAAAGGCAACAGCGTATAATGGAGGGTGGTGTAAATTTCTATGAGTGAGGCGGTAGACGTGAAAGAATGAAGGGGGCGGAGGTTGATCCGATAGAACTGATGCTCTGCAAGGAGCTCAGCAACGTGCCTCACTATATCCACAAAGCGGGAAGAGTCGTCCAAAAAATTTTCAGAGACCACATAAATATCGGAGTAAAGGTCAAGCAAAGGAAAAATCGAGACGAGAGAGTCCTTGTGGCCAGGGGAGCGGTTTTTCCCATTGAGAAGGATTATCGCGTTTTTAATCGAGATCACCATGGTCACGATACCTTTCTTTTTCCACCATCTAAGGATTCTTTTTCCCAGATGGTTTTAATTTTTTTGATCTCACCCGATGATAGACAGGATGTTTCATACTGGTCGCCGATGGAAAGGTAAGGAGGCGTTTGATTTTCGAGAGGGAAAATCCCGTATTTTTTATGATGATGCTGAAGCTCAGTGCCAAAATAGATTTGAGTCTGCTGGGAATTGGAATTTCCCCGGATCGGGACTTGGTTGTCTTTTAGAAACCTAAAGGTCATCATAGCATCCTCAAAGGTCTCATGGGGAAGACCGAATTGGGTAAAAAGCTCCACGTCGATTCCTTGTTGGTGCGTGAGTTCGATAGCTCTTCGAATCTGGTCAAGGGAAATTTTCTTTTTAAGAGTCGAAAGCACCTTCTCTGATGCTGACTCAAGTCCATAAGCAACCTGCTTTACTCCTGCACGGTTCATTTTTTTGAGCACTTCCGTATTAATCAGGTCGGCCCGGGTCTCGAGCCAGATCTCGAGTTTAAAATTTTTTTCCAGAATTTTTTCCATCAGCTGATCAACCCGCTCTAAACGGAAAGAAAAACTCGGGTCAGCAAACCAAATTTTTTTGATCCCCTTTGTTACGATTCGCTCAATCTCTTCCATTACTCTTTCGATAGAATGGAAAAGCACTTTCTGTTTGAAGGCATTGGGAGTGTAACAAAAAATACACTGGTAGGGACATCCCCGGGAGGTAAGGAGGATAGCTTCATCTATTTTTTCAAAGTCAATAAGACTATCAGTCAAATAAGGGGAGGGGAGATGATCGAGGTTTGTGTAACCAATAAGAGGAGGGCCATCAGAGAACCGTCCGTCTTCTAATTTACAGGAACAACCCGGAATGAGGGGGGTCGCGCTGTTCTCCTGCAGGGTTTTGGCAATAGTAAAAAAAGCGAGCTCTCCTTCTTCCCGGCAGATAAAGTCAATCGGGCCTTGTTCAAGGCTGAGAGAAGGAAGGAACGTTGCCTGGGGGCCGCCGATTACCGTCTTTATCTCAGGAGTGATCGTTTTTATTGCTTTTGCCAATCCTAATACATAGAAGATATTCCTTTGGTAGGTTGAGAAACCAACCAGACGGGGTTTATATTCCTCGATGAGTGTTTGTAAACGGCGAAAGCAAAAGGGTGTTCCTTCACCAATAGTAATGATTTTTACTCCGAAACCATGGGCTTGAGCATAGGCTCCGATATAAGCCAGGGATATCGGAACTGACGGGGGAATAAACGGATTGATTTCAAAAAGCAAGAGGTTCATAGCTAAATTTTTGGAGGTTCGTCGAGATGGTTAAGAATCATTTCCAGGGCCTCAGCTGCGGCTTCAGCCACCTCGGGGTGGGGATCGCTGGTCAACTTTTGCAGATGAGGGATGGCGTTCGGATCCCCAATCTTTCCCAAAAGGTCAGCGATATCACCTCGAATGCGGTGGTCTTGATGGGAGAGCAGCTCAATAAGCTGGGGAACCATTCCTCGGATTGCCTCTGGGTCTTTTTCTAATGCCTCTTCAAACGTGACTAATATACCCAGCCGGGTGAAAAAATCTCCTTCTCGAAAGAGTTCTAAAATTACTTCCCTCCCTTTTTCATGGCAGATCAGGTCGGCTGCTTTTAACGTGAGCCCGCTTTCAATCAAAGAGCGCATCAGCTCACGGCCATAAAGGGGCGTATCCTTTTGTGCCAGAAGCTCTGCTAATTTTTCCTCAGTTATTGACCCGAAAAGGACAAGTTCATTATTTATAACAGTAGCAGGAACTGATTTGAGGTGATATTCATCAGCCAATTCCTTGAAGTTATGAACATCGATAATAAAGGCGGAAACCAGAGGATTGACGGAAGCTAATTTGATTACTGTATCGACAACCTGGGGGCAGTTGGTGCAATAAGGAGAGATAAAAACGCGCACTTCAACGGGAGTTGTGATCCTGGCGATCGCTTTTTTTACCTTGTCGGAAAGGGGCGTATAGCCTGGGGCCAGAAATTTAATGGCCTGGATAAAGGGATGAAGCTCATAACCTTCGGGAAGAGCCAAATAATGGATGTTACGAGAATGCTCACCAGATATGGTTAGGGCAGGCAATCCTGGCAGAGAAGAACAACTCTTTTTCATACTAACAGAAATTTTTCCCCCTGCAGCTTCGGAAACCGCATGGGCAAACTTTTTCAGAGCTTGGGAAAAAAAGTTGTGTTCTCCTTCCTGGAAAATTATTTCTCCCTTTGCCGGCAGGTCGTGCAAATTTTTTCTCAGAATATCCAAAGTTTCTTCTTGCATGCGTGAGGCTCTTTATGATGAATAGGATAGTATAATATCCAAAAGAAATTTTAGGCTGGACGCCTCTTTTTTAGGCTCAGCCAGGATAATCGTTCCCGGAAATTTTTCATTTTTGAGAATTTTCTCCAGGTAGTTTTTTAAGGCCTGGTTATAGTTAAAGGCAATGCCCAGACCCCCATTTCGGGCAACCTCACATATCCCGGCACTATCTCCCATGGTATCTCCGATATGGGCGATCGCTTGCCTCGGTATTTTTAGTGTTTCCGCAATTGCAAAGAGCAGGTTAGCCTTCTCTCCTTCATCCTGGATTTCGAGCTTTACCGCTCCCGTGGAAAGAATTTCATCGTAGCGCTTTTCTTTTTCTCCGCCGCGAAAATAGTTTTTCACCAGCTGAGACAATTCAGTCTCCTCAATCACTTTATGATTATCTCCTCCCCATCCAAAAATGAGCTGATTGCAGATCACCGCATAAATTTTTTCCGGCCCATAAAGAGCTTTGATAACCTCAGTAGTTATGCTGTATCCCGTAGAGTTTATAACAAAATAGATCCCCTTTTCATGGAGAGTAGAGATAAAAAAATCAAAGCCTTCCAGAAACTTCATTTCGTTTACTGCATATCGGATGGCATTCCGAAGGGTTAAACCCCCGGTAAGAGGTCCGGCAATTGCAAAAGCTTTCTTCATGCTTAAAAGGCCGGAGGTTTGCTTGTTAAAAGCTTCTTTTGCCTTTTCAAATCGTTCTGGCTGATCAGAAAAATAAACCCTGATCATGTCCATCATTGTATGCTGATGGACCAGGGTGCCGTTGAGGTCACAGGAGACAAGAGCGATGTTTTTGCTTATTGATCTTCTCATGGGAATAAAAAACTTCATCTATAGACTTTTGTTGAAAAATTATCATGGATACCGTATAGTTGTCAAGAAAGCATCTCCACCTATTTTTGGGGAGGAAAGGGTTTTTGTTTTTAGGTCATTCCGTCTTGGCCAAGTGTAGTGATTCAGAAATATCTTTGCTTTATTTGTCATTCCGGGCTTGACCCGGAATCCAGTATTTTAAGCTGGATTTCCGCTCCAGTGCCCTTCAGGGTATTCGCAGAGGGAATGACGGCCTCGGAATTTATGTAACGAAGTGTTAGATTCACTACACTATAATTTAGGAGATTGTGGATTCCCCCCTTCGCGAGAATAACATCGGGATAGCCACTGTTACTTCACACTTGTATCAAAACGGAGGACTGATGCGGGTCGCGGCAATAGATGTGGGAACAAACACCGTGCGGCTTTTAATAGCTGACTATGCGGGAGGCAAAAATTTTACACCGGTCTTTCGCAAAGAAATAATCACTCGGCTCGGGGAAGGGTTTTCTTCCCGAGGGGTATTGTCACCTGAGGCGATGGATCGGACTCTTGGGGCGCTTAGGGATTTAAAAAAACCGATTGTTGAACGTAAAACTAATAAAATTATTGCGGTGGCGACAAGCGTGGTTCGAGACGCTCACAATGGAAAGGATTTTATTGATAACGTACGAGAACAAACGGGGATAGAAATCACGCTCATCTCAGGGGAGACTGAGGCTAAACTGGCTTGCCGGGGAGCGGTGTTGCCGGTTGACTGTAAGTATGACCAGGCGTTTATTTTTGACATTGGGGGCGGAAGCACCGAGTTTATTCTCACGCAGAAGACTGAGGTTTTAAGGGTGGAAAGCATTGACCTGGGAGTAGTACATCTCACGGAGAAATATCTTCATCATGACCCTCCTCAGGAAGAAGAGCTGGCAACAATAGCAAAAATCATCACTACAAAAATTCAAAAGGTGAGAAAACAGTTTCAGGCCGCTTCACTTTATCCTTTTAGTTGTGATCACCGGACAATTCTGATCGGAATAGCCGGAACCCCAACCACCTTGGCGGCGCTTGATTTGCAGTTAGCTCAGTATGACCGGGGAAAAGTTACTAATCACCTCGTAGAGATAAAACGGATCAGAGAGATTTTCCAGGAGTTAATAGTTAAGACTGCTGCGGAACGCTTATCACTACCAGGACTGCAAAAAGGACGCGAGGATTTAATTATCCCGGGGATCCTTATTACTATGGGAGTGATGGAGGTTTTTGAATTTTCGGTTTTGCGGGTTATTGACTCGGGAATCTTAGAAGGGCTGGTCTTATCCTACTCATCACCCGGAGCATCAATACCATGTTTTTCAAGGCGGTAACGGAAGGAACGAAAGGAGATTCGGAGAAGCTCAGCAGCTTTGTTCTTTCTTCCCTGAGTTTCCCCCAGGGCCTTAAGCAATAAATTTTTTTCCAGCTGATTCATTAATCCATCTAAATCCATTCCTTCAGGAGGCAGGTTTATATCAACCACCCCCAACTCTTTTTGACCCATCTTGTGGGTTGCGAGCGCCAAACTCTCGGGAAGGATGATATTAGTGGTTTCGAGGGCAACACTTCGCTCAATGATATTTTCCAGTTCTCTTACATTTCCCGGGAAGTGGTAGTTTTGTAAGGTGTCAAGCGCATAGGAGGAGATTTGTTGAATTTCTTTTCCCATCTCCCGGGAATATTTGTCCAGGAAGTATTGGGCTAAAAGAGGAATATCCATTTTTCGCTCCCGAAGCGGAGGGATCCTGATTTGGATTACATTTAAACGGTAATAAAGGTCTTCCCGAAATTTTCGGGCAATGACATTTTGTTCCAAGTCCTGGTTGGTCGCCGAGATTATTCTTGCATCTACATTTACCTCCTTGGTTTCGCCAATAGGAGTGAAGACTTTTTCCTGAACCACCCGGAGAAGTTTGACTTGGAGGAGAAGCGGAAGATCACTGATCTCATCAAGGAAAATAGTGCCGCCCGACGCTGCTTCAAAAAGACCAATCTTATTAGCCAGAGCGCCGGTAAAAGAACCTTTTTTATGGCCAAAAAGCTCACTTTCCAGCAGGTTTTCCGGGATTCCACCGCAATTTATGGTTACAAAGGGTTTGTCTTTCCGGTTGCTGTGCTGATGAATTGCCCGAGCAACCAATTCCTTACCCGTACCACTTTCTCCAATAATAAGGACATTGCTTTTCGCGCCGGAGGCCTTGGTGATCAGGGCAAAAATTTTATGCATCTCCGGACTGTTGCTGATGATGTTATCAAACCGCTCTTCTCCCACCAGGGATTTTTTCCTTAGGGTTTCCAATTTAAAATCCCGTTTGGCTAATGCGCTTTGGATAAGAGCTTTTACATCATTCACATCAAAGGGTTTGGAGATGTAATCAAAGGCGCCTTCTTTCATCGCCTCAATTGCTGATTCCAGAGATCCGTACGCAGTAATCATAATAACTATGGTATCAGGACGGAGCTTTTTTACTTTCCTCAGAATTGTATAGCCATCTCCTTGGGGCATTTTGATATCAGCAAGGATAATATCGAATTTCTTTTTTTCACAAAGGGAGATCGCCTCAGCGCCATTAGAGGCTAAGGTTACCTCGTATCCTTCTTTTTTCAGGGTAATTTCGAGAAATTCCCTGATACCTTTTTCATCATCAGCAACTAAGATAGAATACATGGCTTTACATTAAATTTATTTTTTGGTTTAGGAACGTTAATATTGTGATGATAATCCTGAAGATTTTTTATCCTCTTTTTAAAAAGAGCCAGTTGTTTTTTCTGCTGGAACTCGCCTAAGCATTCCTCAACGTTGGCAAGATAAGGGATTGATCGGGAAACTGCAACTCGTCGGATAATGAAGCCATCGCTCATGGCATTCTCGTCTTTCTTATCTACCACATTGAGAATAAAAGCAACCTTGCCTTTTTCCACATACTCAATGATGGTGTATTTTTCTCCCTCCGAGATTCGGGGAATGACCTTTTCGACTTTAATCCCATGTGCAGTAAGAAAGGTTGCAGTCCCTTTAGTGGCTAAAATGGTGGGTTTTATCTTGCTGATAATTCGCATTAAAGAGATGAGGTTTTCATTGTGATGGCTATAATCAGCACTGATGAATAATGCCGGAGCAGGAGATTTTTCAATACGTTGGCGTAAGGTTTCTTCTTCAGCAAATAATCCTCGCTGCCGCATCACTGATTCAATAGCATTCACCGCAGCCGCAGCAGCGGATATGGTCGTAAAACAGGGAACTTTATTAATGATTGCTTGTTGCCGGATAATGTAGTTATCGCTATAAGGCCCTTTTCCCTGCGGGGTGTTGATGATCAAATCAACCTCTAACCGGCGCATTCGATCCACCACGGTTTCCCCTCGGCTCTTTTCGTATACTTTGCCGATAACTTCTGAAACCGGAACACCGTGTTTGCGTAAAGCCTTGGTTGTCCCTTCAGTAGCAACAATTTTGAAACCCAGTTCGTGAAGCTTTTTAGCAATAAAAACAATGACCCGTTTGTCTTTATTTTTAACACTGATAAAAACCGTTCCCCCAAACCTTTTGCCCAACGGAAGCTCCTGGCCGGCACCCATCTGAGCTTTGCTCATGGCAAGACCAAAGTCATCATCAATCCCCATCACCTCTCCGGTAGACTTCATCTCCGGGCCGAGCACAGAATCAACACCGGGAAATTTGCTAAAAGGAAATACCGCCTCCTTGACCGAAACATGAGGAACGTCACATTCTTCAGTAATACCGAGATCCTTTAGGGAATAGCCTACCATTACTAAAGAAGCTACCTTTGCCCAGGGGATTCCGGTGGCTTTGCTCACAAACGGAATGGTCCGGGAAGCACGGGGGTTTACTTCCAGCACATAAATTTTGTCATTTTTAATTGCATACTGAACATTCATAAGCCCGCAAACGTTGAGCGCTTTTCCGAGGACATAGGTGCATTCTTTCAGGTCGCGGATTAACTCTTCGCTAATGGTATAGGGTGGGAGCACACAGGTACTATCTCCGGAGTGGATGCCGGCTTCTTCAATATGCTCCATGATTCCGGCTACCAATACCTTCTTCCCATCAGAAACAGCGTCAACATCTACCTCAATGGCATCCTCTAAAAACTTATCAATCAGGACCGGCTGGTTCAAAGAAATCTTAACCGCCTCATTCATATATTTTTCAAAACTCCGCTCATCCCAAACAATTTGCATTGCCCGACCCCCCAAAACATAGGAAGGTCTCAACAGCACGGGGTAACCTATTTCTTCAGCAATTTCCTTGGCTTCATGAAAGGATATAGCGAAACCACTTTTGGATTGCAACATTTTTCCAAGATAATATTCATTCCCCTGTTCATCATAAAAAGGTTTGACGCTCCCACTTTTGCGTGATTTATCGCGGTAGAACTTAATCTCCAAATTCTGGATTATAGCTGAAAAACGTTCACGATTTTCGGCGAGGTCGATACTTTCCGGATCGGTTCCTAATATGGGAACCCCTTGTTCCTTCAAGGGCAGCGCTAAATTAAGAGGCGTCTGGCCGCCGAACTGGACAATCACCCCCATGGGCTTTTCGCGATCAACGATATTTAAAATATCTTCTCGCGTTAAGGGCTCAAAAAAGAGGCGATCTGAAGTATCATAATCAGTAGATACGGTTTCGGGATTACAATTTACCATGATTACTTCATAGCCCGCTTCTTTTAAGGCTAACGCGGCATGGACACAGCAATAATCAAACTCAATTCCTTGCCCGATGCGGTTAGGGCCTCCTCCGAGAATCATGACTTTGGGTTTATCCGACGGCTTGGTTTCATCTTCAGTTTCGTACGTGGAATAATAGTACGGGGTATAGGCTTCGAACTCAGCGGAACAGGTATCGACCAGCTTGAACACCGCCTCAATGCCGAGCGCCTTTCGGAAAGCGCGGAAGGAAATTTCATCGGTCTGAAAGATTTCCGCCAATTTAATATCACTAAACCCAAACTGTTTTGCTTTGCGGATTTGTTCAGGAGTTGCCGATAAGAGGTTATGTTTACTAAGCTCGATTTCTAAATCAACGATCTCCTTTATATTGAATAAAAACCAGGGATCAATCTTGGTTAAATCGTTGACTTCTTCAACTGTCATTCCCATTCTCAAGGCCTGAGCAATGTAAAAGATCCGCTCCCAGTTCGGCACCTTTAACTTTTCCCGGATCTTTTTAAGAGATTCCTTTGCCCCTGTTTTTCTGGACTTCTGGGGATCGCTGGTGTGATCTTTTTCAGTTTTTTCCAAGCCATGGCATCCGATTTCTAAGGAGCGGATGGCTTTTTGAAATGATTCTTTAAAGGTGCGACCAATCGCCATCACCTCCCCCACGGACTTCATCTGGGTGTTGAGGGTCTGATCGGTTTCCGGAAATTTATCAAACGCCCACCGGGGGATTTTGGTTACCACATAGTCAATGACCGGTTCAAAG
>DATEXU010000007.1:0-9208 GCA_035256645.1 Thermodesulfobacteriota bacterium | reverse complement strand
ATCGTTCAAATAATCTTTTAACTTTTTCGCGGCTGGTTCCATAAGTGCACAGTGAAAAGGAGCGCTCACCGATAGCACCACTGCTTTCGGAGAACCTTTTTTTTTGGCTAAGACAATAGCCCGCTCAAGAGCTTTGGCCGCTCCGGAGATCACGATCTGGCCGGGACAATTAAAGTTAGCAGGGGTCATAACCTCCCCTTGGGCTGCTTCTTGACATACCTCTTCAACCTGTGCTCGGCTTAAACCAAAAATAGCAGCCATGCCGCCTTCTCCTTCCGGAACCGCCTCCTGCATAAACTGGCCGCGTTTCTGAACCGCCTTAACGCCATCAAAAAAACTAAAAGCTTTTGTTCCAACTAACGCCGAATATTCTCCCAAGCTATGTCCGGCCACATAATCCGGAGTTATCTCTAAGTTTTTTTCTATCACCCGGAGGCAGGCCGTGCTTACTGTCAGTACCGCAGGCTGAGTATTGACCGTCAGGTTTAGTTCTGTTTCCGGGCCGTCAAAACAAAGGGAAGAAAGCTTAAAATGTAGCGCCTCGTCTGCCTCAGCAAATACTTCTCGCGCTTCTTTGAAATTATCACACAGGTTTTTTCCCATCCCCACAGTTTGAGCACCTTGCCCGGGAAAAATAAAAGCGATCTTACTCATCTCAGCCTCCCTGCCTATTTTCCTTTTCGAGCGTATTCTTTATTTAAATAGAGGCCGATGACATTCCTCTGAATTTGATTAGTGCCTTCATAAATCTGGAGGATCTTGGCATCCCGCATCATCTTTTCCACCGGGTATTCCCTCATGTATCCTGAGCCTCCAAACACCTGGACGGCATCGGTCGTTACCTTCATCGCAACATCACTGGCAAAGACCTTGGCCAGTGAGGACTCCTTGGAGATCTCTTTAGGAGCGGAATCAATGTAGCGCGCCACAGAATAAACTAAAGCTCGAGCCGCCTCAATTTGGATCGCCATATCAGCTAACAGATGCTGTACCGCCTGAAAAGAAACGATTGGTTTACCAAACTGCACCCGTTCACGGGCAAACCTTATTGCTTCTTCCATAGCTCCTTGAGCTAACCCAACGGCCTGAGAACCAATGCCCGGTCGGGATTTATCCAGGTTTCTCATCGTAATCAGAAATCCCATCCCTTCTTTTCCCAGAAGGTTTTCTTTGGGCACCACACAATCCTCAAAAAAGAGAGAGCAGGTGGCTGACGCTCTGATCCCCAGTTTCTTCTCCTTCTTCCCAAACGTAAACCCTTTCATCCCCTTTTCGAGGATAAAGGCACTCGCACCTCGCGGACCTTTAGATTTATCAGTCAAGGCGATGACCACATACGTATCTGCCTCTTCTCCATTGGTAATCCATTGTTTGGTGCCATTGAGGATATAATGATCCCCTTCTTTTTTAGCAGTCGTTTGAATCCCTCCGGCATCGCTTCCCGCATTAGGCTCGGTTAGCCCAAAGGCAGCTAAATTTTTCCCTGAAGCAACATCAGGAAGGTATTTTTGCTTTTGTTCCTCACTGCCATACATAATAATCGGGTAGGAACCCAAACCATTACAGGCATAACTCACAGCTACTGCTGAGCAGATCCGGCTCAGTTGTTCGATCACCAGACATAAATCAAATACTCTCCCTCCAAACCCGCCATATTCTTTGGGAATATAGACGCCGGATAATCCCGTTTCCCCCAAAATATTTAAAATTTCTCGAGGAAACTTTTCTTTTTCATCCAGTTCTGCCCGCACCGGTAGAATTTTCTCTTCGGCAATTCTTCGGGTCAGCTCCTGAATTTCTTTCTGTTCTTCGGTTAAAAAATAATCCATTGCTCACTCATCCCTTTATAGTTTGGATGCTCAAGAAATTAAGATTCTTCTACCTTTAACACTTCACGATCTTTATAGTAGCCACAATGGGGACACGCATGATGAGGTGGTTTTTTTTCTCCACAATGGGAACATGCAATTAAGGAGGGAGCGCTCAGCCGGTCATGGGACCGCCGTTTTTTTCTTCGTGCGTTAGAATGTCTTTTCGGTGGTAGGGGCATACAATCCTCCGTTAGGTATTATTTTTTAAAAAAATCTTTTAAACCCGAAAGCCTGGGGTCAACAAATTCTTTATTCGAACACTGGCAGGTTTCCTGGTTTTTGTTTATCCCACAATGGGAGCAAAGGCCCTTACAGTCCTCCCGGCAAAGCGGGTAAAAAGGCATAGCGAGAATTATCTGACGCTGGATAATCGCGTCAAGATCAATAACCTCTCCGTCATAGAAATCTTTATCCAAATCTTCCTTTTGAAGCTCCATCTCAGCCGGAAGGTTTTTAAATTGAGCAGGAGATAAAGAAATATCAAATTCCGGGTTAAGCGAAAGCATAAAACGCTCTAAACACCGGCTACAGGATAGCTCAACTTTTAAGCTTATCCTCCCGGCTACGATGACCAAGGAATCTGAGCGAGAAAGGTCAATCGTATAGGAGATCGGAGCAATAAATTTAAACTCCGAGCGTGTCTGATCCGGGAAAAGGCCTTTCAGCCAGTCGACATCCCGCTCTCCCTGGATCAAAATTCCTTCTTTTGATATGTCTTCGATTCGATAATTCAAGCTTAAACCTTTTCTGTTTAGGCTTAAATTTATAAACGAATATACTCTTTGTCAAGCAAAAAAAAGAAAGATTCTACTTTTTTTATCTTTTTAGAATTAAACCGAAAATATTGCTTTCTTTAAAACAGGTTGACAGTTTCAAAACGGTTCTGATATGTTGTAAAGCTCCTTTGTCCCCTCTTAAAAAAACATAAATTTTTGAACTTATTTTCTCTCCTTTGTCTTAATAACCCAAAGACACTGCGCGGTGAAAAATTTAGGACTTCAAGATTAATTCGGTCAGATTATGGAATTTCCGCGAACAAAATTGAGAAATAGAATTTTAAACATCCTAATTAGCATAAGTTTTTGTTTTTTTTGGTTTTTAATGGGTTGTGCTGCCGCTCCTCACAAGTCAGCATCGCCTTATAATCTTCCCTACCCCCCAAGTGTGGCGGCAACCCTTGAAAATGCCGGACCTCCGCCAGCAATGACGTTGCACCCAATGGACCAGTTGACAAATCCCATCGGTTTTCAGCACGGTAATATCCAAAAAATAAACAACCCTGCGGAAAACGATCATTATATAGGCATCCTCCGCAACCTTGTCAATGGCAATGGGGGCTTCCTGACCGAGTTATCCGTTTTTTACTATAACCCGATTAATCTTTTTGCCCTGTCTCTTTATCCCCAAAAAAATAATAAAAGCACTACCCTAATTTTTACAACCTGGAATTTTACTTATTTTGGGCAATTAGTTCGTCCTCAAGGTTTTAAATACCAAAATTTTCTTGCCCATGAATATTCTTGGGACGGCTACCAATATGCCTGTATTCTGAAAAATTTGTATAATAAAGGAATGATACAAGGTGATTTCCCTCTTATTTACAATTCTCCGGTTGAAACATTTATCCAGTATTTTCAAAATAAAGAAAATTTTATGAAAGCAGCCTTAGGCCGGGCAGAAACATACCGTCCCTTGATGACCTCCATCTTCAGGGAAAATGAAATTCCTGAGGATTTAGTATACCTTTCTTTAATTGAAAGCGGTTTTAATCCTCATGCGTATTCCCCTGCCGGTGCTTGTGGTCCCTGGCAACTGATGAAAGGCACCGCTCGACGATATGGTCTCCGGGTAGATAAGTGGGTAGACGAAAGAAGAGACCCGGAAAAATCTACTCAGGCAGCAGTAAAATATTTAAAAGACTTATACACGATGTTTGGAGATTGGTATTTGGCTTTAACTGCTTATAATGCCGGAGAAGGAAAAGTTGCTGCAGCCATCAAAAAATATAACAGCACGGATCTATGGCATCTCCGTGAAAAAACTTATCTTAAACAAGAAAGCTGCGATTTTGTCCCCAAACTTTTAGCTGCGATCACGATTGGGAAACAGCCCGGAGAGTATGGATTTGCTGAACCCGAATCTTCTGCTGCTCCAACTCCACCCTTAACAAAAGTCCACATCCCTTTCTCGGCTGATTTAAAAATGATTGCTGCTATGGCTGAAATTTCTCTCTCCGCACTGAAACGGTATAACCCGGAACTCTGTTCCACCCGGACCCCACCGGATAAAAAAGGGTATTGGATTAAGATACCGGCATCGAAAGAAGAAATGTTCGCGAAAAATTTTTCCAAAAACAAAGACAAACTCAAAAAAAGCGCGCCCACGTCCACCACGGTCACGGCCGGCGAGAAACACCGTGTCAAATCCGGAGAATCGTTAGGCGTGATTGCCCAAAAATACCATACCACCGTGAAGCAGCTCATGAAGCTGAACGGGATTAAAAATCCCCGCACCCTTCGTCCCGGTCAAACCTTGCGGATTCCAACGTCTTAAGGTGAAAAAAAAAGAATTAGGTGGGATTTAAAGGGAAAAAGATGAAGGACGGGACTTCTTGACCAGGGCAACGTGCGATCTCGTTGCATAATTATTGACGCCCTGCCGGTATTATTCCTGCCCATTTTGTCAAATGTGTAGACTGACTCCATTGTTGTTGAAATTTATTCGTCACAATCTTTACACTCTTTCACCGCATATTTTTTTTGACCCTTGCATGTATTAAATAAAACATAGCAATTGCCTTCAGAAGTGCACTTTTTATCTCCCTCTTCACAATCAAGAGAAATATCGAATTCTATTGACTCAATACATTCTTCTTCAATTGTCCACCAGTGAATACAGTAATAGGGATAATATGGGCATTGAATTATTACTCTCATTTTTTCTTTGATTGAACCGTCCTTGACGTCCCAGGTAATCTTTTTCGCAGGATTTACTTTTTTTTTTCCACTTTCAGTTTCAACGAATACAGCGTACTTGCCTTTATTAACCAATTCAATTCTCTTATTATGGGAGGCACATGAAATAAGAAGGAAAGATATAAATATTATTAACCCCAGTCGACTAATAAAAATTGTTTTCATGTTATTTGTACCATATCAAAAAATTTAAAAGGTTTTTTGATATAAAAAGTTGCGGTTTAAGCCTAAAAATATGGTACATAGTTAGTAGATGCCGTAAGCATTTGTCATTTCCTATCCCGCTAAAAAAACGAAAAAGGCCATTTACCTTTTTATCCGGCAATTTGGCCTTGTTTTACAAAATCATTGACCCTCAACCTACTAAATTAATTTTATTTTTTTATAAAGTCTGCCTGTCAACTTTAGACAATTGTATTACAGAATTTTTTTCCGGATACACACGAACCTGAGATTAACTTTTTAGACAATATCACACACAGTACCGATGGAAAATTATTCTATGGCTTCAGCAAGCTTTTTGTCGCCTTTAAGAAGATCATTCACTACTGAGGATCTATCAATCCCTTTCTTTGAAGCAATTTTCTCCACAAAGGCTGAAACTTCATCATCAAGATAGATGGGAATGTTCAGCTTCATATCTGGATGATAAAACTTACCTCTTTCGCCTTTTTAAAAATCATACTCTTTTCTCAAGTGCATTCACCCTATGTTCGCCCTGCAATTTTTTTTTCAATTCTGAGATTCCAATTGTTGGAGCATCCTTCTCTGCAATCTTAGCTTTTCTAAGGCATTGAAGGTCTTCGTATGAAGCAAGCTCTTCCTGTATTTTTTGAAATTCCTCATAGGGCAAAACAGCAAATTCTTTTTTCCCCTTTTTTTTAATAATTTGTGCAGTTACTACCATAAAAACTCCTTTCATCGATATACTTCTCGGCGATGACGAACCCTGTAGACAATTATATTTTTATTTTCGATTTCAAACAACACCCTGTAATAACCCACCCGCAAACGATACTCAGGAGTAAAATTTGTAAGCCTTTTAACATCACCCGTCAAATCATTGCTCATTGCCTCAATATCTTTGATGAATTTTAATTGCATGCGTGACGAAAGCTTTGCAATATCCTTCACCGCTCTTGGTTTAAATTGTACGTTATATTTCATCTTGTTGCGAATCAATTTCCCCAATGTCTGTCTGCTAACCCAAAAGACTTGTATTAAGCAATTTTTCTCTTTTATATCACAGAACTGAGAAATTAAAAAGCGAGGTGTTATGTTGCTATCTTTGATAGCGCCCCATTAATTTCCCTTGCGCCACAATATGTCCTTCCATCGCTTTCAATAAGTGAGCTTTAGTCAATCCGGGTTCAGTATCTAATGCTTTATCGAGAGCATAAAGTTTAAAATAATACCGGTGAGTTCCCCGCGGAGGACACGGTCCTCCGTAGCCAATCAACCGGAAATCATTGGTTCCTTGTTGCGCCCCATTTTCGATGGTCTTGTGTGGCAATATGTTTTCAGGGAGTTCTTTTATCGTGGAAGGTATGTTGTAGATAACCCAATGAACCCAGGTTCCCACTGGAGCATCCGGATCATCACTGATTAAAGCAAGACTCTTTGTATTCATTGGCGCTCCATCCCATACCAAAGGTGGTGATACATTGGCGCCATCGCAGGTATACTTTTTAGGAATCATGTCTCCCTCATTAAAAGCGCTGCTCTTTATTTTTAGTTCCATAGCTTCCCCTCCTATTACAGTGAGGTTAGATAAAACCATTACACAAAAAACGAAACAAGAAGTAACCAAAAACAAAGTAAGCATCCTTCTTTTCATGACCTTACTCCCCTTATAAAACGCGGGTTGGCTTTTTCCCTCATTCGTCATAGACTATAATATTTCAAGGAGTTAGAAGCAAGAAAAATTTTCAGTCGCCTTCCCGAAAAAGGAGACATGCGTGTTCAAACCCAGTACCCTTTTCAACAGGATCATAAACCAATTTTTTAAACAAATAAGCTTTTCTCTTTTCTTTCAAAAAAACAATTGTTATAAATAAGTTTCTGAATTAATACTCCGGCAATCAAACAGCACAATATGTCATTCCCGCGAAAGCGGGAATCTATCAGTAATAATGCTGGATTCCGGGTCAAGCCCGGAATGACACCGAAAGATCATGAAGATATTTCTTTGCCGAGGTAATAATAATCCTCTAACGATTCAATCGAATATTCTTTTAGCCTCTAAAAGTTAACTATGAAAGTAACCCTGTTAGGAACCGGAGGAACTATTCCCACCCTTCGCCGCAGTCTTCCTGCTTTAGCGTTGCAGCGGGATGGAGATATCTTTCTTTTTGACTGCGGAGAGGGCACCCAGGTACAGATTGTTCGGGCTTCTCTAAGCCCCGGCAAACTTTTTGCCATCTTTCTGAGCCACTTGCATGGCGACCATGTAACCGGCCTTCCCGGTCTCCTCATGACCATCATGCATCAAGCGCGGGAAAAACCCCTTCGCATTTTTGGGCCTCCGGGCATCAAAGAGTATATCAACCTGATTCGAAAATGCTTAGGGTTCAACCCTCCTTATGTTCTTGACATCCGTGAGCTCACTGAAGGTAAATTTTTTTCCGGCCCTGGCTTTTCGATGGAGGCGGTTGCCGTTGACCATAAACCCCATACGCTTGCCTTTTCTTTAGTAGAAGAACCACGACCAGGAAGATTTTTTCCGGAAAAAGCAAAGGAACTGGGCATTCCTGAAGGCCCTTTGTTTGGCAAGCTTCAGCGGGGCGAAACCATAACATTAGCCGATGGGCGGGAGATTACCCCTTCGATGGTTATGACCCCCCCCCGGAAAGGCCGGAAGTTTGTTTACGCGACTGATACGCGGCCCTGTCCCCAAGTGATTAAACTTGCCTATGAAGCAGACCTTTTAGTGCATGAAGGGATGTTTGCTCATGACATGGAGGAGGAGGCGAAAATAAAAGGCCATTCTACCTGCGCTCAGGCAGCCCGTATAGCGAGTGAAGCCAAGGTCAAAAATTTAGTCATTACCCATATCAGCACTCGTTACCAGCGGACGGATGAGCTGCTTTACGAAGCTCGAAGTGTCTTTCCCAGGACCGTTATTGGACAGGATTTGATGGAGTTTGAAATACCCGTGCATAAGGAATAAAAAATTCTCTTATACCAAGTTGCATTCAAAAGCAGATCGAGGCGGCGACGGTCAAAACGTGAAAAGTGAGACGTGAAATGTGAAGTGTTTTAACACCTTACGTTTAACTTTTTACGATTTACGAAAACTGATGAGGAGACAACAAAGATATGCAAATGAAGGCGGCTTGGTATTAGATGAGCAGGGGGTAATGAGCGCCGCGACCATACCCTTCCCTTTGGGCGAGGATATCCAGGTGAAGGGTAGCGATGTTTTCTACATCTAAAGGGACAGGAGTGCCAATGAACTCAATGTCAACCGCTTTGAGATATTTTTGGCAGGATTTGCAGACTTCAAGTCGGTATTGTTTTTCATTCTCGACATAAAGATACGTGACCCCTTCCTCCTCTTCGTTTCCACAAAACGGGCACATAAGAAAAGGAAACGGCCATTTTGTGCCACAGTAAACACAAAAAAGATGCCTTGACCATTTTCCCTCCGGGATCGCTGCGATGGGTGGAGTTTTTCCACAAATAGGGCAATACCCCTTTCCCCAGAGCGTTACATCGATCACTGCTCGTAAATTTTCGGCTAAATATTCATAAAAAGGCTTCAGGGACTCAGTCAAAAGAAAGGAGAGAAGCGTAGGGTCACCCAGTTCTTCTTTTCCCCCCGTTGGTGAGGGAATGTCACCATTCCACATCGCTTTGATGGTCTTTCCAACATCGAGGTTGCCTTTTTTAATAAAGGAGTGTAATTTTCCTGCAGTATCAGGATTTTTTTCGTGGCTTATCTGAAGAAGCGTGCGAAAAAAATTTTCTAACGCCCCACTATCCAACTCAATAGCGCTCTTATCCAGAACAGGGAATCCTGCTTTGAATTTTGTTTGCACTTCCTGTTCATCAAAAACTACGGGGAGAGCTTTAAGCGACTGGTAAAACTCCTCTTTGGCAATAAAAATTTTTTCATAAAAATCGAGCAGGTTTCTGTACGCGGGTTTTTCGCGTTTGATTTGTTCCATGCGGGCCAATTTCGTTTTCAAGTCACCGGCCATTCCTATTTACTCCAATCCTTTAAAAACTGCACCAGGAGCCTAACCCCAAAGCCGCTTGCGCCCTTTGGTATATAGGGTTTATCTTTTTCATACCAGGTCGGCCCGGCGATATCCATATGGACCCAGGGGGTATCGTTCACAAATTTTTTCAGAAACATTC
>DATEXU010000006.1:0-5068 GCA_035256645.1 Thermodesulfobacteriota bacterium | reverse complement strand
GCCCGCTTAACATCCTTAAACGAGGCTATAGCATCACCCGAACCTGGCCGGGCAATGAAATCGTTCGCGATGCTTCCTCCCTTACTCCCCAACAAGCGTTGAACGTGAAGCTCTACCAAGGAGAAATTTTCTGCCGGGTTGAAGAGATTAAGAAGTCCTAATGTTTAAACGCCCGCTGGCCGGTAAATACCATAGTTACCGGCGGATGAGCCTCATTACAAGCCTCGATTGATTCAAAGTCCCGGTCAGAACCTCCGGGATGCACAATCCCAGTAACGCCTTCTTTGATTCCCACATCCACGCCGTCGCGGAAGGGAAAAAACGCGTCCGAGACCATCACCGAGCCGATCAGATCGCCTTTGTCTTTTTTTACTTTTTCATCAATCGCGGTCTTGAGGTCTAACGAGCGTTTTCCTTGCGCGATTTCCATTTCCAGAGTTTTATAAGGAATGCGGTGCTCTTTGAAACAGAGCGCGTCCGCGTATTTCGTGTAAGCCTTAAACACGGCAATTTCTGCTACGCCGACCCTGTCCTGCTCACCAGTTCCAATTCCCACCGTAACTCCATCTTTAACAAACAATACTGAATTGGAAGATACTCCCTGTTCCACGCTCCAGCCGAAAAGAAAATCCTCGTATTCCCTTTCCGTGGGCGTCCTTTTGATACTATATTCTTTTCCTTTAAATACCGTTTTCGCCGGCTTGAAATCTTCTTTCCGCAAAATCGCGTTGATCGGAGACTGCTGGACAATGATCCCCCCGTCGATGAGGCACTTGAAATCAACAAACCGCAGTGTGCAATGCTGTTCCAGTTTGTCCATGCGGTTAACCTTTATGATCCGGAGATTCTTCCGGCTCTTGAGCATTTCCACGACTCCGGCTTCGTATTCAGGAGCAGCCACCACCTCTAAGTAATTCTGATTAATTAATTCGGCGGTCGCTTTATCCACCGGACGGTTTAAAGCAAGACATCCTCCAAAAGCCGCGATCCGATCAGCCATATTAGCTCGATCGTAGGCCTCGGCAAGTGACGCTCCGTATGCAACGCCGCATGGGTTGTTGTGTTTCATAATCGCCGCGGCCGGTTTTTTAGTAAGAAACTTGAGAATATTGAGGGCATTATCAATATCAGTAAAGTTGGTTTTACCCGGGTGTTTTCCCGATTGCAGCATGGCTTCTTCATCAATACCGCTTACTAAACTTAAGCCCGGCTCAATAAATGTGCAGTCTCCGAGAGTCAAATTCCCCTTTACCAATTCATACAACGCTGCTTCCTGACCGGGATTCTCACCATAACGAAGGCCTTTTTCAATTACCCCTCCCATATCGCCATCAAAAATTTTCCAGGCCCGTTTTCGATAGATCAAGGTTTGATCTCCAAAAGATATCTTCATTTCTTCGGGGAAATGGTCATCCATAATGGTACGGTACATTTTTTTTATATCCTGCATTAAGACCCTCCGTTTCTCAATCAGATTTGACGGCTTCGTAAAAAGTCCCGCCTATGGGCGGGGGATAATGGTCTGGAGCGCGCCATCTTCGGCGTTGCCTCCGTGCGGTGCACGAAGACAGGCGCTGCATCCTCGTTCATTGCGGCGTACAGGAAGTACGCCTCATTCCGTCGGATTTGCGCGCCTTGCATCTGGAGCTTTTTACTGTGCCGTCTGATTTTTGACTTCCTCAGATTTCGTTCTTGTTTTTTGTCCAATAAGCCGGTTTTTCCCCCTTCCCCATTTGTCAAAAAATCAATAGACTTTTATAATTCACCACGTATAATGAGGTAAGAAGAAAAAATCCTCATTCACGAAATTGGTTAATAATTTCAGTTAACTTATCAAGATTTTTTGTGTGAGGGACTGATTATATTTTAAAAGGGATCAAGTTTTCAACCTAAAAGGAAATATCAGTGAAAAAAACACAAACCTTTGAGGAAGCGATCAAACGGCTCGAAGAAATTGTCGGCGAGCTTGAAAAAGGGGAGGTTCCGTTGGATAAAACTCTCTCTTTGTTTGAAGAAGGAGTAAGGCTTTCTCGTTTTTGCCGGGAAAAACTTGATGAGGCGGAAAAAAGGATAGATATTCTTCTTAAGGAAGAAGGAGGCATTTTCCGTCGTGAATCATTTTCTTTCCAACCAGAAGATACTTCCAACCAAGAAGATATTTAAACCGCCCTCCTTTAAAAAGTGTCTTTTTTCAGTAACAAAGAGTTAATCAATGAACCTGGAAAGCTTTTTACATGAGCGAAAAATTTTGATTGATGCCGGGTTGGAAAAAATTCTTCCTCCTGACGATACCTTTCCATCCAGCATTCATAAAGCCATACGCCATAGTGTCATAGACGGAGGAAAAAGAATTCGTCCTATCTTAACCCTCACTGCTAACGAATTGGTGGGAGGAGACTATCGATCACTTATCCCTTTTGCGTGCGGGATCGAATTGATTCATACGTATTCCTTAATCCATGATGATCTTCCGGCAATGGATAACAGTGACTTCCGCCGTGGGAAACTTTCTTGTCATAAAGCTTTTGGAGAAACAATCGCTCTTTTAGCGGGAGATGCGTTGCTCACCCTCGCCTTCCAGGTGATGACTGATCCGGTGCTTTATGAAAGCCACCATCCGCTAAGTATCGTAAAAGCCATCCATGCCATTGCGCAAGCAGCGGGATTACAAGGAATGGTCAGCGGACAAACCATTGACATCGAGACCCAGGGAAAAGGCTTTGACCTTCCTCTGTTGGAATATATTCATACCCATAAAACCGGGGCCTTGATCCTGGCGGCAATCAAAGCCGGTGCCATCCTGGGTGAAGCCACGGAAGATGAGCTTGAGACGTTAACAAAATACGGGAAAATGATCGGGTTAGCCTTTCAAATAACGGATGATGTGCTGGATGTGATGGGTTCCAAACAAACCTTAGGAAAGCAGACCGGAGTAGATAGTGTGTTGGGCAAAGCGACCTACCCCAGTCTTTTAGGATTAAAAGAATCGCAAAAACGGATAACAGAACTAACCCAGCACGCGGAACAAACCTTGTCTCAGTTTGGCCCTAAAGCTGAACCGTTGAAGCAGATCGCCCGTTACCTTGCTGAACGCACAAAATAAAACCAGTCACACCACCTGCGGTGAATGAAGGAAAATTTATTCAAATCTAAAATCTTGAGTATGGAAAAAGAAACGACAACAGATCCTCTTCAGAGTAAATTATTGGAGCAGATTGAAAGCCCTGCGGATTTAAAAAATCTTCCCGCTGAGAGCTTACCTCGCTTAGCCCAAGAAGTTCGGGAAAAAATTATTGATACGGTTTCAAAAACCGGAGGACATTTGTCTCCTAATCTTGGGGTGGTGGAACTTACCATTGCCCTCCATTATGTCTTTGATTCTCCGCGGGATAAAATCATTTGGGATGTGGGTCATCAATGCTATACTCATAAATTACTTACCGGACGTCGCGATCAGTTTCATACCCTGCGTCAATTTAACGGGTTAAGCGGATTCCCTTCCCGTTCGGAAGGCCCACATGATGTTTTTGATGTCGGGCACAGCGGAACATCCATTTCAACCGCCTTAGGACTGACCGAGGCACAAAAACACGAAGAAAAACAAGATAACATCATCGTGGTCATCGGAGATGGTTCCATCAATACCGGCCTTGCTTTTGAGGGTTTAAACCAAACGGGAGATTTAGAAAGCAAGTTGATTGTGGTTCTCAATGATAATGAAATGTCTATTTCGCCTAACGTAGGAGCATTATCCGCCTATCTATCGCGGATTATTACCGGTAAAGCCTACAATAGGGTTCACACCGAGCTTATGCATTTTCTCAAGACCATTCCAAGTATCGGCCCCACACTTTTTCGCACCGTAAAACAAGCTGAAGAGTCTTTCAAGGGATTAATCGTTCCCGGTCTTTTGTTTGAAGAATTGGGTTTTACCTATGTGGGTCCCATTCAGGGACATAATCTTCGTCAGCTTCTCGAAAATCTTAAGAACATCAAAAATCTTTCTCGACGGCCAATTCTGCTCCACGTAATAACGAAGAAAGGCAAGGGTTATCTTCCCGCTGAACAAGATCCGGAAAACTTTCATGGCGTTGGGCCGTTTGATAAAGAGACCGGTAATCCCCACAAAGCAAACAATGCTCACAAGTCATATACCGAGGTTTTTTGTGAGACTCTTAATGAGCTTGCCGTGAATGATAATCGCATCATCGCGATAACCGCGGGAATGACCACGGGCACAGGGCTCGCCAATTTTAAAAAACTCTTTCCCCAAAGGTTTTATGATGTAGGGATAGCAGAAGAACATGCGGTTACCTTTGCTGCAGGACTTGCTACCGGAGGGTTGCGACCCGTCGTGGCGATTTACTCTACCTTTCTCCAAAGGGCGTACGATCAAATTCTCCATGATGTTTGTTTGCCGGGACTCCCGGTACTTTTTGCCATTGATCGGGCGGGAATTGTCGGAGAGGACGGTTATACCCACCAAGGTTTATTTGACCTTTCCTATCTGAGACACCTTCCCAATTTAGTCGTTATGGCCCCAAAAGATGAAAATGAGTTTCGGCACATGCTCTATACCGCGGTAACATTAGGCGTACCGGCAGCAGTACGTTATCCCCGGGGAAAAATTGAAGGCGTGGACATAGAAAAAACAATAAAGACACTTCCTTTAGGAAAAGCGGAGGTGCTTTGCGAGGGTTCGGATTTAGCTGTTTTTGCTCTTGGGAAAACAGTCTATCCGGCATTATCCGCAGCCACTCTTCTTAAAAATAAAGGTATCTCTGCTACCATTGTAAACAGCAGGTTTGTTAAGCCGATGGATCATGAATTGGTCTGCGCGTTAGCCCGGAAAACGGGAAAAATCCTTACGGTAGAAGAAAATGTGCTGGCCGGAGGTTTCGGAAGCGCGCTCTTGGAAACCTTGGAGCACAATAATATTACGGGGGTGAAGGTAAAAAGGTTAGGGATCCCTGACCAATTCGTTGAACATGGATCGCCCGATATTCTTCGTAAAAAATACGGTCTTGATGCGACGGGAATTTTCCAGGCTGCGTGCGAACTGCTGGAA
>DATEXU010000005.1:0-4542 GCA_035256645.1 Thermodesulfobacteriota bacterium | reverse complement strand
GCAGATAATCAGTAAAAAGCTTTTCCGCCACCGCCTGGGTATTTCCTCCGGCCTGAGTATTCAACGTCTCGATGCTTTTCTCTCCGGCCTTCCCCGGCAGCAGGTCAACCATAACGGTCACTCCAATTCCCACCAGCAGGGCGATTCCCAAAAGCACTCCCACCACTCTCTGGGTCCGATGTTTGGAAAGTAGCTCCTCAGCCCGATCAACTCTGAGAAGCATGATTACAAACAGGAAGAGGACCATAATCGCCCCGGCATAGACAATAACTTGAATCGCCGCGACAAATTCGGCTTGTAAAAGCACATAAAGGGCGCCAAAACAGAAAAATACCAGCACCAACCACAGTGCGCTGTGAACCGCGTTGCGTCCCATCACCACCCTCACGGCGGCAATGATCGTAACCAAGGCAATAACGTAAAAAATAATTTCTTCCATTTTTCTTAACTCATTTTCCGGCTTTTACCAGCCGCTCCTTGTCATACGTTAATTCATCCCGCCGGTATTCCGCCAGCTCATATGACCGGCTCATAATAATTGCCGCCTTGGGGCAGGCTTCCACACAATAACCGCAAAAAATACACTTTCCCATATCAATCTCAAAAGTGATCGGATACTTTTCGTGCTCATTTCCTTCCCCGGCCTCGATAGTAATCACCTGGGCCGGACAAACCGTCGCGCACAGCGAGCAGGCAACGCACTTCTCTTTCCCTTTTTCATCCAGCCGTAAAATATGAGGACCACGGTAGCGAAGATACGGTTCCCGCTTTTCCTCCGGGTATTTCATGGTGACCGGACGGGTAAAGAAAATTTTCAGGGTAACGCTCATCCCTTTTATCAGTGCCCATATTCCTTTTATCGTTTTTCCGATCATGCGTTTTCTCTATTTAATAATCATCACGACTGCGGTTGCCACAATATTGATAAGGCTCAACGGAAAAAGAACCTTCCAACCAAATTTCATCAACTGGTCATACCGGAAACGAGGAAAGGTTGCCCGGAGCCAGATAAAAATAAAACTAAAAATAAATACTTTAACGCCAAACCAGATGGGGCCACACCACGCGGGACAGGGAATAAAACCTGGTCCCAGCCAGCCCCCAAAGAAAAGCGTTACAATCAAAGCGCTCATAAGAATAACGCTTGCGTATTCGGCCATAAAGAAAAGCGCGAACTTCATGCTTGAATATTCAATGTGAAATCCCGCCACCAGCTCACCTTCCGCTTCCGGAAGATCAAAGGGAGTGCGGTTGCATTCCGCCACTGCACAGATAAAGAAAATTAAAAAACCGATAAACTGAGGCAGGAAAAACCAGCCCTGGGTCGCCTGAGCCTGCACAATTTTAGCTAAACTTAAGCTTTCCGACTGCATCAAAACTCCGATCGTCGCGAGACCCAGCGGAAGCTCATAACTTACCATCTGCGCTGCTGAGCGCAAGCCTCCCATTAAAGCGTACTTGTTGTTCGACGACCACCCTGCCAGCACAATCCCATAAACCCCCAGAGAAGACAAGGCAAAGATATAGAGAAGTCCGATATTGATATCAGCGATCCGTAACGGTATATCATGGTTAAAAATCTTAACTGAATCTCCAAACGGAATAACGGCTACCGTTAAAAGCGCGGTTGAGACAATAATAAACGGGGCTAAGTGGTATACCACCTTGTCCGCAGCAGTAACAATCACATCTTCTTTGAAAAAGAGCTTTATTCCGTCAGCGATCGGCTGTAATAACCCATTCATCCCTACCCGATGGGGACCGAGCCTGCTTTGCATATGTCCCAGCACCTTCCGTTCCAGCCAAGTCATGTACGCCACAGATAAAAGCAGGGCGACAAATACAACCACAATTTTCAGCAACATAAATAATAATTCAACCATCTTCTACCCCTTGGTGATCTCTACCGGGCAATAGTTCTGATTGGCGATCAACTGATTCACTTTAGCGTCACGAAAATTATTAGGAACAAAGACTACTCCCCGAGGAACAGCGGAAATCACTTTAACCGAAGCGCTCACCGCTTTGCCTGACGAAGAAATCGTTACCTGATCACCTTCGTTTACCCCGAGCGTTGCGGCATCCTCATGATTTATCTCCACCCACGCTTTGCCTCCAAGAACAGTGAGTCCCGAATTGGTCGAGAGCGTACCGGAATGAAAAAACGCGGTCCCGGTTATTAAGGTAAAGTTTCCCGGTTTAGGCGTTTCCACTGTAGTGAGAGAGAAAGAAGCGAAGGAAGGAGCACCATCCGTGCTTGACCACTGTATCCCTTTCCTTCCCAAACGCTCATAGGTAATCCCCTTATACTGCGGCACTAAAGAAGAAATCTCTCGCATGATCGCTCCCGGATGAGAATAATCCATATGATAACCTATGCCGTGAGAAAGTTTTTGAATGATTGCCCAATCCGGCAAGGCGCTCCGATACGGCAAAATCCCCGGAGAAAATTTCTGCACCCGCCGTTCACCATTAGTAAACGTCCCTTCTTTTTCCGCGAAGGTTACTGCGGGAAAAACATAGCCGGCCTTGGCCGCTACCTCGGTGTAAAAAACATCCTGCACTGCCAGCCATTCCAGTTTGCCCAATGCTTCTTCCCACTTGTCCGGGAAGGAAAAATCCATGAGCGGATCGCATCCCATGACATAAAGCGCTTTTATTTTTCCTTCAAGAATACCATGAAGAATTTCTTCTGCATTTTTGCCCGGTTGTTTCGGTATCGACCTTCCCCAGACCTTTTCAAAAGACGCACTTTTTTCCAGTCTCTGATACCCAGGGAGAAGATCCGGCATCACGCCCATGTCGAGCATTCCCTGGACATTATTTTTGGCGATAATCGGAATGAGAGCCCGGTCTTTCTGGCTGATTGCCGCCGTCATAAGACTTAACGCGGCTAAGGAGGCAACCACCTCTTTGGCCTGTTCATGAGTAAAGACATCATACCCAAAAACGATACACCCGGTTGCTTTCTTCGATAAAATCATGGCCAGATGATAGATCTGGTCCAGGGGAACACCAGTAAGATCAGCAATTTCCTGAAGGGTTTTTTCTTCCAAAGATTTTTTCAGAATCGAAAACTGAGAAATCTTTTCGATTCGTTCTTCATTTTCCAAATCCCGTTCCAAAACCGCCTTCATGAGCCCCGCGACCAAAAGAAGTTCTGTTCCAGGACGATAACGCAAGTGCAGGTTGGCGAATTTATCGAGCTTGGTTGACCGAGGATTACCAACCACAAGGGTGGAGCCGTGCACACGGGCCATTTTCATTATTTTTAGGGCCGGGGGAGGACACTCCGCACGCACATCAGCGCCGAGAACAAAAATTACCTGAGCTTTTTCCAGAGCATCAAATCCCTGAGGACTTGCGGGCAATCCCAGGGTTTCTCGAAGCCCCCGCTCCAGGTTTCGGTAATTAAAATGAGCCGGGCTGTCAATGTTGTTCGTGCCTATAGCGGCCCGGAAAAACTTCTGAAAAAGATAGTTATCCTCATTGGAAGCCCGGG
The DNA here is from genome assembly GCA_035256645.1 of Thermodesulfobacteriota bacterium. GTDB lineage: Bacteria > Desulfobacterota > WTBG01 > JAGOGO01 > JAGOGO01. The sequence continues at coordinate 1,040 of DATEXU010000005.1, read as the reverse complement.
GAGAGCCTAAGCCGGCAGTGCTCTCCGGTCCTGAGGACTTAAGAATTTTCTTTAATTGCTCGGCAGCGCTCCCGAGAGCGTCTTCCCAGGTAACCGGCACCAAGTCTTTGCGGCGCTTGATTAAGGGGGAATGAAGCCGGTTGTTGTTATTAATAAAGCCAAAGCCAAAATTGCCCCGGCCGCAAAGGTTACCCTGGTTATGAGTATCTTCGCAAGAAGAAGTGATCCGTAACACCTTGTTTTTGCGCACATTCAGTTCAATCGCGCACCCGCCGCCACAATACGGGCAGACCGACGGAGTTTTCATCAATTCCCAAACCCGGGCTTTGTACTTAAAGGGGCGGTTGAGCAACGCGCCGACAGGGCAGTGAGCAATACATTGGCCGCAAAACTCGCAGTTGAGCGGATATCCTCCCCGAGGGAGAATCTCCGTATCATACCCGTGGTTCACCCATTCAATCGCCATCTCTCCCTGGATCTCATTACAAACACTCACACAACGACCACACCGGACACACCGGTTATTGTTCCTTTCCACCAAGGGTGACAGGTAGTCAATGTCAAGGGGAGTTGCCTCTATCTTATAGACTTCCTGATCGAGTCCGAACTCAAAAGCCAAATCCTGAAGCCGGCATTCCCCGCCTTTGTCGCAGATCGGACAATCGAGCGGGTGATTAACCAGCATAAACCGGATGGCTTCCTTCCGCAGGTTCGTAAGATTTTCTGATTGGGTGGTCACCTTCATATCTGCTACCACCGGCGTAGTGCAGGAGGTAACCGGTTTCTCGTATCCCTCGATTTCCACGAGACAGAGCCGGCAGGAACCGATGGGCAGCAGTTTGGGGTGAAAACAAAGAGTAGGAATTTCTATCCCCAGTGCTCTGGCTGCCGCCAAAATCGTGCTCTCCTTAGGGACCGAAATTTCTTTTCCGTCAATGGTTATGGTTACGTTGTCGTTCATTCTGTTTTCGTCGCGTAAAGAGCTACCCGATAGCATCGAAGGCACCGCTCTGCCTCCCGAATCGCCGTATCCGGGGTAA
>DATEXU010000004.1:0-10303 GCA_035256645.1 Thermodesulfobacteriota bacterium | reverse complement strand
AGTTACTCAGCACTCCTATCGGAGTCCTGCGCGACGAAAACTTTTTTAGAAACGTGAAGCGGGTAACGGTTTATACAAAAACCAAAGCTGAAGAAATTGATCGGGCCGACAAAATTGTAAGAACCGTACATATAGAAACAGGAGAGAAAAAAGAGTTTCCTTACGACAAGCTTATCCTGGCCCTGGGTGGGATTTCCGTGATTCCTCCTCTGGAGGGGATTAATCTTCATAATATCTTTCGACTCCGAACCATCGAAGATGGTTTGGCGATCAAGAAATACCTTTCGCAGGGGAAAGTTAGTAAGGCAGTCATTGTCGGCTCCGGACTTATCGGTCTGGAGATGGCAGAAGCTTTGCATGAGTGGGGAAGCGAGACCTCAGTCATAGAGATGCTGGACTGGGTGTTGCCCACCGTTTTAGATAAGGATATGGGACTCATTCTAAGCCGGTATTTAGAAGAAAAAGGCATTAACATTTTTACCTCTGAGCAAGTTGTTCGGTTTGAAGGGGGTGCCACCGAAGCGGTTAAAAAAGTTGTTACGAACAAAAAGGAGTTGGCGGCGGACCTGGTTCTTTTAGCCATCGGCGTGAAGCCCAATGTGGAGCTGGCCCAAAAAGCGGGTCTTGCTCTGGGTGAAACCGGTGCTCTTCAGGTCAACGAATATCTGCAAACCAGCGACTCCGATATTTACGCTGGCGGGGACTGTGTAGAAAACACTCACCGCTTGAGCGGGAAAAAAGTTTACACGCCCTTAGGCTCTACCGCCAATAAACATGGCCGGATCATTGCTGACCATATAACCGGCGGAACGTCCTCTTTTCCGGGTGTGTTGGGAACTGCGATTTGCAAAGTACTTGATTTTCATGTGGCCAGAACCGGGCTTACTGAGCACGAGGCCAGGGCGCAGGGATTTGAGGTGGAAACGGTGATGTGCCCGGGCCAAGACCGTCCCCATTATTATCCCGGATGGGCAAACATCATTATTAAACTCATTGCCGACCGGAGGAACGGTAAACTTTTAGGAGCACAAATCGTGGGTCAAGGGGATGTGGCAAAAAGAATAGAAATCGTTATTTCCGTGCTTAGTTTAAACGCCTCGGTTCAAGAAATAGCTACGTTTGATTTAGCCTATGCCCCTCCTTTTTCTCCGGCCATGGATAATATTATCACTGCCGCTAATGTTTTGGAGAATAAGCTGAATGGAATGGCAAAAGGTCTATCGCCTTTGGTGGTAAGGGAAAAACTTGAGCGGGGAGACGATTTTATTTTTCTGGATGTCCGCAGCCCTAAGGAATATGAAGAACTTCGCATTGATAATCCGAAAGTTAGGCTTATTCCTCTCGGAAAGCTTCAAGAAGAATTGAAGAATCTTCCGAAGGATAAAGAGATTGTAACCTTCTGTCTGTTTAGTCTTCGGGGTTATGAGGCCCAGCGAATGTTAGAAGCGCATGGATTTACGAAGGTCACATTCATGGAAGGGGGAATATTTGCTTGGCCCTTTGCCCGGGTGGGCAGGATATGGAAGTGAGTATATCAAGGCACCATGACGAGTAGGTTGAGGCGAAGATGTACAATAACTATACCATTAACGTGTTGTTATGGTTTTGGAAGAGACTTTAAAATAATGTTCACGGAAGGAGTGACAAACAATGGATTCAGAAAAGTGTGATAATAATTCAAGCTGCCCAACCTGCAATCAGGTAGGAACCTGCAGCGAGGAAGAAAAAGAGGCTCACGACTTAACGCGTCGCGAGGCCACCATGTCGCTGGTGAAGTATAAAATCATGGTTTTAAGCGGCAAAGGCGGGGTGGGCAAAAGTTCGGTGGCAGTAAATTTGGCCGTGACTTTGGCAAAGGAAGGTTTCGCAGTAGGGGTCATGGATGCGGATATTCACGGTCCCAACATCCCGAAGATGATGGGGGTGGAAGAAAAACGCCTGGCGGGAAACCAGGATGGGCTCTTGCCGATAAAGACTGAAAGCGGGGTCATGGTTATGTCCATCGCGTTTCTCCTGCGCAACAAAGATGACGCCATAATCTGGCGCGGGCCTTTAAAGCACAGCCTTATTAAGCAATTCGTGGGAGAGGTGTTTTGGGGTGTATTGGATTATCTTATCATTGACCTGCCACCGGGAACTGGCGATGAAGCATTAAGCACCGCTCATCTGATTAAAAAGGTTGACGGAGCCATTATTGTCACCACTCCTCAAGAGGTAGCTCTTCTCGATTCGCGAAAAAGCATTACTTTTTGTCGTGAGCTAAAAATCCCCCTTATCGGGGTGGTAGAAAATATGGGTGGTTTTGTTTGTCCCCATTGCAATAAAGAAATTAACCTCTTCAAGATTGGCGGAGGAGAAAGAGCAGCTCAGGAAATGAATGTGCCTTTTTTAGGGAGGATACCTATTGACCCGGAAATGGTGGTTAGTTCGGATGACGGTGTTCCCTTCGTAAGTAAACATTGGGATTCAAAGGCTGCCGAATCTTTCCGGCAGATCTCCGGGCAATGGAGACAACTCCTGGAGAAGGGGATTGATAAAAGAGAGTTATATTTAGAAAAGTTCAAAACAAAAACCAGACAGGAGGTTACCATGAAGAGAATCGCTTTTTCGAGTGAAGATAATGGCGGCTTAACGTCTCAGATGAGCATGCATTTCGGACGATGCCCCTTTTACACCATTGTTGAGGTAGAAGGAAAAGACATAAAAAGGGTGGAAGTGATTGAAAATCCATATTTCACTAACCACACCCCCGGCGTAGTGCCCCAGTTCATTGGCCAACAGAATGTGCAGGTTATGATAGCCGGAGGCATGGGGCCACGGGCGATTGATCTTTTTCAAACCCAGGGTATCGAAGTGGCCACCGGCGTGGGTGGACAGGTGGAAAATGTGCTCAAAGCATACTTGGAGGGAGCAGTTAAGGGCACAGCGCCGTGCGCTCATGACCACGATCACCCTAAAGAACATGAAGACTGTCAACACTAAAAAAGGAGATTTACAAATGCCGATCTTTGAATATCTTTGTAAGTCTTGTGGCGCCAGTTCGGAACATTTGGTTATGGGAAGCGAGTCGGAAGCGCTATCTTGTAAAGAGTGCGGAAGCGCTCAGGTAGAAAAGGTGCTCTCGGCTTCCACGGTTTTGAGCCATATTCCCCATCGCGCACCGGGGAAGACATGCTGCGGAGCCGATGAGCGTTGCTCTAACCCACCCTGTGGTACAGGGGGAAGTTGCTGTAAAAGCTGATGGGTAATATTTGATTGCCATGATGGAGGAAAAGTTATGCGCGTAGCAATTAGCGCTACTGGCGATAGTCCTGAGTCCTTGGTGCATCGGCTGTTTGGCCGTTGCGAGTGGTTTATTATCTTTGATGAAACCCACCAGCCGGCAAAGGTTATTAAGAATATTCACACTGAAGCGCCAACTGGGGCGGGTATCGGCTGCGCTCAGGATTTAATTCAAGAAGGTGTTAAGGCGGTTATTTCCGGGCAGTTTGGCCCCAAAGCCTATGAGGTATTCAAGCAGGCGGGCGTAGAAATGTACCTGGTTCCACCGAATATCTCAACCCAAGAGGCATACAAACGATGTTTATCCCATAACCTCGAGAAAATGGAGGTTAGGAAGTTTTAACAACGTTGATAGAAACGGAGGTAAAACCATGCCTCATGGAAGAAATTTTGGTCGAGGGTTTGGATTTAGAGGATATTCTCCTCCGTGGCCTTATGTTGGTCGAGGGAGGGGAGGGCTTCCACGTTGTTGGGCCCCTACACCCTATCCTCCCTATGAAGGAACCCCAGACAATCCATACGTTGGAATGGGGTATCCATACCCTGGGGGATATGGAGCTTCGGGAATGCCTTTTTTTGCTCCACCTCTATCTCCGGATCAGGAATTAGAATTTTTGAAAAATCAGGCGGGAATGCTTAAACAGGAAATGGAATTGATCGAGGCAAGAGTGAAGGATCTGGAAAACAAAAAAGCACCAGCTTAGTTCGATAAACCAGAAAGGAAGTGATATAAATGAAAGTCTGTGTATCTGCTACGGCGCCTGGTCTCGATGCCCAGGTTGACTCCCGATTTGGGAGGTGCCAGTATTTTGCTATCGTTGACCCGGATACCATGGAATGTGAATCAATTCCCAATGCCAATATTGCTGCTATGGGTGGTGCGGGAATTCAGTCAGCCCAGTTTATTGCCAATAAGGGAGTTGGGGTAGTGCTCACCGGCAACGTTGGTCCTAACGCTCACTCTACTCTCCAGGCAGCAGGCGTGGAAATAATTACCGGGGTGAGCGGCACGGTAAGACAGGTGATAGAGGCGTACAAGGGTAAAAAATTAGGATCACCTGTTTCCGGACCAACGGTAGCGTCTCATGCCGGCATGGGAAATTCAGCGCAACCATCAGGTCAAGGTATAGGGACGGGGGGAATGGGCATGGGCGGAGGCATGGGGCGTGGGGGCGGCGGAGGTATGGGTGGCGGCATGGGTATGCCTTCTTCCGAATCATATCCTTCCGGCTCATCGCCGCAACCAGCTGTTTCAAAAGAACAGGAACTAAATACCTTGAAAGAACAATCCGGGTTACTTAAAGAGCAATTAGATGCAATAACCGATAGAATAGAAAAATTAGAAAGGAAATAGTATTCTCAGAGGAAAAGTTCACAAGCTCCTGAAGAAGTGAATAGAGGTCTTCTTTATGTCCAGAAAAAGAGAATATACATGGCAGTAAGAGTAGATGAAGAAAAATGCACTGGCTGCGGAACATGTGAAGAGGCATGCCCAGTAGAAGCAATTAAGGTAACAGATTACAAAGCCAAAATTGATGCTGAAACATGTATAGAATGCGGCGCCTGTGTGGAAGAGTGTCCGGAAGAAGCGTTATCAATGGAGTCATTAAAATTAGGAGGTGATCGTATGCCCCGAGGAAATGAAACCGATCCTTCCGGCGGAAGAGGCTCAGGTACAAGAAGAGGGTTAGGAAAAGGAATGGGGAAAGGCAGAGGTAGAGGAGGTGGAATGGGTATGGGGCGAGGTATGAGGACGGGATGTGGAAAAGGCAGAGGTCGACGTAGGGGTTAGATACCCCACGACCAAAGCATAGGGTGTGACGCCTGTGTGGGAGAATGTCCGGAAGGACTTTATCCATGGAGGATTAAAATGGCTACAAAGTTGGCTACAAAGTTAGGAACTCTTCTCAAGAACTTCATCCGGGTGCTCCCCAAGATTCAAGAGACGATCAGGGTAATTAAAGGAGAGGAAAAGAGGCAAGGATTCGGTGGAGGAAGGGGGAAAAAGAGAGGTCCAGGAAGAAAAAGTTTGTAACCGGAAGGAGGTGAATGGTATGCCCAGAGGAGATGGAACCGGACCACCAGGAGGATCCGGCCCGGGGACAGGCAGAGGGATGGGAAAAGGGAAAAGTAAGGACAGCGGGAGGGGTGCAGGCCCTGTCGGTCAGTGTATCTGCCCTTCCTGCGGCACGGTCAGTCCACACCAGGCTGGGGTTCCCTGTTCCCAGATGCAGTGTCCTAAGTGCGGGACCGCAATGATGAGAAAATAAGATTTCAAGGAGGAATAGAATGGTTAATATGATCGTATTTCATAGCGGAAACTCTGCCTGAAGAACATGTCAAATAGCTATAGGTGTAGCTAAGGCAATGAAAAGCAAATTCGGAGAAGCGCTTGACCTTGAGATATATACCAATGACTCTGAAGAAGCAAAGCGTTATAAAATAATGGCTTCGACGACCGTTTTTATAAACGAGGAATGGGTCTCTCTTGATATCGCCTCCTCTCAAGAGAAATTAGGGGAGTTTCTTAAAAAATATTTTTGAAAGGAATTATTTGAAATGGCAAAAATGAATCAAAGGGTGAAAGAGATTTTCGAAAAGCAGGAAACTGTTGTGTTGGCTACTGCCACTAAAGACGGTGTGCCCAATGTTGTTCCGGTGAGCGCAAAAAAAATAATCAACGATGAAACAATTCTCATCTCAGATCAATTTTTAAACAAAACTTTAAAAAATCTGCACGCAAATCCTCATGCAGCAATTACCGTCTGGGATAAGCTTGAAGGATACCAGCTTAAAGGAACGGTAACCGTTGAAACATCAGGGGTGAGATTTGAAGAAACCGCTCAGTGGATTGATGACCTGGGAAAAAAGTTGAACCTCCCAATAAAATCCAAGGGGGCAATAATAGTAAAATTAACTGAAATCTATAATGTTTCTCCAGGACCGGAGGCAGGCTCAAAGATCGCCTGATTTGTTTTTTTCGGTTAGAGATAGGAAGTTTAAGTATGAAAATATCGATTGCCAGCGGTAAAGGTGGGACGGGAAAGACCACGATTGCTGTTAACCTTGCCCTTACCTTGCAAGATGTCCAATATATTGATTGTGATGTAGAGGAGCCAAACGGGCATATTTTTTTAAAGCCCCGGATAGAGGAGACAATGTCGGTTGGCATCCCGGTTCCCGAGGTTGACTTATTGAAGTGCACTCAGTGCGGCATGTGCGCAAAAATCTGTGAATTCCATGCTATCATAACGTTATTGGATAAGGTATTGGTGTTTCCCGAACTTTGTCATGGCTGTGGAGGCTGTTCTTATATTTGTCCGGCTGATGCCATTCAAGAAGTGGAAAGAGAAATCGGGGTGATAGAAAAGGGAAAAGCAGGATCTATTGAATTTGTTCAGGCGCGGTTAAATATCGGCGAGCCTATGGCTCCCCCACTGATAAGAAAAGAAAAAAGTTTAATAAATAACCAAAAAACGGTGATCATTGATTCTCCCCCCGGCACTTCCTGTCCGGTGGTAACCGCGGTAAAAGGAACCGATTTTTGTCTTCTCGTTACTGAGCCTACCCCGTTTGGGTTGAATGATTTAAAACTCGCCGTAGAAATGGTAAGAGTTTTGGGGATTCCCCTCGGGGTGGTTATCAACCTGGCCGATATCGGCACTAAAGAAGTCTGGAATTACTGTGAAGCAGAAAATATCCCGATCCTGCAGGAAATACCTTTCGCGAGGAAAATAGCGGAATCCTACTCAAAAGGAATACCTCTCATAAAAGAATTTCCGGAATATAAAGAAAAATTTTTGAAAATTTATCAGGAAATTATGCAAAGGATGGTGCCATGAAGCAATTAACCGTGATCAGTGGCAAAGGAGGAACAGGAAAAACAACCATAACCGCTGCTTTTGCCGCGCTGGCGAAAAATAAGGTTATGGCGGACGCGGATGTGGATGCCGCTGATCTTCATCTCATACTCACCCCCTCGATAGAAAAAGAAGAAGACTTTTATGGCGGAAGAGTTCCCTGTCTGGATAAAAATTTATGTGATGAATGCCGCCTTTGTATAGAACACTGTCGATTTGAAGCGATACAGGATTTTGTAATTGACCTCATTGCCTGCGAGGGTTGCGGGGTTTGCGCCCAGATATGTCCTAAAAATGCTATCGCCATGAAAGATAACCTCTGTGGTCGATGGTTCATTTCCCAGACCCGGTTTGGTCCTCTGGTTCATGCCCGTCTGGGTATCGCCCAGGAAAATTCGGGGAAACTGGTTACCCTGGTGCGCCAACAGGCACGCTTGATTGCTGAAAAAGAAAAGAGGGATTATATTATTATTGACGGCCCTCCCGGAATCGGCTGTCCGGTGATTTCCTCGATCGGCGGGGTTGACCTGGTTTTGGCGGTAACGGAGCCAACTCTTTCCGGCATCCATGATTTGGAGAGAATCCTGGGAGTAGCCCGGCACTTTAAGGTTCCGGCTATGGTCTGTGTTAATAAAAGCGATATTAACCCGGAGAACACCACCAGAATAAGACAGTATTGTGACAAGAATGATATCCGCATGGTCGGTGAAATTCCCTATGACCGTGCGGTCATTCAAGCAATGGTGGCCGGAAAAGCAGTCGTGGAATATGATGCCGGACCGGCGGCAACGGAAATAAAAAAATTGTGGAAAGAGGTTGAGTCTTGTCTTTTGCAGCAATAACCTTATTTGAAAGGACCAACCATACAAGGAAGGTAATTCCATGGGGACCATAACCTATCGTCCTATCGGCGTCATTCATTCTCCTTTTAAGGATAAGGAAGGAATGCCCATACAACCTGCGGGAGCGCAGGGTATCGCGGGAACCGTGGCGCTTGACCCAAAATATACCGAGGGGTTAAACGATCTCGAGGGCTTTTCCCATATTATTTTACTTTATCATTTTCACCGTTCCGAGGGTTACGCCTTAACGGTAAAACCCTTTCTCGACGACGCGATGCGGGGAGTTTTCGCCACCCGGGCGCCCAACCGGCCAAATCCTATCGGTTTCTCTATTGTCAGGCTGGTAAAGGTAGAAGGTCGTACACTCTCTATCGAAGGTGTAGATATTATAGACGGCACCCCTCTTTTAGATATAAAACCTTATGTCCCGGAATTTGACGGTCCGAAAGCCGAACGAACCGGTTGGCTTTCCGGTAAAGCTGAAAAAGCTAATACGCTGAAGGCGGACAGAAGATTTTAAAAAGAGGCAACATCAGATAACAGCAAGCAATAAGATTTTTTTTTGGAAAATAAAAGCATGGTTGATCTCAAAGCAATAGAAAGATTAGAGGTTGTAACCCTCATTGACAATTATATTGATGTACTTATTTCTTCGAGCCAAAATGTCAAAAGAAGTCCTCACTATAAGGATGGAAAGATTGCTCCTCCTCTGATAGCAGAACACGGATTATCGTTGTTAGTCAGAGTATTTGAAAACGGGAAACCCCACAGTTTTCTCTTAGATGCCGGCTGGTCAGCGACCGGCGTTCTCCATAACCTGAAAGAACTTGAGATAAACACTAACGAGATTGAAGCAGTAATATTAAGTCATGGTCACATGGACCATCATGGGGCGCTGAAAGGGATTTTAAAATTGATAGACAAGCCTATCCCGGTGATCGTTCACCCGGATGTTTTTTTGAAAAAACGGTTTCTCCTTCTTCCTGAGGATCGCAAGATTTTGTTTCCTATTCTTGACGAGAAAAAATTGAAAGAAGCCGGAGCCCGGATTATAAAAAGCAAAGAAGCTTCTTTTTTAGCCCAAAACCTGATTCTGGTGACCGGTGAAATTGAGCGCACCACCCCTTTTGAGAAAGGAATTCCCAATGCCTTCGTGGATAAGGAAGGCATAATCGAACGTGATTTTATTCAGGATGACCAGGCGATAATTATTCACCTTAGAGGAAAAGGCTTAGTCGTTATTACCGGATGTGCTCACTCCGGTATTATCAATACTGTCCGCTATGCCCAAAAAGTTACGGGCATTGATCCGGTGTACGCGGTGATCGGCGGATTTCACTTAAGCGGAACGAAGTTTGAGCCGGTTATTTCTCCAACCTTACAAGAAATGAAACGAATTAATCCTTTTGTCATTTCACCCATGCATTGCACTGGTTTTAAGGCAACCATGCAAATCGCAAAAAATATGCCTCACCAATTTGTGTTGAGCAGTGTTGGATCAACCTTGCTGCTTTGACATTTGAGAACACTTGACGGCCGGAACATTGCATTTCATGGGGCTTAGAGGAGTTGGTTATTATGGATGATGAGTTGCTTGATGACGCGTCGTTGGAACGCTTGCAAAAAGAGATGCTGGAAGAAGCAAGAAAAATTTATTCTGAAAAAGTAATTGACCACTGGCTCAACCCGCGCAACGTGGGAAGAATTGAGGAGCCCCAGGGTAGAGGGGCCGCGACGGGTATCTGCGGAGACAATATGGAAATGACCTTGCGGATCAATAATGACCGGATTCTTGACATTAATTTTCTGACTGAAGGGTGCGGGACTACCGCGGCTGTGGGAAGCATGACTACTGAATTAGCTAAAGGGAAAACCGTTCAGGAGGCCTTGGAAATAAGCCCCGAGGATGTCATCGCCGCCGTGGAGGGACTTCCGCCGGAGCACCGCCATTGCGCAGATTTGGCCTCCACAACTCTTAAAGAAGCTTTAAAAGATTATCTTGCCAATAAGCAAGAGCCGTGGAAAAGAGCCTATAAGCGCTGATTTAACAGTCAAATACAAAAATAAAAAGTTTGCTAATAAAAAAATCGAGGTTGCCGGAAAAAATTTTCACCACTGCGTATTTGAACATTGCCCGATCATCGTGAAAAAAGGGGAAAAAATCTCGATAGCCGCTGCTTCAAAGACTGCAAACTGATGCTTCGGGGCAACGCACACACTATTGGGAAAATAATAAAACTTTTTACCGGGCAAAGCCCATTAAAGGTGCTGGATTTTGATGAACCTTTATTTGAAAAATAAGCCCACATTTTCTAAAAG
>DATEXU010000003.1:0-9566 GCA_035256645.1 Thermodesulfobacteriota bacterium | reverse complement strand
CATCTCCGGCGGCTGATATTTTACCTCATCTTTTTCACTCCCGCAAACATCAGGATAGAAAGAATTAGAAAAAAATTTCTTATCCTCCTCCAGTAACCGCTTATTGATACCATAGGATGTAAGTAAAAAGCGTTCACCCCCCTATATTTTGTACAAACTAAACTTCGAAAAATATTATTTAAAAAAGACATTTTTTTCTTGACAAGCCTGTAAATTCCTTTAAAATCGGGTCAAGTGGTATAAAGTGGAATAAAGTGGAATAAAGGTACTTAAATCTTATGTTTCGCGGCTCATACGAACACACCATTGATTCAAAGGGAAGGGTCAGTTTACCGGCTCAATTTAGAAGCCTGTTACCCAAGGATAACGAGCGCCTGGTAATCACAAACTATATTCCCTCTCATCTTTGGGCTTTTACGTATGAGAACTGGATAAAATTAGAGGAAAAATTAGCCTCCTTTCCTTTGACTGATCCGGATATTCGTTCTTTTAAACATTTTTTTGTTGCCGGCGCTCACGATGTGTCAGTGGATAAGTTGGGACGGGTTCTTGTTCCCCCCCGGCTCCGTGAATACGCACACTTAAACAAAGACGTTGTTTTTGTCGGATCAATTACCCATATCGAGATCTGGGATAAAGGAAGTTGGAAACCCACGTTTACAACCTCTGAGTCAAATGTGGAACAGGTTGCCCGAAAATTGGCTGACCTGGGCTTTTGATAAATGGCCGATTTTCATCAGCCGGTTTTAGTAAACGAAACAGTCACAACACTCAGTTGTCATCCCGGCGGGATTTATGTAGATGCAACAATAGGCGGAGGAGGTCATGCGTGCCACATATTTAAGACCTGTCCGGATATTAAACTGCTCATTGGTATTGACCGAGATGAAGATGCCTTGCTCCAGGCTGAACGAAGACTGGCTTCCTTTAAAAGCCAGGTTGTTTTGATTAAAGAAAATTATTCACAGATTAAAACAATTATCTCAGATTTGCAAATAAAATCAGTGGATGGAGTTCTTCTTGATCTTGGCGTTTCTACACATCAGCTTTTATCTTCTAACCGGGGGTTTAGCTTTTCTACAGAGGGACCTCTCGATATGAGAATGGATAGAGAACAACAAATCACCGCATCGGATTTAGTAAATACTCTTCCCGTACAAGAGTTAGAGAAGATTTTACGGGAATACGGTGAGGAAAGGTACGCTGCCTCGATTGCAAAAACGATTGTACGGGAAAGAAAAAAAGAGCCGATAGAAACCACCTTGGGGCTGGCAAATGTGGTTACTAAGACAATCCCTTTTTCACCGCGTCCGCGAAAAATCCATCCGGCAACCCGAACTTTTCAGGCATTGAGGATTGCAGTCAATGACGAATTTGGTAATTTGGAAAGCGTTCTTCCTGATGCCATCGATATATTAGCGCAAAGAGGGAGAATAGCGGTCATTTCTTTTCATTCCTTAGAGGATCGAATCGTTAAAATTTTTTTTCGGCAACAATCAAAGTCCTGTGTTTGTCCCCCGCGCCTCCCGAAATGCGCATGCGGGCAAATCCGAAAACTTAAGGTGCTGACCAAAAAGCCGATTGTGCCAACGGCTGAAGAAATAAGGATGAATCCTCGTTCCCGGAGCGCCCGGCTTCGGGGAGCAGAAAAACTCTAACGATCAAGGAAGGTGATGATTATGGATGATGTATTTACCCGAGGGTATATTCATACGGATGTTTTAGGAGAGCAGATTGTTCGAGAACGCGTAGTCCCCTGGAAACAAGATATTAAAAATTATTTGCTTATCGTGGCAACGTTGGTTTTTTGCGCTCTCCTTTTTGTGTGGTCACGTTTAGAAGTACTCCAGATGGGATATGCGCTTTCGCGGGCCAATCAAGTTTATGAAAACCTTGTAAAAGAAAGCCAATGTTTGCGGGTAGAGGTGGCCAGTCTCAAATCTCCCTCACGCATTGAAAAACTGGCTAAGGAAAAATTTGGACTTATCAATCCAACCCAAGGGAAAATTATCCTTATTCCATGAATGAAATAAAGTGGATAAGACTTAGGATAATCATCATATTTTTTTTCTTTTTCTTTTCTCTTGTTGGTGTCGCCGTACGTGGTTACCAGCTTCAGATAGTAAAACAGTCCGAGCTTGTTCATCGAGCTGAGATCCAAAGAAAACATTTAATTAAGCTTTGGCCGTCCCGGGGAGTAATTTATGATCGGGAAAAAAAGGAGCTTGCGGGTAGTGTGGAGGTGGATTCGGTTTATGCCCATCCGTGGCAAGTAAAAGAACCGAAAAAGACTGCGGAAAGCTTAAGCAAGGCGCTTAATATAAATTCACATCGTTTGCAAAAAACATTGCAAAGCACTTCTCCCTTCGTATGGATTGCACGGGGTATTTCTCCCGCCAAAAGGGGGCAGATCGAGGTCTTTGATCCCAAGGGGATTTATTTCTTAAAAGAGAATAAAAGATTTTATCCTCATTGTGAGATCGGGGGGCATCTTTTAGGTTTTGTGGGGATCGATGGAAATGGATTGGAAGGATTGGAACTAAATTATGACAATTTTATCAGTGGAGGAAACGAAGCTCTTTTAGTAGAGCGAGATGCCATCGGCCGTCAGCTTATCTATTCAGGCATCCTCGCTTCTGAGTTCCCGGGCAGTAATTTAATCTTAACGATTGATCTCAATATCCAATATATCCTTGAAAAAGAGCTCCAAAAAGCAGTCGAAGCATCGAACGCTCGGGGAGGCACGGGTATTGTGATGGATCCTAAAACAGGCGAGGTGTTAGGACTTGCCATCCAGCCAAGTTTTAATCCCAATAATTTTAATCTCTCATCTCCAAACCAATGGCGGAACCGAGCATTGACCGACAACTTTGAGCCAGGCTCCACCTTCAAAGTCTTTTTAGCGGCGGCCGCGCTTGACGAAGGATTGGTTTCTCCGGAAGAGAATTTTTATTGCGAAAACGGAAAGTATAAGATCGGCCGAAGGACTATCCACGACGTCCACAAATACGAGACCTTAACCTTTGCGGAAATTATAAAATTCTCCTCAAACATCGGGGCAGCAAAAATCTGCGAGCGGATGAACTCCGAGACCTTTTACCGGCATATTCGAGATTTCGGATTTGGTGAGAAGACGAATATTGATTTGTCCGTTGAATCCCCTGGTTCTGTCCGGCCCTATCAGGGTTGGAAAGAGATCGAAAAGAGCAATATGGCGTTTGGCCAGGGAATTTCGGTTACCGCACTACAGCTCATCAATGCTCTCAGTGCGATTGCCAATGGGGGTTATGTGATGCGGCCGTATATCGTCAAAGGGATTGTAAATGAAAAAGGAGAATACCTGAAGAAGAATTTTCCCTCGGTTGTCCGAACAGCCATCTCTGCGCGGACCGCCAAAGCTTTAACGGAAATAATGATTGGGGTAACCACAAAAGGAGGAACCGGGATGGCTGCCTCTATTCCTGGTTTTGAAGTTGCCGGGAAAACGGGGACAGCTCAGAAGATTGATCCCACGACAGGACGGTATAACTGGGCAAGGCCCGTAGGTTCTTTTATGGGATTTGTTCCCGCGCGGGATCCTCGGATTGCGGTCTTAATCGTGGTTGATGAGCCAAAAGGCAGAGGATTTGGCGGTACGGTAGCTGCCCCTGCTTTTAGAGCTGTAGCGGAAGAGGTTTTGCACTATTTAAACGTTTTCCCGGACCCGAATCTTATGCCTGCGGAAGTCTGCATGAATATACCGGTTTCACAAGACACGTCTTTTAATAACCCGATTGACAATTATTCCGGGTTAGACCGATTTCCGGATTTTACTGGTTTGAGTATGAGGAGAGTTCTGCAAATTGTAAAAGGATACAATCTAAAAATGCAGGTAGAGGGCAGCGGAAAGGCAGTGGCCCAAAAGCCTTCACCAGGCACCCCACTCAACGGGGTATCAGAGTGTTGGGTAGCTTTTAAGCCAATAACGTGAGAAAAATTTTTTATGCCCAGTCGCCCTCATGAAATTGAATGACCTTATTGAAGGATTAGCAATGAACCAGATTTCCGGCTCAACGTCAGAAGAAATTTTCGGGATTGCTTTTCATTCCAAGGAGGTTCAGTCTCATTTTTTATTTGCTGCTATCAAGGGAGTAAATCATAACGGACATGACTTTATCTCTGAGGCAATACGTCGGGGAGCAAAAGCGATTATTGCCGAGACAGTTCCTGACGCTCAACGTGAGGTAACCTGGATTACGGTACCGGATACAAGGATTGCCTTAGCCCAGGTTGCCGCCAGGTTTCTGGATGATCCGTCGTTAGCCTTAAAAGTAGTGGGTATTACCGGTACCAATGGGAAGACTACGACCTCGTATTTATTGGAATCAATTTTCCGAGCAGCGGGATATAACCCCGGAGTCATTGGCACAATAAATTATCGGTTTGGAAATATCGTGAGACAATCACCGAACACTACGCCGGAATCTCTCGAAATCCAAAAGCTCCTTGCCCACATGGTGAAAGAAAAGGTTTCCCATGTGGCTATGGAAGTTTCCTCGCATGCGCTTGATCAAAACCGAGTGGAAGGGGTTAACTTTGCGGTAGGAGTATTCACCAATCTTACCCCTGAACATTTAGATTATCATGGCAATATGGAACAATACACGCAAAGCAAGGCAAAACTTTTTTCGCGCTTTTTAGATCAGAGTAAGATTGCCGGGGAAAAATTTGCGGTCTTGAACCAGGATGATCCCCAGACGTCTTACTTTCGTTCGCTTACCTCTGTTTCGGTTGTTCTGTATGGTATGGGGAACGACGTCGATATAACCATTGAGGAAGCTCAGGTTTCTCAAGAAGGGATCCGAGGCACCCTAAAAACTCCTCGAGGGAATATAAAGTTTACCTCTTCTCTTTTCGGTCGGTTTAATCTCTATAACATTATGGCTGCCGCTGGAGCAGCCATTTATTTGGATACTCCTCTTGAAGCAATCCGTTCGGGAATCGAGAATTTTATTTCCGTCCCCGGAAGAATGGAGAGGATAGGACAGGAAAAAAATTTTACTATTCTTGTTGACTATGCTCATACTCCTGATGCTCTGGAGAAAGCCCTTTTCTCTCTTCGGGAACTTGCGCCCCTAAGGATCATAACGGTATTTGGCTGTGGAGGAGATCGAGACCGGAACAAACGGCCGATGATGGGTCAGATAGCGGCGCAGCTGAGTGACTTGGTAGTGATTACCTCTGATAACCCTCGGACCGAAAGGCCAGAGGCTATTATTGCCGAGATTGAAGAGGGAGTTAAAAGCGCTGGTCTGGAAAAAATTTCTCTTAGTGAGTCGCCCTATCGTAAGGGTTATTTTACGGTGGTAGACCGGTTTGAAGCCATTCAGGCTGCCCTCCAGATGGCAAGGCGCGGAGACATTGTGCTGGTTGCCGGCAAAGGTCATGAAGACTATCAGATTATCGGGAAGCAAAGGATACCTTTTGATGACCGAGAAAAAATTAAAGAAGCGCTCAATAAAATTAAACCATAAGTTAAACGGAGGTTTTATATGGAAGGAGTTTTAGCGTCCAAGGATACGATAAAAAATTTTACCGGATACATTATGTGCTTGCACCGGAAAAACACTCCCCGGATTTCCGTGAAAGTTTGCGAACAAGGTTGTCAACTCAAAGGAGAGTGTAAAGAGTACCGGATATTTTTTGACGACCAATCAGTGAAGAGCAAATTAATCAACTAAATATGAGCAACCATCTTTCAATCCAATGGATTGTTGATGCCCTCCAGGGGCAGCTTAAGCACGGGAACCCGGAGACAGAATACCGGGGAATATCGACTGATTCCCGTACTGTCAAACCCGGGGAAATTTTTTTAGCGCTTAAAGGAGATAGCTTTGACGGCCATGATTTTATTAGCGAAGTCATCAATAAAGGCGCTTTAGGGGTAGTGGTGCAATCGGGAAGGATAGTATCTAAAAGCAAAAAAGATTTCATAGTCATTGAAGTCAAAGATACGCTTGATGCTTTAGGGGACTGTGCCGCTCACTATCGCCAGATGTATGGCATTCCCATTGTGGCGGTTACCGGAA
The DNA here is from genome assembly GCA_035256645.1 of Thermodesulfobacteriota bacterium. Classification (GTDB taxonomy): domain Bacteria; phylum Desulfobacterota; class WTBG01; order JAGOGO01; family JAGOGO01. The sequence continues at coordinate 3,498 of DATEXU010000003.1, read as the reverse complement.
GCAATGGTAAAACAACAACGAAAGAAATGATTGCCGCTATTTTATCGACCAAAAGGCGAGTTTTGAAGAACCAGGGAAACCTTAATAACTTGATTGGTCTTCCGTTAAGTTTACTTAAACTTTCATCCACGCATGATGTTGGGGTGTTTGAATTAGGCATGAACCGGAGAGGAGAGATTGCGAGACTTGTCGAAATCTCTCAGCCTACCGTGGGCATCATCACTAACGTAAGCCCGGTTCATTTAGAATATCTCAAGACGATTGATGAGGTGGCAGAGGCAAAAGGTGAGCTTTTTCAAAACTTGTCTCCCGACGCAACGGCCATTATAAACAAGGATGATCCCAGGATCAAGAAGTTATCGTCACGGTTTTCAGGAAAGAAAATTACGATTGGAATGAAAAGCCCGGGCGATGTGACTGCCCAAAATATTGTTCCCGTGGGAGCAGACGGTATGCGATTTGATCTTGTGATACGAGAAAAGACCTTACCGGTTTTTCTTCCTATGATTGGAGCGCATAATGTTATGAATGCGTTAGCTGCTGCCGGGGCAATAACCGCTTTAGGAGAAGATCCCGTCATGATCCCTGAGGGACTTAAAAATTTTCGCAACCTTAACTTGCGCCAACAATTGATTACGTTGCCGGAGGGTATAACCATTATTAATGATACTTATAATGCTAACCCGGTATCGATGAAAAAAGCTTTAGAGACGTTTTCCCTTCTTCAAGGCTTTTCCCGGGGGATCATTATCCTGGGGGATATGTTGGAACTAGGATCTCAGACCACTGTTTTGCACCGGGAGCTGGGGCGCGAGGTGGCAAAAATGGGCGTAAGCTTACTGCTTATTATGGGAAAATTTTCTTCTGACGTGAGAGATGGGGCGCTTTCCGGTGGATTGCCTTCCCCATCTATTTATATTGGGAAAAACCATCAGGACCTCATTGATTTTCTTCGTGGGGTACTCAAGCAAGGAGATTTAGTTTTGGTGAAAGGATCACGAGGGATGGCGATGGAAAAAGTGATTGAAGGATTAATAAAAGAAGATAATCCCCGAACCCTCAAAGCATCAGGGGCGAGGACAACTAAAACAATTTAGACCAGGAGGAATTATTATGCTATCCACAACATTACCCTCAAAAATTATGGTCGTTGATGACAGCGATCAAGTCCGCGAGCTTATCGGAGCCTTTTTAGAGACACGGGGCTATGACATAACCATGGCAACCGATGGAGTAGACGCTTTGGGAAAATTGGAAAATGACACGTTTCCCCTTATTATTACGGATATCAATATGCCAAAGATGAATGGGCCGGAGCTTTTGGATACTATGAGTAGATCAACCCAAGACTATAAGGCAGTGGTGATGTCTACCTACATTGAAGATGACATAAAAACCGAACTCCGCAAAAAAGGAGCGGTTGCTTTTCTGCTGAAGCCATTTTCTTTGAGACAATTGGAGGATGTCGTTGCCCAAGGATTCGCTTAATAATAGGGAAAAACTTTGAGCGTAATATAGAAAATGCTTTATCATCTCCTTTACCCTTTTCATACGGAATGGTTTGTATTTAATGTTTTTAAATATATTACCTTCCGGACTATTTACGCTACCATAACCGCGCTCCTCCTTACCCTGATATTGGGGCCGTGGTTTATTCGGAAGGTTTCCGAGCTTAAAATGGGGGAGGTTATCCGTAATGACGGCCCTCAATCTCATTTTCAGAAAAAGGGAACCCCGACCATGGGCGGTATCCTCATTTTAGGCGCCGTGATTTTTTCCACGCTCCTCTGGGCTACCTTGACGAATCCATTTATTTGGGTAGCGATTTTTATTGCCGTGGGCTTTGGGACTCTTGGCCTGGTCGATGATTTAAGAAAATTGAAAAAAGGCAAGGGGATTTCCATGCGGGCCAAGTTGGTTATCCAAATACTGGTAGCGCTCATCGCTTCATGTTACCTCACCTTTTTCCTTCGTTTAGATACCCATCTTTATGTTCCCTTTCTTAAAAACACAAGTCCGGACCTCGGTTGGTTTTTTGTTATTTTTGCCATGCTGGTGATTGTGGGGACTTCTAATGCGGTTAATCTGACCGATGGTCTTGATGGATTAGCAATCGGGCCAACAGCAATCGCTTTTGGCACCTACCTTGTTTTTGTTTATTGCACAGGCCATTATAAAATCGCTCAATATTTACAAATCCCTTTTATTAAAGGAGGAGGAGAACTCGCCGTCTTCTGTGGAGCAATGGTGGGGGCAGGAATGGGTTTCCTTTGGTACAACACCTATCCTGCTCAGATTTTTATGGGGGATGTGGGCTCGTTGGCATTGGGAGGTTCCCTGGGCACGATTGCGGTTATTGCTAAACAAGAGATCGTCTTGGCGATTGTGGGGGGGGTCTTTGTTATGGAGACGTTGTCGGTGATTTTTCAGGTTGGTTCCTACCGGCTCAGGGGAAAAAGAATTTTTCGGATGGCGCCGCTTCACCACCATTTTGAACTTAAAGGATGGCGGGAGCCTAAAATTATTGTTCGTTTTTGGATTATCACGATCTTATTAGCCCTTTTGACTCTGAGTACCTTAAAGTTGCGATGAATTCATTGACTGACCTAAACAATAAAAATGTTTTGGTGATAGGGTTTGGCAAAACCGGAAAGGCGATGACCAGATTCCTTTTAGATCGGGGAGCTCTGGTTACCGTAAACGATAGTAAAACGAATACTGAGTTGTCGGAAGACATTGCTCCTTTTAAAAAGGATGGAGCAACTTTTATTTTAGGAGGGCATCCCCCGGAAATTTTTTTTTGCAAGGACTTCATTGTCCTCAGCCCGGGAGTTGATCCTAACCTCTCTTCTCTTCGCCAAGCACATGAAAAGGGGATACCTCTTGTCAGTGAAATTGAGCTGGCATCGTGGTTTATTAAGACACCCGTGATTGGGATTACCGGAACCAACGGAAAGACGACAACAACCTCATTGCTTTCGGAGATTCTGCGCCACGCAGGGTTTTCTGTTTTTACAGGTGGTAATATCGGAAACCCGTTGATTAACTTTGTTCAGAATAAGATTAAGGCAGATTTTTTAGTTGTTGAATTATCCAGCTTTCAACTCGAGGCGATTGAAACGTTTTGTCCTCACATTGCTATCTTGCTCAATATCACCGAAGATCATCTCGATCGCCATTCCACGTTTGCTGCGTATTGTGCGGCAAAATACCGAATTTTTTTGAATCAGACTAAAGAAAATTTTGCTATTGTTAATTATGACGATGGTGCGTGTCGTGCGATTATTCCTTCGCTTTCGGCTCGTGTGTTGCCCTTTAGTCAAAAAAAAGTTTTGACGGAGGGGATGTACTCCAATGGTAAGTTTTTGTATTTTCGAGGCAAGGATGATTCCGTTCATGCGTATCGCCTTGCTAAAGTCAAACTTTTTGGAGTCCATAACCAGCAAAACATGTTAGCTGCTATCGGAGCATCTGAAGTATGCGGATGTTCTCCCGAAA
>DATEXU010000002.1:0-18022 GCA_035256645.1 Thermodesulfobacteriota bacterium | reverse complement strand
CGGTGTGGAAATGCGACAAATATTTTTATAGTTTGCTTTACTATATTTTCCCACAAAGTAATCAGCTAATAAGAGGATGTCCGTTTTCCGCTCCCGGAGAGGAGGCATGTAAATCGGAAAAACATTAAGCCGATAATAAAGATCCTCGCGAAACTTCTCTTCGGAAACTAAAAGCTCCAGATTGCGATTCGTGGCAGTAATGATCCGCACATCTGTTTTGATAGTGGCTATGCCGCCGACCCGTTCAAATTCCTTTTCCTGCAAAACCCGCAAAAGTTTAATCTGGGTCGCCGGAGACAAATCACCCACTTCATCGAGAAAAATAGTCCACCCGTGCGCCAACTCAAAACGGCCCTTTCTTTGACCGATGGCGCCGGTAAACGCTCCTTTCTCATGCCCGAACAGTTCACTTTCGATGACTGTTTCGGGAAGCGCCGCGCAGTTAACCTTTATAAACGGTTTGGAAGCCCGAAGACTGTTGTAATGGATCGCATTGGCCACAAGTTCTTTACCGGTTCCGCTTTCCCCCCAAATCAAAACCGTGGTATTGCTTTTGGAAACCTGAGCGATAAGATCGTAGACTGCCTGCATGGCATTGGAGTTGCCGATAATATTGGCAGGACGAAACCGGTCTTTCAGCTGTTCCTTGAGATGAATATTTTCCTCCAAAAGCTGGTTGCGCTCCATCCTCATTTGTTGCCGCAACCGGACTGCCTGCCCGATCATCGAACTTATGATGGAAAGAAGCCGCAGGTCTTCCTTCAGCGAGACGGTATTTCCAAATAAGCGATCAACACTTAACGCGCCGATGCTCTCCTTTCCCAGCTTTATCGGCACGCAGATAAAGGAGATATCCAGTTTTTTCAAATCCTCCCGCGCGCCGGTGCGGTTTAAAAACAGAGGCTCTTCAGAAATCCGGGGAATGACAGCGGGCTTTCCGGTTTGTATTACTTTTCCGGTGATGCCTTCTCCCAGCTTGTATTTCCCCCGCTCTCGCTGGGTTTCGGAAAGCCCATAGGCTTCTTCAATAGCAATTTCCCCGCTTTCCCGGTTAAGGAGCGTAAGGGTTCCCCGCATCATGCCCATCTTGCCGGCCATCGTTCTCAATAAAGGCCCAACCACTTCCCGCAGATCCAGGCTTTTCTCCAGTGTCTGACTGATTTCAAACAGGAGAGAAAGTTCTTCCAACTCGCGTTTCGCTTTAGATTCTTTAGCCGTGATATTCATGCCGTTCTCCAAAAGGAACTTAATTGTATTATTACGCTATTTTTTTTACCAAATTGTAGAATATTCCAAAAAAAAAATCAAAAAGTAATTTATCTTTTATTTCTAAGACTTCTCTGGTATTTTTAAATTGATCAATAAGATTAGAGCTAAACCGCCTACCTTTTTATTCGATGACTTAATGAGAATCCGTATAAACGCTAAGGCAGCAGTGCAAAAAAACCGAACCGGTGTTGAGGAGTATGCCTATCAGGTCATTAAACATTTAACGCTGCTCCCTGAGGCAAAAGAGCATCAGTTTTTTCTTTTAGTCCCCAAAAACCGGTACGAAAAGTTCGACTTCCCGCTCCCGGAAAACTTTATTATTAAGGAACTGTATTGGCCGTTCCCTTTTTTTTGGAGCCAGATCCGCCTGACCTGGGAAATGCTTATGAATCCCCGGGATGTATTTTTTGTTCACGTCCATGTCTTACCATTTTTTTGTCCTAAAAATTCCGTGGCTACCATTCATGGCTTAGAATACGAGCATTTCCCGCAGCACTATCCGCGCTGGGGTTACTATTATCTTCGCTGGAACACCAAAAATGTATTAAGGCGGGCAAGGAAAATTATCGCGGTTTCGAAAAACACCAAGCGAGACTTGGTGAAACTCTACGAAGGACGAGAAGACAAAATCACTGTGGTTCTTCATGGTTATGACGTGCGTAAAGGAGAGCTTAGTGAAAAAGGCCCTGAGACTCAAACCCCTTCCGATCCCTCACTGTGTTCACATAAAAACTCAAACCTTCCTCAGAACATAAAAAAACCTTATCTTTTATATATCGGCAGAATCGAGACCAAAAAAAATATTCAGGGAATGTTGGAAGCGTTTACAATTTTGAAAGAAAAGTTTCACGTGCCGCACAAACTTGTTTTGGCCGGAGGCAAAGGATATGGTTATAAAATTCTTCACTCGCAACTGGTTAACTTTAAAAATAAAGCTGATGTCATTTTGACCGGATATTTTCCCCAGGCCGAAAAACAGCCATTATTAAGTAACGCTGAAGTGTTTGTGTTCCCCTCTTTTTACGAAGGCTTTGGCATCCCAATTTTAGAGGCGCAAGCCAGCGGATTGCCTGTCGTCACCTCATACGGGTCAAGTATGCCTGAGGTGGCTGGTGATGGCGCTCTGTTTGTTGATCCCAACAATCCGGAGCAGATCGCCGAAGCAGTGTATAAAATCATTTCCGACAAAGCGGTGCGAGATAGCCTCATAGCGTTAGGACAAGAAAATATTAAACAATTTAGTTGGGAAAAGTGTGCGAGAGAAACACTTAACGCAATAGTTGCGACTCGCTCCATAACGTAGCTACCGTGAACGGGTGTATTTGTATTTTCATTAAGCATTATAACTTCTTTTCATATTAGGCGCCATTGATTCCCGTTTTTTCCGCTCCCCTTCTATCTAATCTTTGGTAACAGCGATAATACAGCTTATGCGCTTTTTTACTATGCCTATTTACCATTAATTGCCGTTTCCTCGTCACTCAACAAATAAAAAGGGGAGAAAGATACCTATATCTTTCTCCCCCGGTAATAACAAAATTTTGTTGTTTGTTCTTAGCCGGCCATCACTTTTTCTGCTTCTTCACGGAACGCATCCATGACATAAGGAATGCCGGAAACTTTGGCTGCTTCTTCAGTTAAGGACATGAGGTCTTTGCGCGTTATGGTAGAAATGCGGAAGTTCCTGCTTCCCGCCATGATCTGCTGGAGACCAACCCGAAGCTTATCCGCATAGGAGTAAATTCCAATTGCGCCAAGCGGCATCTTTTTAATCTCCTCACCGTACTTTGCTTTGAGGGTTTCGTAACAGACAAAAATCTCTTCCACGGTTTTTCCAAATTGAGATACTGAATTGGGGAGGTCATTTTCTTTAATCCATTTTTCCATATTCTTGCCTACCATACCGGGGATCATCAAAGCACGACCGAAGCACGCTGCTTTGGCATAAGGAGCGCCCATCGCTAACACTTTGAAAATATGGTCTTCGGTGGAAAACCCACCGGCAATGGCGATATCCGGGACATATTCTCCTTTAGCCGCCAGTTTCTGACAGAGTTCATAGGTCATGGACTGGAGATAAAACGTTGGCACTCCCCATTCTTCCATCATCCGCCAGGGGCTCATGCCGGTTCCTCCGGGAGCGCCGTCGATGGTAAGAAGGTCGATCCTTGCCTCAGAACTCCATTTAATGGCCATAGCCAGTTCCCGCATAGGATAAGCACCAGTCTTTAAAGTAACTCTTTTTGCTCCCAATGCGCGGAGTCGTTCCACTTCTTTCAAAAACCCTTCATGATCAACAAATCCTAACCGGGAGTGACGCTCAAACTGCTTCAAGGCCCCATCTTTAAAAGCTTTCTGGTTGGCTTCTAAAGAAGGATCAGGGGTAACAATATACCCTCTTTTCTGAAGCTCTAAGGCTCTTTCAATAGAATCAACCTTGATCTCGCCGCCGATGCACTTGGCTCCCTGCCCCCATTTAAGCTCCATGGTTTCAACGCCGAGTTTCCCAACAACATATTCAGCCACGCCAAATCGGGTATCTTCTACATTCATCTGAACATGGATATCCCCATATCCTTCGTGGTAGCGACGGTAGCTTTCAACTCTTCGCCTCATGTCCGGAGATTCAACGACTTTTCCTTTGCTGTTGAGCTCCAGCTTCGGGTCAATTCCGCAGACATTTTCACCACAGATCAAGGAAACACCGGTAATCGCTGCTCCCACGGCAAAGTGTTCCCAATTAGCGCGAGCGATTTCAGTAGAACCAAGGGCGCCGGTAAATACGGGCATTTTCATTTTAATTTTATTCTTGTAGCCAAACTCCGTTTCAGTATTAACTGACGGGAAAGTAGCATGGTCAGAATCAGCCGGAACCCCTTCCGGAAGCCCCTCAGCTCCGAGAGCGTACCCCTGGATATTCAGATGGGAATAATCAATCGGGTACTCTTTATCGCCTCCGGCAGTGATCGTTCCGAATGGTCCCGGATAGAGCACCTCCCGTCCCCTAAAGGTCGATTTAAAAACTTCACAATTTCCTCTGCAACCGTCAATACATCGGGTACATATTCCGGAGCCTGGCACTACGCTCCGAGACCGATTCGCAGTCTGGGTGACATCATTGGAATTGGGTCGTTGCAGGTTCATTTTTTACCTCCCTTAAAAAAAATTTTATAAATTAAATTTTGCAAGGATAAATCAAGACCTGTTTTATTTTTATAGCGGCAATAGATTGCCTTTATAAAGGCTGAATATTGATATCAATATAAAATATTGCTGTCAATAATTTTTTTATTTTTTTATTTATATAACATATTGTTTTTAAAAGTAATATTATTTATAAATTATTTCCATTTTTTTTATTTATCTTTTTTTATAATTAATTTAACAAATTATTTAGGCAATTTTGCCGATAATTTATTAACAAAAAATAAAATCTATGGCAATATAGGGAAGTTATTATTTATCCCCATCAAAAAGGAACAAAAATGGATTTTCTTTCACAACGAAAATTTGTTTCAATTTTGAATATTCTTGGCCATGCAGAAAAACCTCTGGGAGGAACGAGAATTGCCAAAAAAATGCAGGAATTTGGATATGATCTGAGTCAGAGAACAGTGCGATATTACCTTAAAAAAATGGATCAGCAGGGACTCACTGAAAACCTGGGTAAAAAAGGCAGAGCCATAACGGCAAAAGGCGAACAAGAGATAAAAAGCGCTTTTGTTATTGATAAGGTAGGATTGATAGCCTCTAAGATAGACACCCTTACCTATCAAATGGATTTTTCCCTCCGTAAACTTAAAGGCAAGGTCATTCTCAATGTCTCCACCTTAAATAAAAGGGATATCCAGAAAGCTATTCTTTTAATTCACTCAACCTTCCGCGCTGGTTTAGGCATGGGCAGATTTGTTTTAATAGGCAAACCAGGAATGAAAATCGGAAGCCAACTGATCGGAGCTTCGACCCTCGCCATCGGAACTGTCTGCAGCGTGACCGTAAATGGGGTTTTTCTTAAAGAAGGAATTCATATAACATCACGATTTGGAGGAATTTTAGAGCTTTTTAAAGGCCGACCACTTCGGTTTACGGAGATTGTGCATTACGATGGCACATCCCTCGATCCTTTAGAAATATTCATTAAAGGCAAAATGACCAGCGTTCATCAAGCTGTTCTTACCGGAAATGGGAAAATCGGAGCAAGTTTTCGGGAATTTCCTTCTGTTGCTTTGCAACAAGTAGAAAAAATTAGGAAAAAACTTGACCACGCTGGCTTGGGAGGGATCCTCATGATCGGCAAGCCTGGCCGCCCTTTATTAGACATTCCGGTTTCCGAAGGAATGGTAGGAATGATTGTTGCCGGGGGATTAAACCCTTTAGCCGCGGTTGAGGAGTGTGGCGTTCCCACTGCAAATATCGCGATGAACACCTTGTTTGACTTTGATCAACTCGTGCCGTTCTGGGAATTAGAAAAACACATATAAACCTATCGGCAAAACCCCCAGCCGAAGGCGCATCTGTCTCTTAAGGAATGATTCTCGCAAGATTCTTCGGTCGTTTGGTAACGAAAAACAAAGGCCCCTGTCTTATTTATAATTTTCCGTGTTAAACGGTTCCCCAATATGAAATTTTCTTGTTCAAAGTGCCATAAAAAATATTGACCAAATTCAACCAGTATTTTAGTCTGGTCAAATCTTCAGGGCGTGTTGCCAAAATAGCAATTAAGTCTATTATGTCATGCTGAACTTGTTTCAGCATCTAATACAATTAATAGGTTATGAGACCCTGAATCAAGTTCAGGGTGACACAAAACGATTTGGGCAACAGCCCCTTCAGCCTTAAAATTTGAGAAAACAAGAAATGAACTATAAAGCAGTTATTTTTGATCTTGATGGGACATTGCTGGATACCCTTGAGGATATTGCTGACTCCATGAACAGCGTGCTCAAACAGTTTGCCTTTCCCGAATATAGCCGTGAGGTGTATCGGTATTTTATAGGTGAGGGGATAGAAAGGCTCGTCCGACAGGCGCTTCCTGAGGATAAACGCGAACAGGCCTTGATTATGCAATGTGTTACCCGTATGCGAGAAGAATATAGTAAACGATGGGCCAACAAAACCCGACCTTACCCCGAAATCCCTGAACTCTTGGACGCCTTGGCAGGCCGGGAGATCAAGATGTCCATCCTTTCCAACAAACCCGATGATTTTACAAAAAAAATGGTGGCAAATTTTTTCCCCAGGGGGAAATTTACTATTATCCAGGGGGAAAAACCCTTTGTGCCAAAAAAGCCTGACCCTTATGCCGCATTAGCTATTGCGGAAAACTTAAAGATTCCCCCACACACGTTTCTATTTTTAGGGGATTCGGAAGTAGATATGAAGACTGCTCTTGCCGCAGGCATGCATCCGGTTGGAGTGCTCTGGGGTTTTCGAACCGCAGAAGAACTTATCTCCAGCGGGGCCAAGGCGTTAATTCAAAACCCAACTGATTTAATAAACATCATAATTCATTAAAGCTTTGGGTGATTTTTTACTGACCCACCAGAAACGTGCGCTGCACATAATACGGTCATTTTTAGGCGTCCGATTAACTTTCCGTTATCCTAAGAAAAATCAATAAAAGATATTTTTCCCATCACTCTTTCCTCATACAGCATAAGGAAAAGATTGACTTCTTCTTTGTAAGCGTTTAATCTTAACCCTTGTTTTTTTTAAAAAGGAGGTACATCGAGTTATGTATGAAAAGAAGGTCCGGGAGGTTGAAAGCCTTATCGGTCAGCAGAACGAATGGCGAATGAACTGTATCAACTTAATTGCCAGCGAAAATGTCATGAGCCGCCGAGCACGGTCTCAGGCAGGATCAGATTTTGCCCACCGTTATGCTGAAGGCCATCCGGGAGAAAGATATTATCGAGGAACAAATTTTGTTGACACCCTTGAGAGCAACCTGAAAGGCGATCTCAAAACGCTTTTTGAGTGTAATCATTGCGAGGTTAGGCCAATCAGCGGCACCAATGCTAATGAAGCAGTTTTTAGCCGCCTGATCAACTACAATGATGTGGTAATGGTAAACTCCACACCCGCAGGGGGGCATATCAGCCATCACCGACAAGGATCGGTTGGAAAATTCACTAAAAATATTATTGATTTTCCGTTAACCAAGGACGGCTATCATATTGATGTGGAAAAGACCAAAGATTTAATCCATAGAGTAAAACCTACGCTGATCGTCCTGGGAAAGAGCCTCTTTTTGTTTCCTGAACCAATTGCCGATCTCGTTGAGATCTGTCAGGAAAATAATATTATTATGCTTTATGATGCTGCCCATGTGCTGGGACTAATCGCCGGAAAAAAATTCCAGGACCCTCTTAGAGAAGGAGCCCACCTGGTAACCGCCAGCACTCATAAGACTTTTTTTGGGAGCCAGCGGGGATTAATTTTGAGCAACATGGATGATAGCCTTTGGAGAAAGATTGATCGAGGTGCTTTTCCTGGTTCTTCCAGCAACCATCACCTTGACACCCTGGCCCAGTTAGCTATCTGCACCTATGAAATGATGGGGTTCGGCGTGCAATACGCTGAAGCCGTCATTACCAATGCCAAAGCTTTAGCTGAAGCCCTTGATCAATTGGGATTCGATGTAGCGGCTAAAGAGTTTGGTTATACCGAAAGCCATCAGGTCGCCGTTAATGTAAAGAAATTTAATGGCGGAGAGAAGACATCCATAACCCTTGAGCTGAACGACATTATTCTCAACATGAACATGCTTCCTCATGAAGCTCTTTCTACCTTCAATAACCCAGAAGGAATTCGAATCGGTGTGCAAGAGATGACCCGGTTTGGCATGGGCAAAGAAGAGATGCGAAGAATTGCCGAGTTGATTAAAGAATGTATGGTTGACAAGAAAAAAGTAAAGGAGGAAGTAAATCGATTCCGTTCCGCCTTCCAAGAGGTTAAATACAGTTTTGACAACACCAGCATCAAGAGCAAAACTGGCTAAGGAACCCCCTGTCTCTTAACACTCAGAAATTAATCTATAAAACTGGTGTGATGAACTATATGTTTCGTTCCAGGCCAATTAATCTCCTTATTTTCTTAAAAAATTATTGGATTTAATATCTAACGCTATAAAATAGCAGGCATTTTTCAGGGTAACGAACATTTTTTGCTCTGTTAAGGTCAGAAAAATCAGACATTCCTTACAGAGAGAAAATGCGTAAGTTTATCAATGGTGAGACCTCTTTCTTTAATGAATCTGGCCCCCGGACATTGGACAAAGTTTCTGAGATTTTTTTTGGAAGAAAAAAATCCAATCCTGGGAGAATACGTGTCTGACTGGGAACAACCTGGAATCGGAGACTGAACGATAAAGTAAAAAGAGAGCGGTTCGGAAAGAATCCCTTCTACCGTTTAAATGGTCTCCCAATTATTCCCCTCACTCTTAAATAAAGGGTTTTAGATAATTTTTTACTTGCAAAATACTATATTTAGCACTATAATTTCTTATTTAGTAAAACATTGCTGGAGATAAGCACTAAAGCACAGCATGCGCTTAGACGTACCCCCTCTTAAACTAGTCATTGCAAAAATAGTGGTTACTGGCAAGGGAAAACCGGTTGAATTTTAGGACAGGGGGGTTGCTGAGGTGGGCAAAAAAGGAAAGTGTTGCTGGGTTTTAACTGATTTTAATTAGTTAAAAATATTTGCTTTTTATTTTTTTTTAAAAATAATTATTTTGGTTGCATATTAATTAATCTTGTTGAATTTTTCCTAAAATTGATATAACCGTATAATAAGAAAGGGGGTGACACGCATAGCAAAGTTTGATGGTGTATAATAAGGAGGTGATTAAATATAAACGGAAAAAACCAAAGGAAGTAAAGTTGTTAGCTAAACAAGGAAAATATATATTTTAAAATCCTCCAAATATTCGTATTCGTGTTTAACAAAAAAGAAAGGAGTATTGAGAGATGACGAAGAATTGGGTTAAAGGTTTAAGCATTTTAATTTTATTGGTTTTAGTAGTAGCATTATCCGGTTGTTGCCTCTTCAAAGGCAAAGGGCAGACTGAAACGGTAACTGCCCCCCCAGCAGTCGTAGAACAAGAACCTTCTCCAGAGGTAATTGCAGCGGAATTAGCGGCCTTATTGAAAGAGGCACAAGCAGAAGGTGCCCTTATGCCGATTTACTTTGACTATGACAAATCAAATCTAAAGTCAGAGGCTAAGAAAGACCTCGACAAAACCGCTGCCTGGCTTGCTAAAAAACCCACTGTTAATATCCGGGTCGAAGGCAACTGTGATGAGCGCGGCACTAATGAATACAATATGGCCTTAGGCGAACGCCGAGCTAACAGTGCTAAAGAATATTTGGTTAAATTAGGAGTCTCCGCTGATCGGCTCGAAACCGTGAGCTTGGGCGAAGAAAAACCGTTAGATCCCGGCCATAGTGAAGCAGCGTGGGCTAAAAATCGACGGGATGACTTTATGCCGACAAGCAAATAATTATGCCGTTAAAAACTGGTTTTTACATTAATAACAAATTAATGGGAGGTATAACGAAATGAAAAAATTCTTGATTGTACTCTTGGTAGCCCTAACCTGCGTATGTTTGACCTTAAGTGCGTGCAAGAAAAAAGCTGAAGAGGCAGTGCCTGCACCAACTGAACAAGTAGCGCCTGCTCCTGAAGCTGCTACTGAAGCTGCTACTGAAGCTGCTAAAGTTGCTGCTGATGCTGCTACTGAATCTGAAGATGCTGCTAAAACCGCTGCTGAAGCTGCTACTGAATCTGGAGATGCTACTAAAGCCGCTACTGAATCTGAAGATGCTGCTAGAGCTGCTGCTGACGCCGCTGCTAAAGCCGCTGCTGAGGCTGTCCCGGCTGAACCTGCAAAATAAAGTTTATAGCAGAAGATCACAAGGTAGGAAAAAGAGAGAGGTTGAAAAATTCACCTCTCTCTTTTTTGTTTTAAAAAAAGGGTAACCTTTTTTATTTGATTTTTTTGTTTATCCTTTTGTTTCATACCAAGTTGCATTCAAAAGCAGATCGAGGCGACGACGGTCAAAACGTGAAAAGTGAGACGTGAAGTGTGAAGTGTTTTAACACCTTACGTTTAACTTTTTACGATTTACGAAAACTGACGAGGAGACAACAAAGATATGCAAATGAAGGCGACTTGGTATCAAACTCTTCATCAGAATTGTTTTATAAGGTTCACCTCATGAACATTAAGCTTTCACACTCCTCTTTGGGTGGCTAAAGATAAATTCTTTTCGCGCTCGGTCACTATCTACCACGATAGTATCTCCTTCAACAAATTTTCCCTCCAAGATTTTTAAAGCCAGGGGGTCCTGGATATATTTTTGAATTGCCCGCTTAAGTGGTCGCGCTCCGTAGGTTGGATCATAGCCGAGTTCACAGAGCAGATCTTTTGCCTCCTCCTTGAGTTCAATATCCATTTTTCTCTCTTTGAGCCGGCTCTTGAGGTGTTTCATCTGAATTTCCACAATCTTTTTTATGTCCTCTCGAGTAAGGTTATGGAATATAATGATCTCATCAATCCGGTTGAGAAATTCCGGTTTAAAGCTGTTGCGCACCACCTCCATCACCCGGGTTTTCATCAAGTCATAATCTTTCTCTTTCATCCCCAGGTCATGAATCCACTGGCTTCCTAAGTTTGAGGTCATGATAATGATAGTGTTTTTAAAATCAACGGTTTTCCCATGGCCATCGGTAAGTCTCCCCTCATCTAAAATTTGCAGAAGAAGGTTGAAAACCTCAGTATGGGCTTTTTCAATCTCATCAAACAAGATCACGGAATAAGGCTTTCTCCGCACCGCTTCAGTGAGATAACCTCCCTCTTCATAACCCACATATCCAGGAGGAGCGCCAATCAACCGGGAAACCGAGTGTTTTTCCATAAATTCAGACATATCAATGCGCACCATGGCCTGTTCATCATCAAATAAAAATTCTGCTAATGCGCGCCCCAGCTCCGTCTTCCCCACGCCGGTTGGACCAAGAAAAATAAACGAGCCAATCGGATGATTAGGATCTTGCAACCCGGATCGAGCCCTTCGTACCGCGTTGGCAACTAAAGCAACCGCCTCTTCCTGGCCAACTAACCGCTGATGGATTCGTTCCTCCATATGAATCAATTTCTCAATTTCCCCCTCCATCATCCGGGAGACAGGTATACCGGTCCACCGAGCGACAATCTCAGCAATATCCTCTGCCCTCACCTCTTCCGTCAAAATCCTCTCGCTTTCAGGAATTTCCTGGTGTTTTTTGATCTTCTCTTCAAGTTCATCTTGAGCCTTTTTCAGAAGGTGTTGCGCCTCAGCCGCATTTTGATAATCTTCATTCAGGTTGGTTCTCCGGGCATTTTCGTAGGCGTGTTCATATCTAATCTTTAAATTTTCCGCGGCCTCCCGAAGCCGCTGAATACCTTGAATCAATTCTTTCTCCTGGAGCCAGCGAACTTTCATCCCTTTGATGTTTTCTTTTAGTTCGTTCAGCTCTTTTTCTAAATTTGAAAGCCGATCTTTGGACGCCCGATCTTTTTCTTTTTTTAATGCCTCCCGCTCGACTTCCAGCTTGGTTATTCTCCGCTCAATTTCATCAATTTCCGTGGGAAGACTGTCAATCTCGATCCGTAGCCGGGAAGCGGACTCATCAATAAGATCAATCGCTTTATCCGGCAAAAAACGATCAGAAATGTACCGATGGGAAAGCGTAGATGCTGCTACCAGGGCAGCATCCTGGATTTTAACGCCATGGTGAACCTCATATCGTTCTTTCAAACCGCGAAGAATAGAGATGGTATCTTCCACGGTGGGTTCGCCAACTATGATCGGTTGGAAACGTCTTTCCAAAGCCGCATCTTTTTCAATATATTTCCGATATTCATTGAGCGTTGTCGCTCCGACGCAGCGAAGCTCTCCCCGCGCCAGAGCTGGTTTAAGCATGTTTGATGCATCAATCGCTCCTTCGGCTGCACCGGCCCCGACAACCGTATGAAGCTCGTCGATAAAAAGGATAATTTCTCCTCCGCTTTCCTCAATTTCTTTTATTACTGCCTTAAGGCGATCCTCAAATTCTCCTCGGTATTTGGTTCCTGCGATCAAGGCGCCAAGATCAAGCGCTACCACCTTTTTGTTTTTCAAGGTTTCCGGGATATCGCCTTTGACAACCCTTTGGGCTAAGCCCTCCACAATTGCGGTTTTTCCCACTCCTGGTTCGCCAATAAGCACCGGATTATTCTTGGTCCTTCGCGAAAGCACCTGGATGACCCTGCGAATTTCATTATCCCGGCCGATGACCGGGTCAAGTTTTCCTTGACGGGCAAGATCGGTAAGGTTCTTGCTATATCGTTCTAAAGCCTGGTATTTCTCCTCAGGGTTTTGGTCAGTAACCCTCTGCGATCCTCTGATTTCTATTAAGGCCTTGAAAATCCGATCCTTGGTTACGCCGGTTTGGTTCAAAAGGTTGGCAGCGCTCCCACCCCTTTCATCCGCAATAGCAAGAAGAATAAGCTCGGTGCTCACATAGTCATCCTTGAGACGCGCTGCTTCATTAAGCGCTTCATCCAAAACTTTTTCAGTCCGGGGAGAAACGTACGCCTGCCCTCTTCCTTCTCCATAAACCTTGGGAATTTTATTAATTAACTCTTTTAGTTTACTTTTTACAGAGTTTGGATCAGTTCCCAGTTTATTCAAAAGAGGCCCGAGAAGTCCTTCCTGTTGCTCAAGGAGACTGAGAAGAAGATGCTCCGGCTCAACCTGTTGATGGTCATTCTTTTTTGCGATAGCTTGAGCCTCAACAATTGCTTCTTGCGCTTTAATAGTAAATTTATCTAATCTCATAGCTAACTTTTTCCTCTCTCACAGGTATAATTTTGTCACCCTGAACTTGATTCAGGGTCTTATAGCATCTTGATTTTATTAGATGCTGAAACAAGTTCAGCATGACACTTTGCATATTGATAAGTTTTTCAACAACCTGCTAAAATCAATTTTTAGGTTTTAAGAGTTTTTTTAAAGTAATCATTTGCCGGCACTTGTCAAGCTCGCAAATAAATGATATTGTTAATATCCTTCTGTGTTTACCCTGAAATCAAAAATCCAGGCTGACCGCCGATGGGAACAGTGCCGGCATAACCACTTTCAATAACAGGGTTTTTTACTATCGGAAAATTTTTTATGGTTAGTGAATACCTCAATTTTGCTTCTTTTGCTTTTGCCGCTCTCTTTTTTATCGTTGATCCGTTCGGCAACGTCCCTTTATTCCTCGCCATTACTCCGAAAAATGATTTTATTGAGCGCAAACAGATTGTAGGGAAAGCTTCGATTGCCAGCGGGTTGATCCTGCTATTTTTCCTTCTTACCGGAAATTTAATTCTTAACCTTTTCCATATCACGATCGGAGCCTTTAAAATAGCTGGGGGAATTCTCATTTTTATTATCTCCCTCCGGATGCTGTTTGTTTTTAAACCCTCTCAAAAAACCAGTCCCCAGGAAGAACGCGAAGCCAAGGAAAAAGAGGATGTGTCTTTTTTCCCCTTAGCCATCCCCTTATTAAGCGGCCCGGGAGCCATCACCACCATTATCATTTTACGCAACAATTGCCACGATTTTATCCACTACGTGATCATTATTTCCATCGTCGTGGTGGTCTCAGTGCTTACGTATTTTATTTTAAAACAATCTCAATATCTTATGAGACTTTGCGGCCAAACAGGAATTAATATTTTAGTTCGTTTGATGGGGTTACTTTTATCAGTTATTGCAGTCCAGTTTGCGATTGATGGTATCAAAGATATAATCCCGGAAATCATACGAGGAATTCCATCATCCTAAAACAGGATGACAGAAGTCAGGAATAATGAATCAGGAGTCAGAAGACAGGAGTCAGAATACAGGAGAGTCATAGATTGAGCGGGTTGCGCTCCTTGGTGATTTTTCTTCTGAATTCTGTCTTCTGTCTCCTGACTGCTTGTTTAACCCTCTTGAAAGAAAGGGAAACCTATGCCCCCGATCATTTCAATTGTTGGAAAGTCAGACAGCGGCAAAACTACTCTCTTGGAAAAACTCATCGCGGAAATTAAAAACCGAGGATACCATATTGGCACCATCAAGCATGACACTCACGAATTTGACATTGACCGTGAGGGTAAAGATACCTGGCGCCATAAAAAAGCAGGGGCTTCAACAGTTGCCATTTCCTCCCCTGCTAAGGTTGCCATAATAAAAGATATCAAGCAGGAAGAGAGCTTAGACACTATTGCCGCCGTGTATCTTCAGGATGTGGATATTGTCTTTACCGAAGGATATAAACGAGGGAATAAGCCCAAAGTCGAAGTTTTTCGCAAGGAGGTTCATCAAGAGCTCCTCTGCACTGAGGATGATACCCTGATCGCGGTCGCCAGCAATCAGCACTTTGACCTTAAGGTGCCTTATTTTGACATCAACGATGTGAAGGGATTAGCTGACCTGATTGAAGATAAATTTCTAAAAACGAAACCTTCACCTTCAGTGTCGCTTATTCTTGATGGTGCGTACGCCCCGCTCAAGCCATTTATTCAGGAGATGTTTATCAATACGCTTACCGGTATGGTTGCCGCTTTGAAAGGGGGGAAAGGGGCTCGGTCAATTCAAATCTCAGTAACCCTGCCCGCGAGAACTAAGACCGAGTGAAAAAGCCTAAGCCCATCACAGTACCCAAACCTTAGGAGGGATTTTCTTTCCGTTCCTCTTCTTGCGCCCACATTCTCTTTTTGATCTTCGAAAAAAGACTGATTTGAGTAAACCGATCTAAGTAGCTATAAATTACGGGAACCACCACTAAGGTCAGCAGCGTAGAAGAGAGCACACCCCCGGCAATAGCAACGCCTATTGGCTGGCGGCTTTCCGAACCGATACCGATTCCTAAGGCCACAGGAATAACCCCCGCCATGGTTGAGACTGCGGTCATAAGGATCGGACGTAGCCGCGTACCGGCTGCCTCAACGATGGCTTCCTTGAGGGGCAATCCTTCTTTGCGCAGTTGATTCGTGCGGTCAACCAAAAGAATGCCATTTTTGGCCGGTAAACCAACTAATAAGATTAAACCAATCATGGAAAAAAGGTTGAGCGTATTGCCGGTGATAAAGAGAAGCCCAAAGGCTCCGATAAAGGAAAGCGGAAGCCCCATCATGATGGATAACGGGAATACAAAACTCTCAAACTGGGCAGAAAGGATCATGTAGGTAAGGATGGTCGCCAAGACAAAAGCAAACGCAATGTAATAAATAGTTTCCCCAAAGGCTTCGCTGCGGCCCATATATTTGCAAGTATATCCTTCCGGCAACACCTCTTTCATCATCGTGTTAATTTCTTGTTTCGCTTCTCCGAGCGTTTTTCCTTTTTCCAGGTTAGCAAAGATGAAGACTGCGCGTTGACGGTCTAAACGGCTGATCACACTGGGACCTACTCCGGTCTCAATGGTAACCAAACTTGCCAAGTTAATGGCTTCTCCCTTTTGAGTATGAAGCCAGATTTGATCAAGATCAGTGGGAAGGGTTCTTTCCTTATCCACAAGCCGAAGACGAACATCATAACTTTCACCTCCGCTTTTAAATTCCGCCACATCTATACCCCCCATAAAAGCTCCCACGGTATCCGCAATTGTCCGGGCCTCCACGCCGAGGTCTGCCGCCTTATTACGGTTAATTTTTATTCTGACTTCCGGTTTTTCCAGTTCTAAACTGCGATCGATATCCACAATGCCGCGAAATTTTGCCATCCGACCCATAATCTCCCGGGAATATCTATCCAATCCCTGAAGGTTTGGGCCTTGAATAACCAACTGAATTTCTTCTCCCCGTGTTCCGCCACCAACCAGAGAAAGTTCGGAAACCAACGCTGTTGTATCAGGGATGGTTTTTATTTTTTCGCGAATCTCCGCCATTAATTCCAGCTGTGACTTTTTGCGTTCGTTTTTAGGAACCAGATTGACATATACAAGCCCTTTGCTCGCCTCGGGAACAAAACTTCCGGAGGCTCCGCTGATTACCCAATAGTTTTTAACTTCCGGCATTTCTTGAATAAATTTTTCAATCTGCCTCACGACCCCATCAGTTTTATAGATGGAGTAACTCAAAGGGTTTTCGATGCTAACCAAGAACTGACTTTTATCCTCTGGGGTTACAAATTCTTTTCCGATAAATCTTAAGAATATTCCTCCCCCAAGTAAAGCTAAGACAATGACGAGGTTAACTACATACCGATGGTCAAGAAGCCAGGTGATCCCCTGACGGTAAAAAGTTCTGAGCCTTCCCATCATAGCATCAAAGCTCCGAAAAAGAAGCCACTTCTCCCCCCCTGGTTTAAGAAATCGAGAAGCAAGCATGGGTTCTACGGTTAAAGCCACAAACATAGACCACCCCACTGCAAAAGCCATGGTAAGGGCAAACTCTTTAAAAAATCGCCCTATCAGACCACCCATAAAAGCAACCGGGAGAAAAACCCCGGCTAACGTAAGGGTTGAGGCGATCACCGCAAAACCTATTTCCTTTGACCCATCAAGAGCAGCTTGCATTGCGGGTTTATTTAGTTCAAACCGGTGACGGTAAATGTTTTCTTCCATGATGATCGAATCATCAATCACCAGACCTACGGCAGTTACCAAGGCAAGCATGGTCAGGTTATTGATGGTAAAACCAAAAGCATAAATGGCAGCAAAAGTTGAAATAATTGAGGTGGGAATGGCAATTGAGGTAAAAATCGTGGTTCGGATGTTCTGGAGAAAAAGCAAAACTACTAAGGCAGCTGCGATTCCACCCAGAATAAGCTGAAACTTTACCTCCTTAATAGAACTTTCGATGAAGGCCGTATCATCACTGGCAATCTCAAGAAACATTCCCGGAGGAAGTGTCTTGCGAATATTTTCAACTTCTTTTTTGACCAAGCGGGCCATCTCAACTTCATTGGCTCCGGAGCGCGGAGCAATACCAATTGCTGCTGCCTTATTAACCAATTTCTTATCCCCAGAATAGCGAGTCTCTGAAGTAAAGTCTTCCCGCCCAGCCTCAGCATACCCCAGGTCCCGAATCCGGATAGCATTTCCTTCCCGATAGGCGACAATAAGCTCATTGAACGATTCTTCCGTAGGAAACTCTCCCAGGGTACGGATCAAAAATTCCTTCGACGAAGATTCCACTTTCCCTCCAGGAACTTCAATATGCTGAGCCTTGATGACCCGAATAATCTCATCAACCCCAAGGTTATACCGTGCCAGCCGGTCACGGTTGAGCCAAATCCTTACCTTTCTTTTTTGTCCGTATATCCAGACATCACCTACCCCTTTCAGTTTTTGAAAAAGCGGTTTAACCGTTTTATCAGCATAATCCGTAAGCTCCTCAATCGACCTCTGTCCAAAAAAAGCCATCCAGATAACCGGATTTGCATTAATATCAATTTTTTCTATCAGGGGACTTTCAGAATCTTCGGGAAGGTTATTGATTACTCGAAAAACCTTGTCGCGCACTTCCTCTGAGGCCACATCCACATTTTTGAAGAGTTCAAATTCAATCATGACCCGTGAGAGACCCTGGTAGCTCTCGGACGAGATATGTTTAATCCCTTCAATTCCCCCCAGGGAATCTTCCAGTTCATCGGTAACGTTATTATCAACCTCCTCGGGCCGCGCATTAAGCCAGGTAGTAGAAACAGAGACCACCGGGAAGTCGACATCCGGGAAAAGAAGTATTCCCAG
>DATEXU010000001.1:0-3107 GCA_035256645.1 Thermodesulfobacteriota bacterium | reverse complement strand
TTTGGTAAAACTTGGCCATCCGGTCCCGGAATCAAACTTGTCAAGGGAACTGAACAGAGGCTCCCCGGAAACAACATCAACATAAATTCCTTCCCTTTTATTATCCCAATATTCATTTTGAAACGCCGGTTCCGTACCATTCTTCTGAGTCACCTCATACCCCGAAGAAGACAGCTTTTTTCTCAGGGTTATATTGTCGGGTTTTTTATAGGTCCTTTCATCATGGGGCTTTGTCCCTTCCAGGTCTTTTCCCCAAACCTTGCTTAAAAACTGATCGCGACCTGACGCATGCCTGTAATAACCATATTTGAGTGGATGTTCTTTATAGTAATCCTGGTGATACGCCTCTGCTTCAAAAAATTTGGTAAATTTTGTGATCTCCGTCACAAGAGGCTTATTAAACCTCCCGGATTTGTTTAACGTCTCCTTCGATTTTTCTGCCAGCCTTTTTTGTTCGTCATCATGATAAAAGATAACGCTTCGATATTGCGGACCTCGATCCACAAATTGGCCACCCGGATCGGTAGGATCAACATGCC
This sequence comes from Thermodesulfobacteriota bacterium, assembly GCA_035256645.1. GTDB lineage: Bacteria > Desulfobacterota > WTBG01 > JAGOGO01 > JAGOGO01. Next base: position 2,568 of record DATEXU010000001.1, on the reverse strand, counting down.
TCCAGAAGAAATCGAGTAATTCTTCGTAAGTTATCTTAGAGGGATCATAATAAACCCGGACGGCCTCGACATGCCCGGTCGTCCCGGACGACACCTCTTCATAGGTTGGATTCTCTTTTTTCCCTCCGGTGTAACCTGATATGACTTTGACAACCCCTGGCAATTTCTCGATATCTGCTTCAGTACACCAAAAACATCCTCCGGCCAACGTAGCCTTTTCTATCGTCGCATCCTCTTTAACCACATCGTTCTTTGCCCTTTGTTGAACGATATCGGACTTTTGACACCCATAGACGGCAACGAGTATTAACACTAACAACAAGAATAAAATTTTCATAATAATTATCACCTCCAGTTAGCACACCATTAATCATAAACCATCACAAATTCAGCAATTAACATAACCTTCCAATTCAAAGATGCTTATGAAGTTGTTAATTGTCAACATTTCGTCCACTCTTTTTGAAGCCCCGGAGCAAGTCCTTGCGCTGGCGATTGGGCCAAGAAATGATGAGAAAAAAACCATCATCGACAAGGATGTTCATATAAAAGATTCCGAGAGGAATATAGTAAAATAGCGCAAAATAAGAAAAAATCGTGTTAAATCACGTAAAAAATTTCTTTACAATAAGGAAGATTTGTGCTAACTTTCCATTGTGGCGGGGAACATAGTAGGAGGGATCGCCATGGAAACAAAGGTGGGAGACACGGTGAGAAGTATTTTAAACGGCGTCGAGTATAAGGTTAAAAAAATCGTAGAGAGCAGGGCCGTTCTTGAATCGCAAGACGGAAAAAACCAAATTTTAACAGAGCTTGAAAACCTAACCTTATTTTATAAGAAAAAGAGAGGAAAAGTCGTATGAAACAGGATATGATAAATTCCCTCCCCGCCACACCATCTTTAATGATAACCGTTTATCCTCCCTCAAGCTTTATCATTTTTTTTCTATCTCATGCCTTAAGTCGTCTCTCTGGAAAGACTTTTTAAAAAATTTCTTAGTTTCTCCATGTCCCCCGGCGAGATATCAATAAACCTCACGCCGGCACGATAATCTCCCCGATTCTCCCCCAGATGAAAATCCATCCAAACTACCTTAACCAGCGTTTCGACGGTTTTTAACTCAGAACCCGAAGAAAAAAATAATTTTAACGACAGATGCTGTCCAATTTCCATTTTTTCCGGAAGGTAGAGGAGCAACCCCCCTTCACTGGCATTGAGGGCTTCGCCCCGGCTGGTGACCAAATCACTTCGAACATACTCTATCGGCAGATTGACATCAAATCGGGGATGTTTCCTCTTTTCAAAATTCACAGTTCCATAACGGGACTTGACTTCTTTTTCTTCTTTTTTCATCTAATCGGTCCCTTAAAAAGTTTTCCCTAAAAGGTTTCCCAACTTAATCCACAAGGAAATGTTGAATAGCTGTGGAATTGAATCGTATTCTGCTTGATGGGAGCGATTTCAACCATTTTGCTTAATTAATAAGCACGCATAACTCAAGAAATAAATTCATAAATCTGAGGAAATCTATTCCGTTGGATTATATTAGATTACTATACATCACTTTTTTCTTCAACATTTATTATTTATTATTTTTTATTAGACTGACTATCCCGTTTTTATCGGGTTCCTCTTCCTTTTTGATAAACCCAAACCCTCCACATCTTGGGCAAATTTCAATATCTTCAAACTCGTTGAGTAGTTTTCCGTTGCCTTCACATTCGATGCAGGACAGCATTCCATATTTTTCCGGATCAAAAGATTCATCCATCTCCGTTTTAATACCTCCCTTCATTCAATGTGTTAACTCAACGGGCTGAAAGGTCGGGTATTCAATTTGCCTACTTTTTGTCTTCTTTCCCCCATTCGGCTTGCTGATCGCCTATTCTCCAGAATTAAATAGTCGATAATTTCCCCACAAAAGATGCACTTCCATCCGAGGAAATGCTCCTGGGGGCCATAAAATTTCTCCCAAATCATAGCGCTTCCGCAGCGACCACACTTCATTGGAAATTCCTAAAAATAATTCAATGCCTTTGTTAGAAATCTACTTTTTCGACTTAGATTCTTCCCATGACTTCAGAGATCATCATTAGCAAATAGTATACCCAGGTTAATAACCGGAAGATTGCGTTTGCTAACGTTTGGTAATCACAAGAATTCTGGAGCTAATTTGAGAGGGAAAGTGGTTCACAAAAGGGTGCAACGAAAGTTGACATGATTTTAGTTGTCTTCTGGTAACTTATTTAAATCAGTAAATTAGCCTTTAATAAATAGGGTTGACAGTGCAAAAAAAGTTGCACCCTTTTATGCATCCATACTTCCTTTGCCGATGTTCGCCTTTAAAGGCTGCCACTAATTTTAGAGCATCTGTGTAAAAAGGAATGTATGGCAGAGATTTCGTTTCAATATCTAAACTACCCTCGCCTTGAAGGCGAGGGGTTTAAAATCATGGGTCGACTCGAAGTCGACCTCTGGTTCATTGCCCTTCCGGTGTCATTCCTTCTATGTTGAAAAGCAAGTCCCATTTCACATAGAGGAAGTCAGTTTAATAGATAATGTTTTTA